>NZ_CP032382.1:7302828-7615681 GCF_003589925.1 Chryseolinea soli | reverse complement strand
TTCATGAGTTTGGGCGATTATATATTCCAATGGCTATGATTTGTTTCGCTTCCAATCGAGTGTTATTGAAGCCTATGGGTTTTGATAGGAGATATGTTATTCTGGTTTATCTCACATTGACCGTATTCATCACATCCTGCAGGAACGAAAGGAACAAAGAACTTGCGAAAGCAATTTGTGTAAACGAGGACTATACCTTTCTAAAAAATCTAAGCCGCGATGTGGTTAAGGCCGGTTTCAACGCAGGCGACGGCTATGGTGAAGTTTGGATACGGGACTACAATACATTTATCACATTGGCCGCTGCCGTTCATCCCAGTTCCTTGTTGCGGGAAAATCTATTGGTTTTTTTTGCACTTCAGGCTGGGGACGGCAACATCATCGACGGATTTATTCCTGTCGCAAAAGCAGGCGTTGGTTATCAATACAGGTTTTCACCGCTGGAACCGCGTTATGCTGGCCATAAGAATACAGTCGAGACCGACCAGGAGTCATCTCTGGTTCAAGCCGTGTTCCGATATATTCAGGCGACCGGTGATTCAACAATCCTCCATCAGCGCGTTGGTGAAAGGAACGTAGGGGAGCGACTGCATCTATGTCTGCAATATCTATTGGACCACAGGTTCAACAGAGAATATGGTCTGCTGTACGGCGCGACGACAGCGGATTGGGGGGATGTTCAACCCGAACATGAATGGGGCGTTTACATCACCAAGGAAACGCACTATGCCATTGATGTTTATGACAATGCAATGTTCCTAATTGCCATTGATAATTATTTAGCAATGTTTCCGAATAAAAGATCAGACTGGCAACCGAAGCGAGATTCCATTGCAATGAATGTCCGAAAGCACTTATGGGATCAAGACCGGCAAAAATTCAGGCCGCACATATACTTAGATGGGTCGCCTTTTCCGGCCGACTTTAACGAAGACATTATTTACTATCATGGCGGAACTGCCGTTGCCATCGAGGCTGGGTTGCTGACAAAAGACGAAGTGAAGGCTTCTCTTGATAAAATGATCTCAAATATGAAAGCAGCGAACGCTGCAACGATTGGACTTACTTTGTATCCAACCTACCCTGAAGGATTTTTTGCCAACAAGGGCATGGGGCCGTTTGGATATCAGAATGGCGGTGACTGGGATTGGTTTGGTGGAAGGATGATTACGCAGCTTGTACGCTTTGGCTACGTGAAGGAAGCTACACAACAACTCGCGCCCATGATTCAGCGTGCCCGATCCAATCACGGATTTTTCGAATGGTACACGCCCGACAATCAACCCAAAGGATCAGGAACATTTCGAGGCTCGGCCGGCGTCTTGTATGATGCCGTGACTGCGCTTGAAAAATGGGCGCAGGGAGAAGGGGGTTGTGAGGCGAAGTAAAAGATTTGCGGCCACCGTCAAAACTCCTTAATCAATTTTTCGCCAGCCCGATGCGGCAACCCTAAGCACTAATGTGACACGGGTGGTGTCTGCAAACCCCACTTCATGTTTGGTTGGTTGCCCATTTCAAGGATCAGGTTGCCGCCCTTGAGCAATTCTGAAGATGGGAACCAACAGGTGGTCAAAGGCTTGCCGTTAAGGGTCGCGCTTTGAACATATTTGTTGTCTCTGGACGCGTGATGTGCTTCAATCGTAAATGATTTGCCACGGCCATATTTTTGTCCTAAATCAATCGATACCTTTTCGAACAGTGGACTTCCTATCTCATAGATGGGATTTATCGAGCATCCACCGTCTGTTTGAAACAATCCCAGGGTGGCCATGATGAACCAGGCACTCATCTGTCCTTGATCTTCATCGCCTAAGTAAGCATTTGAAACGCCAAACCCGTAGTAGCGATCAAGTATAGAGCGACTCCACTTTTGCGTTAACCATGGTTTATTAACCCAATTGAACAAAAAAGCGAAATGCATGGATTGTTGATTGCCTTGAATAACGGGATAGTCCCAATACTGGTCGCCCGGCGCATTGAATCTTAGTTTGCTACTTTCTTCGAATCCCCAATTCAGCCGCTCTACGAAATGATCTTTGCCAATCAATGAGGCCAGTCCAGGCACATCTTGAGGAACAAAAAATGTTAGTTGCCATGCGTTTCCTTCGACGTAATGTTCGTTTGCACCAGACTTGAAGGGATCAAAATCGGACATCCACTTTCCGTTGGAATCTTTGAGTCGTGCGTAGCCTGTCTCAGGATCGATTACATTTTTCCAATTCTCAGAACGCTGTTTAAAGACATCATAGTCTTTTGTTCGACCAAGTGTTTTTGAAAATTGTGCAACCGCGTAGTCATCGTATGAATACTCTAATGAGTTCGAGAATCTTCCTTTGTCATATGGAACATAATGATATTGGAGATAGGCAGCGAGGTCGGCGTTTCCGGCGAGGCCTCCGCCGACCTTCTGGGGCAAGGTAGTTTGCATTTTGCTGACGGCGTCAAAAGCGGTAGTCGCATCGAAGTCGCGAATACCCATTTGGTATGCACTGACAATTAATGGAATTTCGTGTTCAGCGACCATGACGGGAATGTATTCCATGCCTGCTGGTCCTTTTGCCAGCCAGCCATTTGCTTTGTACATCGATAATTGTGATTTGACCCAACGAGAAGACCATTCGGGTGTGACCAAGTTCCAAAATTGGTTTAGGTTCCAGAATGTATTCCAAAACGCATCGCATCCAAGGGCGACGTCTCCGGCCTGCATTTTTTGTTTCTGCTCCGTGGCATCGATCCACTCACCGTTTATGTCACTAAATGTATTTCTGCTGCAAAGGGCACGATACATGTTCGTGTAGAATCGTACTTTTTCCCGCCGGTCGTTGGTGGTGATGGCAATACGACCAAGCAAAGTATCCCACGCCTTTACCTGACTCTCCCGAACCGCATTGAAGTCCCATCCAAAGGGTGCAATGACTTCAGCATGTAGATTGGCCCTTGCATTCTCCAGGCTTACAAATGAGATTCCGGTTCTGACCTGAACGGTTTTTTTTATTCTTGTATCGAATTCAACATATACCCCTGCATCCGCGACATCTTTTGCGATCACGCTTGACTGTGTTGAAATGGAATCATTCAACCAAGAACCAATCTTCGTAAAGGGTTGGTCGAATTCAATAACAAAATGAATCGTGTACTCCTGGCTCGCGTCGTCGCCCCAAGCGCGTGGTGTCAGTTGAACACTGTGTCCTTCGATCGTGTGGTCGTCGATTTTGTTAAACGCGATCTCCTTGATGTCGTATCGATACTCGGCTGGCGTTTGAAAATCCACGATGATCCGTGAATCAATGCTTCCAGGAAACGTGAACCGTTGGAAACTGCACCGGGTGGTCGCCGTAAGTTCTGCCTTAACCCCATAGTCTTTGAGCAATACTTTGTAATATCCTAGTGGCGATTCCTCCGAGAGCTTGTCAATGCTGGAGCGATAGCCTTCTCCCGGATGTGCGTCGTCACCCACCTTGATCTTCAACGGCCCCGTGGCTGCCATCATGCCAACCCCAGCCATCGTCCATTCATGGATGTGACTGAAAGCACCAACGCTTTCAATGGATGGATCATAGCCTGCCATCCAACCAGCAGGCTGATTGTCTGGGCCTATTTTCACCATGCTAAAGGGCATCCAGGGCCCCGGCGCAATCATCCAGCGGGAATGGGCAGTGCCAATTTTGGTGTCCACGTACATCGCCGGCGATATAAGATGATGCTGCGACCGCGCAACAAAGCCAGACTGCAACAATTTGCCATCGACGAGGACATCATACTTGCTCCTCGTGTTCGTTGTAACGGATGGCATAGGGACTTCCAGTTGATACCTTCCTCTTTCAATAGTTTGGGAAAGAATTAATTTGTCGTCCAGCTTTACTTCAACCGTTGGATTACCTGAGAGGTGTTCGACATCTACTAACAACGGCTGAAAGTGTTTTGCATTCCTCACGATTTCATAGTCTGCCGGGTTTATACTTCTTATAAAGACGCTCTTATTCGCATTCAGTGAAATGCCAGGAGGTCCTTCCAGGCGGATCTGATCAAACATGAGCCACCCGCCATCTAATATGGTCAATTTAATTTCGTTTCCGCCTTCGTTGATCCATTGTGATTCAAGCGGGATCTCGAGAATGTGTTCCCTTGCGTGGCTTAAACTATCCAGTGTTGGAACGATTTCGCCACCGGCAGGAAGTCGATACTTCTGAGCGTTTCCATTGACGGAGACCTTTAGCAAAGGCGGTAACTTTGCATGCGTATCCAATAGGTCTATGACAAGTGTCCAGGCGCCGCCATCGGATTTTTTAGGGAGACCAAACAGAATGTTAAGTTCATTCGTTCGTACTCCGGATGTTGGGCCTGTTCCACCCCACTTGTCCTTAGGGCCAGGCATGACATAAGGCCAATCGACCAGGGGGTCGGAATTGCCGGGGAGGAAAAATCTGTCTTCCCATCCAAAGTCACTTGGGAGGAACTTTTGAAAGTCCCGCGGGGCCAAAGCGAATTCTTTTCCATTGTTATCACTTTTTCCAATCTGCCAGATCGTTCCCTGAGCGGACGATGGCTTCAGATTAATAGCCCAACTTATCGAGGTATAAATGAAAAATGCGATACCAACCCGAAAGGGAAAAAAAGAACAAGATTTCATGGGATATGGGGGACAGTTGGGACAAAAAACCACCCGAAGGTGCGAGTGGCAAATGTAATAAGATAAGCAAATTGCGATTAAAACCTGTCCGAATGCGAACGGGGCTCCATCTTTCTATGACGCCCTTGAATCACCGCATCGGAAAAGCCGTGCACCCTATATGCGGGTGACACGGCCTTCTTTACCCTAAACCTAAACGAGATGATTATTTTATCGACGCCAGTATCATCATCACCGGACTACTACCTAAGTTGGTAACGGTATACGTTTGTACCGCTGCGGGGATGAGAACCGTTTCTGCATATTGATATTCAAATTTCTTTTTGCCAACCATTATTTCAATAGAGCTTCCCTCCACAAGGCTTAGTACGTGAGCCTTATCATGGGTTCTGATGTTTGCCTTTGTTTTTATCTTATAGCGGTGGATCTCATAAAGGTGTTCTGGGTGGGTTGGCAACTGATACAAATCGTACGCTTCCGTCGTCTCGAGGAGTTTTGGTTTGGAAATGAGGTCCCGATCAACGGCTGCTCCAGAACGGTCAAAGGCTAGATTTTCTAAACCACGATCAATGTTCATAGGGCGTGGTTTGCCATCAAGGTCCAGCCTAAGCCAATCGTACAACTTAAAGGTGTAGATGTATGGCGTGGAGCTAATTTCAAGGACAAGCGTATCTTTTCCTGACGCATGAATAGTGCCGGGCGGGATCAAGAAAAGATCATGCTTCTGGGTTACAAATGACTGGATGTATCGGTCGACATCAAATGTTTCTTTCATTTCAAAGCTCCGTTTTAGGGCAGCGCCAAACTGGTCTGGGGTTACACCTTCGTTAAAGCCAAGATATACTTTGGATTCCTTCTGGCGGTCAAGGATGTAGTAGGTTTCTTCCTGTGTTATCGCCTCGCCAAAATGTTCGCGTATGTATTTTTTTCTCGGGTGACATTGCACAGAAAGATTTCCGCCATCAAAGGTGTCCAGAAAGTCGAATCGGATGGGGAATAGGTCTCCAAAAATCGAAGCGTCCGTTCCCAGAACTTCTTTTCCGGCGACAAACATTAACGAGTCAAAACTTGTTTCAAGCAGTACACCTGAACTTTCAAGGAGAATGCCATTTTCTGGTGTGATCAATTCGAATGACCAGGCATAGTTGATCACATCTTTATTAAGTCCTTGAATGTTCCTTTTGATCCAGCTTCCTCCCCAGGCACCGGGCTCGAACCAGGGCCGTGCACGGATGCATGATCTTGTGATATTCTTCAACGATTCCCTCCAAATTTTGCCAGACGTCCACGTGATCTCATCCGACCGTTGTCCATCGACAAAAAAATCTATGGCGTTAATAATGGATTTTAAATTTCGGTTGATAACGATCCAGTCAACAAAATAAAAGCGTTTGTACATGACCTTTGGATCCTGTGATGCTGTGGCCCCAAGATTTCGGACAACTCCGGCTCTCGATCTGAATTGTATTTCGTTCTTCGGAATGTCGAAAAAGACCAAGGGGCTGTTTACCTCAATTAACGACGCACCGACGCCGTAGAAAATGGTTAACGCACCTTGGGAGCGAGTAGCGAGATCTTTCAAGGCTTCAACATTGAAAAAATCCCGGAGCTCGATTGTGGCGATCTTACCAAAAACAGGATCGTCACCACCCATGAACGGTTCGATCATTTTTTCAATCTCTTGAGGACTTTTTAGCGCTTCCGTTACATCAACCCAATGGGGCACTAAGTTGAAGGCTTCAAATGCCTTGGTCATGCGCGACCTGATGTCATCGAATACTATTCCAGTAAAGCCGTCGATTCGAATTGCCTTGTAGCGGATCAACGGTGTGACCAACGAGGTATATCCTATGTGAATGCTATTCGCCGTTATCGCGTGGGTGGGATAGATGTCATAACCTTCAGCTGACTCATTCTTGGTTATGGGTAGTTCGTATTGTGAAGTCTTTCTTATGTTCATGATTATTGATTGTTGTAGCCGCTCTCGTGCGTCGATTTGAGTTTTGTTTTCAAAGAGGAAATCAGATGATACATGCCAAGGATCCCGGCAAAGTCAATTTGCTCTGCGGACACTACGTCAACGGATCCGTCCTTTATCCATGAATGTTTTTTTATCATCTCCGAGATATGCGGGATGATCACCTCCTTGCTCTTCATGATGCCACCGCCGACGATTACCTTCTCAGGGTCATATGCGTGAACCAGGGAGATTACGCCAATGGACCATACGTTTAGACAATGCTTCAGAACCTTTATGGCAAAGGCATCTCCCGTTGCACTGGCGTGAAAAATGTTTCGAAAGCTGATTTCTTTGGCTTCTTTTATCGTGCTTTGATTAAAGCCTTCAAGGTTCCGAACATAATGGTCGATGGCCCAGGCCGAGCACTCGGTTTCAAGACAGCCGATATTGCCGCAGTTGCAAATACTGCCCTGTAAATTTATCGTGATGTGTCCGCCGAGGTTTCCGGCAATGTGATTTCGCCCTCTTAATAATGTGCCGTTCATCATCGCTGCAGTTCCAAACCCGGTTCCGAGCGTCACCAGGACCAGATCATCACAACCCTTTCCAGCGCCATACCTCCACTCGCCCAACAAGGCAGCCCGCGCGTCATTTTCGAGGACGATCGGAAGTTGCCAACGTTCAGCGGCCCATTGCGACAAGTTCATTTGTTGGGCATCGGGGTACTTGACGTACTTTGAAATAATTTTATTGGCCCTTGCATCAACGATGCCTGGAAATGCAAGTCCAATCCCCAAGGGAGTATACTTACCTTTCGATAAAAGTGAATCGATGATGTCTCCGATTTCAACCAGTTTCATTTTTAAACTTGAATGCGAGCCTGCGACGACGATGGCATGGTCCAAAACATCGCCATCTCTGACAATGCCTATCTTTATTGTCGTGCCGCCCATATCAATAGCAATCCCAACTTCGTTCATATCTGCAATCGTTCGTTAGTCCTTAAACCGGGTCCTTGTTGTTTGTCATTCCAACGCATTTCAATTTCCTCCAGCGTGAGGCCTTTTGTCTCTGGAACCCGTAGCCAGGTGAATGTGAATAGGATCAGGGAATTGATCATGAATATCCAAAACATCCACGCGCCACCGATGCTGTCCAACAGGATAGGAGTAAGTTGTGTGACGATAATCACCCCAAACCAAAGGATAACGGTTGCCACCGACATGGCCATACTTCTGGTGCGGTTGGGAAAGATCTCGGACATGATGATCCACGGTATTGGCCCAAGAGAGGATGCAAAGCAGGCGATGTATCCGAGAATAAAGATCAGCAACCACGGCCCGCCGGTAATGTTAAAGTTAAAACAGTATCCAGTACCAAAAAGGCATAGCGCCATTCCCGACACCCCCAGCAACAGAAGTTTCCTCCTGCCGAGACGATCCACAAGCCACAAGGCAACCAGTGTAAACAAGGTATTGACTAGTCCAATCATAAAAGTCTGCATCATGGCCGAGTCCGTTGCAATTCCCGTGCGTTTCAGAATCTCTGGCGCGTAGTAGATGATCGCGTTGATGCCGGTGACCTGGGAGAAAAAAGCCAATACCACGGCAATGGCGAGCGGCGCGCGAAGCGTTGGCCTGAACAACTCCATTATAGACACCTTTTCATTTTTCAGCGAGGCAACAATGTCATTGAATACCCGCCTGCCTGCGATATCTCCATGGAGCCGTTGAAGAATATTTTGGGCCGATTCATCGCCCTTCGCGATTAGCCAACGCGGACTTTCCGGAACAAAAAACATAAGAAAAAGGAAAAGGAGCGCAGGTATGGTTTCTGAACCCAGCATCCAACGCCAGCCCATCTCGATATTCCACAATAAGTCCCCCGACGCTTCGATCTCGAGATTAACATAGTAAATGAGATTAATCCCCAAGACAATAGCCAACTGGTACAAAGTAACTAACCTTCCCCTGATACTTGCTGGCGCGATTTCAGAGATATACAAAGGAGCAAGCATGGAAACAGCACCAATGGCGAGACCTCCGGAAAATCTTGCGATAATAAAGACGGTAAGATTGTTTGGAACAGCCGAGCCGATACCGGAAAGGCCGAAGAGCAGGGCTGTCAATATCAAGGCCTTCTTTCGTCCAAGTACGTCACCGAAGCGACCCGCTAGCAAGACACCTGCAGCGCATCCCCATATGGCACTACTGGCGACCCAACCCACCATGGCCGGCGAGAGTAGAAATTTCTTCTCGAGAAATCCAATGGCTCCAGCGATGACGGCGGTATCATACCCAAAAAGCAAACCACCCAACGCTGCGACGCAGGATACTCTTAAGACAAAGGATACATTGCTTTTCTCCTGGCCGGATATTTTCGGCGCATTATCCATCATATTTTCGGCCACTTCCAGATTCACGATTAGTCGTTGAGTGATTTGTTGTAAATCGAAAAAAGGTCTCCACATTTTAGTGGAGACCCTTTTTTTAGTATCCTGTATTCTGCTGCAACGATGACGCTTGCACTTCGCGGGCAGGTAATGGGAAGAGCAAGTTTTTTTCCTTGTACGTTACGCCGGACGTCGGCAATTTGTAGCTCAAGAGGTCTACAAATGTTCCCGTGGAAGTATCGAATGCTTTTAGGGTGCGCACCATATCAAACCAAACAATATTTTCAGAACTCAATTCCCATACGCGTTCTTTCCAAACAGACTCCCGGAAGGCGGCTTGCGAGAGCCCGGAAAGATCGGCGAGACCCGCACGACTCCGAATGCTATTGATAGCAGCGTATGCCGAAGCATTTGGCGATCCATCGGCCTGGTTCTGCGCTTCGGCATAGATCAATAAGACGTCCGGGTATCGGATAATCGGGAAATCCTTGCCTGATTGGGGGGATGTAGTAATGATATTCTTGTCGAAGTGTTTGTATATGGCCCATGGAAAATTAAATGTATTTGCGCCTACCACAAGATTCTCGTAGTAGTATCCGTGGTCTTGTCCGCGAAGATCATTCGCATCGTAAGTGTCCAGCAATGTTTGATGAGGATATAAGCCTCCAAACTCAATGGATGCCGTGATGTCGGCTTCCAGGGGCGTGAGGTAGGCTGGCAAATAGGCATTCAAGATGCCGGTAGCAAAATTGGCCATGAAAATGTGCTCACCCGTATAATCGTAGGTTACGTTATTAACTTTGTCAAAATAGGATCCGTCGCCATCGGTTTGGAAAAGGGAGTACCAACCTGCATCGATGACCTCCTTCGCTTTGTCGCGTGCCAAACCATACTTATCCGTTTGATTCAGGGGTGCACCGGCCATTGTGAGATAGACTTTTGCCAAAAGACTCTTGACAGCGCCGAGTGACACCCGTTGTCCTACGGCGACGTTCGACAAGCCAGCTTGTTCGGCTGCCAGAAGATCAGGAACAATAACGTTCGAATAGATGTCGGCGACAGGCGACTTGGGAATCTGTCCATCGTTTGGCGCCACGGTGCTGGTCGTCTTCATGGGCACATCGCCAAACATCCTGACGAGGTTGAAATAATAGTAGGCTCGGAAAAAATGCGCTTCACCGAGCAGTTGTTTTTTTCTCATCTCATCCATGGAAATTCCAGGAATATGATCCAACGCAAGGTTTGCAGCTTCGATTCCTTGAAATGAACTTTGCCACCAGCTCAATACATAAGGACTTTCCGGTTTGACATCCAGATTGCCCGACTCGATGGCATATTGCGCTTGGCCAATCTTGGTGAGGAAGTGCCCTGTGGCCATTTCCATCATGGCAAAGGGCGTTTCACCATACGTGCCGGCGCCTACGAAGGGACTGGTGGTGAACGCGTAGATTGCATTTACGGCAACTTCGGCGTGCTCGGAATTCTGATAGAAGTTGGATTGTGTTAATGCTGATTTAGGGCTCTCGTCAAGCCACGATTCGCATCCGCTCAGCAGGAGTAATCCGGTAAGACCGGCAGCTATTTTTAATGTGAGAATTTTCATGGTTTGCAGAATTAAAATTGAACATTGACGCCGAGGTTGAAGCTTCTTGACTTTGGATACCCGTGAAACTCTATCCCTTGCGCAAAACTTTGAGTATATGTGCTTACTTCCGGATCAAATCCTTTGTAGTTAGAGATCAGGAAGAAGTTTTGAACATTGAAAGATAAGCGTGCGGCTTTCAGACCGAGCTTGTCCAGAAGTCCAGGACTAAAACGGTAGCCCAAAGTGAGATTCTGCCCGCGAATGAATGATCCATCCTCAACGAATCGCGAATCGATGGTTGTATCGGTTCCATCGAAAGGAGCCAGGCGAAGTTTTCCAACCTGAGTATTTTGATGTTCAGGTGTCCAGGCGTCCAACGTTGAAGTGTAAGAATTTGCGTACCAGATACGGTCCTCCATGGAGTGATGCGTAAGGTTCAATACCTGATTGCCATACACACCGCGGATGTCGATAGAGAGATCGAAATTTTTGTAGGTGAATGTATTACCTACCATCAATTCAAACTTTGGATAAGCATGGCCGATTACTTCGCGATCTTTATCGTTGAAAGTGCCGTTATTGTCTTTGTCGAGACGTTTTAGGTCACCTGGTTTTTTTCCGTACCGGGCAGCCTCATCAACTTCGTCGGTACTATAGGTGCCAAGCCTGCGGTATCCCCAAAACGAACCTACAGATTCGCCTACACGCAAGATGTTTGTCTGGGCAAGAAAACCAGGTCCTGGAAAGATATCTTCGTTGTTCGCGCCAAGGGCAATGATCTTATTACGATTTGCGCTATAGTTAATGATCGAATTCCATTGAAAATTGGATGAACGAATGTTGTGGGTTTGCAGGGAGAGTTCGATCCCTTTATTTTCAAGCTCGCCGATATTGTCGGTGACTGTTCCATATCCGGATACGAATGGAATGGGTTTTGCCAGCAGAAGATCTTTTGTCCTTTTCAGATAAAGATCCGCTGTCAATCGGATGCGATCATGCAACACGCCGAGGTCAAGACCCAAGTCTTGTTGAATGGTCTTCTCCCATTTTAAGGAAGGGTTGGGAATGCCGCCCATGGCAATACCCGGCGTTCTGGCTTCGTTCAGGATTACCGTATAATTTCCTGTAGAGCCTTGCGCGGCGTACGGACCAATTTCGGAGTTACCCGTCACGCCGGACGAAAAGCGAAGTTTCAAATCGGAGATTACGTTTGAAGTATTGAGGAATCCTTCATTTGATATTCTCCAGCCTACAGCAGCGGAAGGAAAGAAGGCGTATCGATTGTCCTTACCAAATTTTGAAGATCCATCGTATCTGCCGGTTGCCGTGAACAAATATTTATCCGCATAATTGTAGTTTGCCCGTGCATAGTACGAGTTAAGCTTCCACGCTGTATAGCCACTGCCCGCATTAAACACCGTACCCGCTCCGAGATTGTTGAATTGATAAGCGTCGTCGGAAAAGCCAGTGACCGTGGTTGTAAAGCTTTGATCAACGGATTGACTCCAGCTGGCTCCCAAAATGGCATCTATGTGATGTTGTCCGAACGTTTTGTTATAGTTCATGAAGTTCTCATTCTGCCAGAATAAGATGCGCTGACTGGATCGTGTGGCGCTGCCTTTTTGAGAGGCTGAAATATCAAGGAGGTCACGTCCAGCATAGAAGTCGACATTGAAATTCTTGGACTCGACACCAACAGTTGACTTAAATGATAATGATGGTGTAAGTTTGATTTGGACGGCAAGGTTGCCAAGAAGTTGATTGTCGGTAGATATTTTCTGTAGTTCATTCAACAATCTGACTGGATTTTCGACGGGAAACATGTTTAAGAAGTCTGTCAATCTACTGTAGTGTCCGTCAGCGTACTTCACAGGCAGCATGGGCAGAAACTCCGTCATAACCCGGGTAGCGTTATTTGCTCCAACGCCATAGTCGTCAATGCGGTTTGTCTTTGTATAGCTATACATGACATTGGTGCTCAACTTTAGCCAAGGCTTCAATTGCACTTCATTGTTGAAGCCGACGTTGTATTTTTTATAGAAGGTATTCAGCAGTATTCCATCGAGATTCTGGTAGCCAAGAGAAAGGCCAGTTCTGGATTTTTCCGTTCCACCACTGATCGTAAGGTTATGTCTTTGAGTGAATGCAGCCCGGGTTGCCTCATCCTGCCAATCTGTATTATACTTTGGAGAGCCGTCTGCATTGAACAAATCTGGATATAGTGCTGCAAAGTCTGGTACCGGTCTGCCAGGAACAAAAGCATAGCCAGCCCGCAAATTGGCCATATACTGATCGGAATTCAACACGTCAACTTTTCGGGCAAGAACATCAACACCGACTGTACCGGAGTATGTTGTCACTAGATCTCCGCTCTTTGCTTTTTTTGTGTTGACGATGACTACGCCGTTGGCACCGCGGGCACCATAGATCGCTGTCGCGGATGCGTCTTTCAAAACGTCCATTGACTCAATGTCGGCGGGATTTATGAAATTGATGTCGGCACCAACGATGCCATCGATAACAAAGAGGGGTGCGTTCGATGCATTGATGGAGTTAAATCCCCGGATATTGATGCGAAGGTCGCCTCCGGGCCTGCCCCCGTTACTAGCAATGCTCAAGCCTGGCACTTGCCCAACGATGGCATCCAATGGGTTGGCCGACGGTCTTGAAGCGATTCGTTCAGACCCCACAGACGCAATTGCCCCGGTGACATCCGCTCTTCGCTGCGTTCCATAACCTACTACGACAATTTCGTTCAGCGTTCGTACATCGGGCTGCAGTTCAACCGTCAGAGACGTCCGCGCTTGCAACGCAACTTCCTGCGTCAGATACCCAATAAAGCTGAATACAAGCGTAGCATTCGCGTCATTGACACTTAAGGAAAATTTTCCTTCGGCATCTGTGGAGGTGCCATTCGTCGTGCCTTTGATCAGCACATTGACGCCAGGGAGAGGGGATGCATCCGCCTCTGTCACAATTCCGGTGATCGTCTGACCTTGAGCGTTCATGCTTGACGCGAAAAGGCATAGAAGTATCACCACCAAAATACATTTGGGGTAGAGTTTGAACATAGGTTTTGTTTTTTTGGTTAAGCTTGAATCTTTGATAAAGATTGTTAACCAAGCGTTAAGTCGATCTTCCGATTGCGTCTATAAGCATTCCAAATGCGAACGACACATAGGCATCTTGAAATGACTGCGATTGATCGGAATGCGTTGCAACGCTTAAATGAGCAGCAAGTTTCGAGCGCTTAATACACATTGTGAATTATTTCTTTATAAAGACTAATTTCAGGCATTGAATAAAACTAAGGTGGAAAAGAAGTTCAGAGTCGCCGTGTTACTTGATGCCTCTCGCGCATATGACAGGGATGTCCTTAGAGGCATTACGCATTTCAATAAACTTTATGACAGATTCAATTTCTTTTTTTATTCTCCAAAGTACATCCACGCAGATGATAACACAAAGTTGATAGAGAGACTTTGGGACTGGAAACCGGAAGGTATTGTCACACGGGAGATACCAAGTCTTGAAACCATGCGGTCATGGAACATCCCGATGATTGTCTCGCCACATACCCGTTTATATAAGGATTGTGTCAACCTTTGGGCGGACAATACCGGTATCGGTGAACTTGCTGCCGAGTACTTCCTCAATAAAGGCTACAAGAACTTAGGGCTGCTGGGTTTCAAAAAATTTGTTTGGTCACTTGAGCGTGAGAACGGATTTCAACTGAGTGCTGGTAAACGTCACGTACGGGTTGAAAAGTTTTTGTTCGATGATCACAGAATGCTCTGGGAGGATCTGCCACTTCGCCTCCTGTCATGGCTAAAAACCATTCCAAAACCATGCGCCATTTTTTCAGTTACAGATGAGTTAAACGTACACCTTCTGGATGCCGCCAAAGTCGCCGACTATAAAGTTCCCGACGAACTCGCTATCCTTGGAGTGGATAATGACGAATTGTTATGCGACATGGCCCTTCCCACTTTGTCTAGCATCGATCA
Source organism: Chryseolinea soli (assembly GCF_003589925.1). NCBI lineage: Bacteria > Pseudomonadati > Bacteroidota > Cytophagia > Cytophagales > Fulvivirgaceae > Chryseolinea > Chryseolinea soli. The sequence continues at coordinate 7,601,107 of NZ_CP032382.1, read as the reverse complement.
GAATGCCTGGAGGGCAGGTTACGAAATCGCGCAGGGAATGCTACAGTGGATTGAGACACAAAAAAGACCGCAGCAAGACTTCATGATTAAACCTAATGTTGTCATAGAGCGCCATTCGACCAGTGCGTTGGCGATAGAAGACGAACAGGTGCGGAAGGCATTGAATTATATTAACGTCAACGCACCTTATCGCGACATCCATGTTAATGACGTAGTCCACGCTACCAATCATTCCCGCCGGATACTGGAAAAAAAGTTTAGCCTGTTGCTCAACTCCTCCATCTTGGAAGAGATAAAGAAAGTGCGGATTAAAAGGATTAAAAATTTTTTAGCGGAGTCTGATCTTACGGCTCAGCAAATTGCCTACGAGATGGGTTTTGGTAATCCTGATAACATTACCCGTTATTTCAAGATGGCCACTGGATTCAAGCCTCTGGAGTATCGGAAAGAATTTCAGCCAAAAAAAAGCCTTTAAGGAAATTCAGAATGAAAGTAAATGTTTCATCGATGATGCTGTTCATCGGCGATGCCAAACGTCCGTTAGCTATCGTGGGGCGCTTCGAAAAACATAGGCAGTAAATTCAATACGGAAACGTATGAATATGGTGCCCACCTGGCGGCGGACGAGCAGTATCTTTTTACGGCATAGGCTACGATGTGAAGTGGATCAAATGGATCAGCGTCCGGCACTTCCCGTGGGATGTTACGTTGAAGCTCTCTCGACCGGCATCCCTACAAGAACGCGCAGGTTAATTTTCCATTCCGGACATTTGCCCCGACCTCAGTATAACTTACAAACGATTTGAGTTTCCATCCCGACTTAGTTTACGCTTCGTGATAAAGGTGGCCCCGTTGCTCTGAAAATTTGAATGTCTCTTGACCGGCTACCTGAAAACCTGGATATATTTTACCTAAATTGTACAAACCTTTCAAACGTATTTCTTTGACCCATCGAGCTATAACCGTTTTTATTGTTTTTTGTATTGGCCTGTGTTCCTGTAAGAGGGCACCCGAGATGGCGGATACGCTTGCATTAAAGATGAAGAATTTTCAGGAATATTCGGATGCGCTGACCCGGTGCAAGAACGGACACGTAGACTCTATTCTTCTGTGTGCAAAGACAGCCATTGATATCGATACGATAACGGGAATTGACCGGAATGTGTGGCAAGCGTATGCAACGGCCCAGGCCCTTTTTCACAACAACCTAGGCCTCGAAGCGATCGAAGTCATAGAGGGTATATTGCCCCGCACAGAAAATCCCAGTTTGCTATTCGAGCGGGCGGAGCTTCTGGTGCTCAGGAGTTCACTCATCAGCAATACCTACCGGATGGAACTGACCGCCGAGGACCTCTATATGGCAGCCGACATCTATCTTCAACTGGGCCTGGCGCGCAAAGCCTCATCGTGCTACGTCGGCATCGCGAATTTGCAGTATAACACGGCGAACTATCCCCTGGCTATTGAGAACGGCCGCCGTGTGATTGACTTGTTGCATGGTATTTTTCCCAAGGCGCACGGAGACTCCATACAGCTTATGCAAGTGTATAACACCATAGGCTTGGCATATTACAAGGAGAACAACATCGATAGCGCGCAGCGATATTACGACCGATCATATGCCCTGGCCACTTCGCTGAAAGAGGAATTTTGGCAGGCGCTCGTGGCGGGTAATGCGGCCGATATTTATCTCGCCAAGAGAATGGCAAAGGAGGCTATAGAAAGTTACGAAAATGATATCCGTACAAGCCTGAAACACAACGACCCTACTTCAGCAGCCTTATCGTTGCTTAGCCTAGGGGCGATATACGTGTCCGAGGGGCGGCTTGCACTCGCCAGGCAATATTACGACTCGGCCTATGCATTGCTGTCGCGGTCAGGACGGCCTATTTCGCTGAGCAAATATAACTATCTGATGTCGCAATGGTTTGAGCTGAAGCAAGATCCCGTCAATGCTTTCAAATATTACAAAAGACACATTACATTCCGCGATTCGGTGCAAAGTATACAGATCAACTCGCAGCTTCAGCAAATTCAAAATCAAAAACGTTTTGAAAAACAACGTTCCGATATCGCACTTTTAAAAAAGGAAAATGAACTGAAAGAAAAGGAGCTTACGATAAGCCGTATCTCGATGATAGCTTTTGTGCTGGTGTCTGTGCTGCTCGCGGGATTACTCTATATTATAAGGCGAGGCAATAAGCAGCTCAATGAGCTGAACCGGGTCCTTGAAAACAGGGTGAAGGCTAGAACAGAACGGCTACGGAAGACCAACCAGGAACTGGACACGTACCTTTACCGGGCATCGCACGATGTACGCCGGCCGATCACGACAATATTAGGGCTCGTCCAAATAGCTCCTCTTACCCATGAAAGCGAACGCATTGAGATATTTAATGCTATTCAAAAAACAGCGAACGGAATGGACAAAATGCTCAAAAAGCTACAAATGGCCTATGAGCTTGAAAAAGAAAGGAAGAGTAACCGCGTTCGAATAAGTATTAATAAATATTTGGGGCTTAAAATAGAGGAACTGCGCAAAGAATATCCCCGGATGAACTTCGAGATCATTGAAAGCGATCAAGTAGTGGTTAAATCTAACATTGTCCTGGTCAACATCGTCATGATGAACATTCTCGAAAATGCTTGTATATTTTCAATGGGCTGTAGTGATCACGTGACGATTACCGTACACAATGGGAATGGCTTCGCTTATATCGTGATAAAAGACCAGGGCATTGGCATCGAACCCCAGTTCCTTGAAAACATATTCAAGCCCTATGTCCGCTGCAGCACCAAATCGACTGGGAGTGGCTTGGGACTTTACCTGGCGATGAAGGCAGCCAAGCTGATTGGCGGAGACATTACTGCTAGCAGCACGGTGGATCAGGGATCAGAGTTTGTTGTGATGATCCGGTAAAAATGCACGCTCCAATCTCTTCACTTTCTGCTACGACTCGCAGCCCTGCGTGCGGCAATCCGGTCTTTCGGTTATTTATTAGGGGATGGAAAATTTGGCATGAGGGATTACAACGTTGGATTAAGCCCAAAGCCATAACATACAAAGTTTGACGAAAATATACAAGAGGTAGACGTGAGCTAAATTGTCCATTTTCAGCGATGCAAGCAACTTAAAAACTCCTAAATTGAGTCCCACAACGTTGACCTCTGATTACCATACGCACGCAGCATGACCGACAAACCGACTTATGCATGTTGGCAGCCGTGGACAGAGCGTCGCTCCAGACGTTGATCTTTATATCCTAGTCGGAAGCCGCTATCAATGTGATTGTCGAAGCGGCGACCAATGCCATTAAAACGAAGTAGAGGCTTGCACACCGAAGGTATCAGATAGCCGTACCCTTAAAAAGTGGTACGGCTGCTCTCATTTTATGGTCTATTTCAGACCAAACGCCATAGGACCAGATCATGCATCCCGGGAAATAATTACAGGAACTCGGGATTTTTCAACAATGCTGCTAGCACAGTGGGGGAGTATTTTTGCATAAGAAACAATTTCACAGTAAACCATAAAAAACCCTAATTATGAAAAGCACAAATCAAAACAACCCGGAGTCTAACTCCAACATTAAGAATGTCGTACTGGTGCATGGAGCATTCGCAGACGGTTCTGGATTTAAGGCATTGTATAATGTCCTTACGAAAAAAGGCTATCGCGTCACCGTAGTGCAGAACCCATTGACCTCCCTTGAGGACGACGTTGCTGCTACAAAAGTGGTGTTGGACAAACAGGATGGTCCCACCGTCCTGGCTGGGCATTCATGGGGAGGGGCTGTCATAACGGAGGCCGGTAATCACCCCAATGTGGAGGCCCTTGTCTATATCGCAGCCTTTCAGCCTGACAATGGAGAGTCGGCATTGCAGTGGCTTCAAACCGCCCCGCCGGCATCGGAGAACGGAGTGTTGCCTCCCGACGAAAAGGGAATCGTTTATTACGACGAAGCAAAGTACCATGCGGGCTTTTGCGCCGATATCCCCAAGGAGGAAGCGGAATTCATGTTTGCATCGCAAGGCGCTTTCTATGCCAAGGGTTTTGCTACACCGATCGGCAAGGCGGCCTGGAGAGACAAGCCTACCTATGCTCTTGTCGCTACGCAAGACAAGAGTATTGCTCCCGAAATTCAACACGCCATGTACAAGCGCTCCAATACTAAAGTTACCGAGGTGAAAGGAAGCCACGTGATTTTCATGTCGCAGCCCGAGAAAGTGGCCAAAGTGATCGTGGAAGCTGCTACGGAAGCACATGAGATCTTGCTACAACACAGTGTTTAGGGAATGAGAAGTACCCATCCCGAGGAACTACTTGGAGTTGTTTAGGGATGGGTACTTCTATTTTAAGGATTGTCTTACTTTTAGCGGCAAGGTTGATAACACTAACGCATAGGACTTTCTGAGATAATTCTTCCATTCTGCCGGGGTTAGTGAATTAGCCTTCTCGATCCTTATCCAAAATGTCTTTGAAAGTCTTGGCATAGGAACAATTCCTTCCCTTTCTACTAAATGGGCAAAATCGCTTTCTTCACATTTTATACCTGTCCTAAAGGGCCCTTCAATTCGTGTCCCGCAAAATATTTTATTGCCAATCGAAAAACATAAGTCAGTTCCATATTTTACATCTTCTGTCACGTGGGGCAGAGAAATGCAAGTCTGTCTTAAGTCTTCCAGTGTCATTGTTTAGCATTTTTGTTTGGAACCACTTCACACGATGCCGTTGTCAAGACGTCAACAAACCAAAATTAAAGTCAAGCCGCACTTTTTCATTTAGACGAAATTTTGATTTCATCTGTTACAATTTAAGGGTTAAATGCTCCAGGCCTTCCGTTCCTGTAAATTTAGTGCAACCTAGTTGCATTAACAGGTTATCGTCCTATATTTGTATGCGCCAACAAAATCCGTGAAAAAGACAATTCGCCATATTGCCTTTCCCTGCTTCCTGATAGCCAACCTGCTTTTCAGCCAGGTGGTTATTAACCTGTTGCACGACAACCACGATTTCCGGAAGCCGGTCGTGGAATTGCAAAAAGGCCAGTCTTCGGTTCAAGCGCATACCGAACGTTGTACGATATGTGCCCTGGATATTCTGTTTCATTTATTCATTGATCCCTCTTTCCGATTAAGCACATTACCACCCGAGGTAACGCTTTCCGTTCCCTCAAGTATTGATGTAACCTGCTGGTCCGCTTCGTTATCCCGGGACCGCGCCCCTCCAGTCTTGATGGACTGATCCTTTCCCCCTTTTTTTCTTTTTGACTTCAGTGTCGGGCACCCGCTGCAACTAAGCTGTAGTGTTGCCTTCAACTTCTAAATTCTATTTTGGTGAATTTCATCATACGAATAGCTATGCTGGTAGTGTTCCTTCCCGCTATTGGAATGGCGCAGCACACTTGCTCCATTTCGTTCGGCGGTAAGGTATATGATGCTGAAAGCAAAGCGATATTACCTTTTGCAAATGTTTATGTCAGGGAATTAAATAGAGGATCGGCTGCTGATCGGAATGGAAGCTTTTCGATCGACTCAATTTGCGCGGGTAATTATACCGTTGTGTGTTCGTTTGTCGGCTATCAGTCCATCACGTATTCGGTTGCTATACAGAGGAACGTCACGTACGATTTCTCGCTAAGGCCGGAAGTCACTTCGTTAAAAGAAATTGAAGTGGTGGGAAAAAAGGAAGAGGAGCAAGCCCTTGTTTCACAGTCGAAGACCGAGATCAAAGGAGAAGACCTCATCAAAGTACGGGGCGCTACGTTGGGAGAATCGCTGACCAGTGTCCCCGGTGTTTACACGCTTCAGTCGGGGCCGTCAATTTTCAAGCCTGTCATACACGGTTTGCATAGCAATCGGATCCTCATTTTTAACAATGGCGTGCGACAGGAAGGGCAGCAATGGGGATCGGAGCATGCTCCGGAGATCGATCCTTTCATTGCAACAAAACTCTCCGTTATTAAAGGCGCGTCCAGTATTCGCTATGGATCGGATGCCATCGCCGGCGTGATCCTGGTGGAGCCAGCCTCGTTTCCGGATTCCCCCGGGATCAGTGGAGAATTCAACACGGTAGCGGCAAGCAATAATCGCATGGGTGTGGTCTCGGGCATCACGCAAGGCGCCTTCGACAGGAAACTTAGCGGGCTGAGTTGGCGGGTTCAGGGAACGTATAGGCGAGCGGGGAATTCTAAAACGCCCAACTACTATATGGAGAACACCGGCTTCGAAGAGGCAAACTTCTCGACAGCGCTATCCTACAAGAGAAAAAATTACGGGGGAGCGCTTTATTACAGTGAATTCAATACCAAACTCGGCATTTTCTCCGGAACCCATGCGGAATCGATAAGCGATATTACGGCAGCCATAAGCAGGCCCGAACCGATCACTCCATCCTATTTCAGCTACTCCATTGACCGTCCCTATCAGCAGGTGAAGCACGATCTGTTCAAGGCCAATGGATTCCTGATCTTCAATAATGAAAGCCGCCTGGATGTGGTATTTGCCAGGCAACAGAATGAACGGTCCGAATACGATTACGTGCCACTCAGCGGTCGGCAGAACCCTGAGCTTTACTTGCGGCTTGTGTCTCACACGCTGGATGTGACCTACAAGCACAAAGCGATGGGAAATTATTCGGGAAGCTTTGGGTTCAATGGCATTACCCAAGGCAATGTGCGTCAATATGAAATGCTGATCCCCAACTTCCGGAACTACGGTGGCGGCGCATTCTATATTGGAAAGTGGACAAAAGACCGGTTGACGCTAGAAGCTGGCCTGCGATACGACTACCGTTGGTTAAGAGCCTATGCGCTGGACAACAATACGGCACAGGTTGTCACACCCACGTGGACCTTTCAGAACTTTACGGAGACCATCGGCGCCCAGTATTATATAAGACCTAATCTGTCGTGGGCAGTCAATATCGGAACGGCCTGGCGCGCGCCGACCATCAATGAACTGATGTCGCAGGGGGTGCACCAGAGCGCTGTGGCCTATGAGATCGGGAACCCGGATCTGCATTCTGAAAGGGCGTATAACTTCAGCACCTCGCTTCATTATGATGGCGATCGCTGGCATGGAGAATTGGGCCTCTACAACAACATTATTGACGGCTACATTTTCCTCAAGCCGGATCTGCAATACATCCACACCGTGCGAGGCTCCTATCCGACGTTCACCTACACGCAAGTCAATGCACGGTTTCGCGGAGTGGATCTTTCGGCCACGTATAAGCTGACGGATTCATTGGCGTTCACAACCAAAATGTCGTTGCTCTATGCCTGGAACAACACCATTCACGACTACTTGCAATTGATACCGGCCAACCGGTTTGAAAATTCGATCCGTTACGGACTCGGCGATCATGGATTTTTAAAACAGCTCTTCATGGCCGCCACGGGAATTTACGTGGGGCATCAGGGTCGCGTCCCCGCCAACAGCGACTATGTCGATCCACCCCCCGCTTACTTTCTTCTGAATGCTAACGTGGGGTTCTCCCTTCACGTGGGCAGGCAGCCTATGATGTTCAATGTCTCGGCCAACAATTTACTGAACGAGGTCTATCGCGACTATATGGACAGGTTCCGCTATTTCACTGATGAGCCTGGAAGAAATTTTACGGTGCGGGTGCGCATACCCTTTGGGATGACCAAACAACAATCAAAATGACCAACAAAATAAAATAACCTAAATAAATACAATGATGAACTTTAGAAAATCACTTTCCATGATGATCGCCGGCGGGGCGCTGGTGGTATTCTCCTGTAACAAGGACGAACAGGTTGTAGCCCCAACCATCGCCAACGAGGCCTTGACCACCGTGCAGCTACAACTTATCAATACGGCCGACGCGTCAGACAAACCTACTGCCCAGTGGGAGCAGTTGCTGGATAACAATGGAAATCCTTTGCCCGTGGATGTCAGTCAGGCGAATCTGACTTTAAAAGCGAATGCGACCTATACCGCCAAAATTGTATTGCTGGACAAAACACAGAGCCCTGTTTTTGTGGTCTCGGACGAGATCAAGGAGCGGGCAAATTATCACTTGTTCTTTTTTCAACCGTTGCCGACAAGTCAGCCCCTGGTTATCCCCAACAGCTATCCGGATGATAAAAATGATGTCTACCCGGAACCTATTCCAACACCCATTCCAGCAGGAAGCGCCCTTAACCTGACGATTGCAATTACCGATCATGACATCAACCCGCAACAATACCCGGTTGGCCTCGAAAGCAATTTTGCAGCGGGAGCGGCAGGCACCGGATGGCTGCGCATCGTGATGCGCCACCAACCCAATGTAAAAAATGGAACATACGCGCCCGGATCAACCGATCTGGATGTAGGCTTCACGGTCACTATTCAATAATGGATTATTAGCAAACGATAAACGGACTCAACTATGAAAACAAAATTTATAATTTTCTGCGCACTATCTGTGCTGATCTCTTTTTCATCCATAGCACAAGACAGGGCAAAGAACTTCATCGGTTTCACGCTGGGCGCATCCATCCCTACCGGTGATTTCGCGAAAGCAGAGGCCGGCACTTTTAATAATTGGAACAATAAGGCGGGCTTTGCCAACACCGGTTTCGCCGCCGGCGTAGAAGGTGCCTATTACTTTCTTCCCCATATCGGAGTAGGGGGAACACTGTATTATGCGCAACACGGAGGTTTCAGTCAAACCGATGCTGCCAAATTGGGTGCAAGCTATACCGATGCCTTTGGCGTCGATGCCTCTACCGTCACCACTAGCGGCAACTATAGCTCGCTTAACCTGATGGCGGGTCCCTATTTCTCCTTCCCAGTGAACAAGTTCACATTTGACATCCGGCTGTTGGGCGGTCTTCTGAAGAGTCTTTCAACACCGGAAATGACGGTGGTGTTAGAAGATAATACGGCAGCGCCACTTCAGCAGAACAGTTCAACGGGATCAGCTTTTGGATGGCAAGTGGGTGCGGGATTTCGTTACACCCTTACCGACAAGCTTGGCCTTATGTTTCGCGCCGACTATTTCAATTCCGATGGGGTGAAAATCGAGAATGAGCACCGCGAGAATAGGGCAGGCCGCCTGGTGACCAAACAACCCATGTCGTGGGTCAATACTTCGGTGGGATTATCTTTTTCATTGGGTAAATAATACTGAGATGACAGAAGCACGGCTTCCTGCCTGGAGCATGACGCGGATCAACCCAGGCTTTGAAGGCTGAAACGGCTTGCCCATACCGCATTTTTTTCTTCGTAGGTTAGGGTTGGTATCGGGCAGCCGTTCTTCCTCTTCTTCTTCTTGTCTCCGGTTTTAAAATCAAATTTCTCAACTATTCTCAATCATTATTTATGGTGACGAAGAGAAATAAAATAATCGCTGATCTGGAAATTCACCAGACCTCCTGTAGAAAAGAAATAGTAAAGATATTCATGGATCATTCCGGTATAGCCTTTTCGGAGGGAGAGATCAGGGATCAACTCCGTGGAGAATTCGACAGGACCACGGTTTACCGTACTATCAAAATATTGATCAAAAAGAATTTTATCCACCAGGTGATTTGCGACCAGGGAGTGTTGAAGTATGCTTTGTCAACCCACGACAAGACCCTTGATGATCATGCTCATTTTCAATGCACCGACTGCGGCAAGGTTTTTTGCCTGACCGGAAAGATTGAAAACGTAGGAGCCCCTCCTGGATATGTCGTGCAACAACAGATATTATTAATAAAGGGCAGTTGCAAAAAATGCAGGTATTCGTAGTTATGCAGCGAACAGGAAGAAGGATTTACAGGGGGTATATTTTAATCTTCGCGCTCCTTTGTTTTCCGGCCGCCTTTGCTCAAAGCGGCGCGGTGGACGGATGGCCCATATTTGCCAAGGTAAAATTCACCTCAAGGTTGTTCAAAAAGCTGAATGAATATTACTTGGTTCCCTTCTTTGACCAGCGGATTACGTCATTGGCGGGCACGGAGATTACGGTAAAGGGACACTACATACCCTTTGATGGGCCGAGGGATCAAATCATCATTTCAAAAAGCCCGCTTGCCTCCTGTTTTTTCTGTGGTGGGGCTGGCCCAGAGTCCGTAGCGGAGGCCATTCTAAAATCCAAGGCACCTAAACTGAAATCCGATCAGACCATTACCGTGAAAGGTAAACTAAAGCTCAACGATAAGGACATCAATCATATGAACTTCATATTGGTAGAGGCTGAGATCATTGAAAATTAAAAAGTATTTAACCGTAACCCTTTAATGATGAGATTTTTTAAAGAAAAGAAATTGCCGGTAACCGTTCTCAGCGGCTTTTTAGGAGCCGGCAAGACAACCCTCCTCAATCATGTCCTTCACAACCGGGATGGATTGAAAGTAGCCGTGATCGTCAATGACATGAGCGAAGTTAATGTGGATGCTCAGCTGGTAAAGAATGAGATCAATTTTTCGCGAACGGAAGAGAAGCTGGTGGAAATGAGCAACGGTTGTATCTGTTGTACGTTACGCGAAGACCTGATCAAAGAAGTAGGTGCGTTGGCCGCGCAAGGAAAGTTTGACTACTTGCTCATCGAGAGCACCGGCATATCGGAGCCTATTCCTGTAGCACAGACCTTCACCTTCGATACCAGGGACCAACTTCTCAACCTCGCGGACATTACCCGGCTGGATACGATGGTTACGGTGGTCGACGCACTCAATTTCTTTAAAGACTTTGGGAGTGCCGATACCGTGTTGACCAGAGAAATGACCGATGATATGGAAGATCAACGCAGCATTGTAAGTTTGCTAACCGACCAAATTGAGTTTGCCAATGTAATTGTATTGAATAAGACCGATCTGATTGACGCTAAAGATCTAAAATTACTCGAAGGCACCCTGCGCAAACTAAATCCCGATGCTCGCGTCATAAAGACTTCGTTCAGTAAGATTGATGTTAATGATATTCTGAATACAAAGCTTTTCAATTACGAAAAAGCGGAACAGTCTGCCGGGTGGATCAAGGAACTGAATGGTATACACACACCGGAAACGGATGAATATGGGATTAGCTCATTTGTATTCCGTGAACATCGGCCGTTCAATGCCGATCGCCTTTGGATGTATATCAAGAACAAATGGCCTGGTAACGTCATCCGGAGCAAAGGGGTTTTCTGGATGTTGTCCCGGCCGGATCATGCCCTGCTGTGGAGCCAGGTCGGGGGGGCGTCGAAAGCGGAGGTTTATGGCAAATGGTGGGCCTCCGTTCCCCTGGCTGACCGTGCTAAAAGCGCGGCCTATATGGAAAACCAGGATCTCATTCAGCGGAAATGGAACAACACCTGGGGTGACAGGCTCAATGAACTCGTCATCATCGGTCAACACCTGGATAAGGATAAGGTACAGCGAGAATTGGAGGAGTGCCTTTGCAATGAAGCAGAGATCAACCATTTTCAGTTAGGCGGAAAATTTCAAGACCAGTGGCCAATATGAGGTGGTTAAATGAACTTGTAGGCAGAAGACAATTCTGTCAGGTCGAAGTTGATCAAATGAATGACTTAGCCTTGATCCATGATCCGTATGTAAATTTTGTCTATTACAAGCGGCCGATTGATGACGATATTGAATTATTTATCTGGTATTTGATCGAGAATGATTTTAACGGAATTAGTGAATCGGTAACTCCGCACAACGTGGCCAAAACGCTGGCAGCTCGGTTAAGTAACGATGATGCCCATCTTTTATGGAAAAGAAAATTCATGCAGGATATTCTCAACATCACGCAAGTGTTTTTTAACATCACGAAGGCACAGCAGATCCAACTAATTCTTAAAGTGGTTAGTGATGACGCTTGTCGAAAATTCCACACCGATGCCTATGATTTGCGCTTATTATGCACGTACCAGGGAAGCGGCACAGAGTGGATTGAAGATCGGTATGTAAACCAAAAAAAATTGGTCACCGGGTCCAATAAGGATATCATCCGTGACTTTTCAAAAGTGAAGCAGACTGAACCTTTTGAAGTGGCCATACTTAAAGGTGAAGTCCCCTCGCGTCCGGGCGGAAAAGGGATCGTTCATCGCTCCCCCGCTATTCAGCAACTTGGGGGAAAAAGACTTCTCTTGCGATTGGATTTTTGAAATATGTTTACACAGACGACCTTGTGATCGAGATGAAAACCTGAGCTCTGCCTGTCGTTTTGCCCTAAGGCTGATTCGACATTTTTATCACAAAGCACCTTCGTATTGCCCCTGACGGAAAAGGGTCAGGACGACTTTGTATTCTTAGCGGATCGTTGGAACAAAGTTGACCTGGAGAACTCCACTTATGTTTGGTTACCGATGAAGTTTGAGAAGGGATTATTTCAAATACAATGGAAGCCAAATTGGAAGTTGGATGACTAGATGAGATTCCGACCCCCTTGCCCAGTTCATTCCGCCAGGGTATGATTCAGGGAATTACCAGGAAAATATCAGCGAAATATTTAGTTTCTACAATACTTGCTTTGATTTATACAATCCGTTCTTGATTTGTTCTTCAATCTTGCCTGACTGATAAATTTCAGGCAAAGTGACGCCATCAGTTGCGAAATCAAACTATAAAATATGAGCGAAAACAATTTACCAAACATTGGTGCTGTGGCGACAGCCGAGATTGACGGATTAGCCATTCGATATGCACGGTCCGGCGCATCGAAAGGCATGCCTATTCTTCTTACTGCGCCATGGCCAGAAAGTATTTACGCATTTTATCACTTGGCACCACGGCTTGCCGCCACACATCGTGTTATAATCGTTGACCTACCAGGTTTCGGTCTCTCACAAAGTCGTGCTGATGTCATGGCGCCAGAAGCGATGGGGGATTTTGTCATAAAGCTTCTCAAATATTTCGGCTTCAGCCGCGTGCATGCCGTCGCACCTGACGTGGGTACACCTGCCGTTTTGTTTGCTGCTTCGAAACAGCAAGAACTTTTTGAGAGCCTGGTCATTGGCGGTGCCGCGATGAAACCTGATCTTGCCGGAGGTGCTTTGAAAGACCTTATTCATTCGCCCGAGGGCTATCTGGCCAACGCCGGGGCCGATGGCGTGAAACCCTACCTGGAGCAAGCGGCGCTATTGACGCCCGCCGCCATCATTGAAGACTTTCGGGCTGCGTCTGCTGGCCGGCGTCTTGAAGAGGCGACCCAGTTTGTACGGGGATATATTCACGATCTTCCTAAACTGGAACCGCTGTTGCTCAATGTGAAAACGCCGTCATTGATCCTATCAGGAAAGCATGATGCCATCGTGCCGCCGGTAAATCTTCAATTTCTGGCAGATCGATTGCCGAACAATCGCCACTTGCTGCTTGAGGCAGAACATCGCCTTTGGGAAGAGGCCGCCGATGAGTATAATAAGACCATTGTCTCGTGGCTTGATGGAGACTATCGCTCGCTTCTAAGGGCTTTGTGAACAAAGTCAAATTAGAAGAGCCTCGCGGCTAAGGAAGAATTTTTATGCTGTAAAACCAAACTATGAGCAACCCAATCTTAGCATACAAAGATGCGCCAACCGAGTATATCGAGGTGGATGGAATTCGCTATGCTTACCGGTCATTAGGCATGCCATCCGGATCTCCCATCGTCTGTTTACAACACTTTACGGGCACATTGGACAATTGGGACCCGATCATTATGGATGGCCTTTCCCGCGAAAGGCATGTTATTACTATTGACAACAGCGGCATCGGTAATTCAGAAGGGATAACGCCCGACAACGTGGAGGCCATGACGCTGGATGTTCTAAAGGTCATCAACGCCCTAGGCGTGAAACAGTGTGATTTGCTTGGCTTTTCGTTAGGTGGTTTTGTCGCGCAAATGATCGCCACGAAGAAGCCAGACATCTTGCGCAAAATTATCCTGGTGGGAACAGCGCCACAGGGGACGAAGGCTTTGCATTCATTCCCGCAGTTGGCGGAAAAAGCATTTCAATTGAACAACCCCATGGAAAGCTTTCTCTTTATTTTTGCGACCAAATCTGAAAAAAGCAGGTCAAAACTGACGGCCACACTTCAGCGATTGATGGAAAGAAAGCAAGACCGCGACAAAAATACCAGTCTGCCTTCGGTGCAGGCGCAAATCAAGGCGCTCACACGATGGGGAACCGATCCCGTCACGATAAAGCTTGAAGAAATCCAACAACCTGTCCTGATCATACAAGGCAGCCATGACAACATGATGGACAGCGCTTCGTCACAGGAACTTTTCAGGCAAATCCCCAATGCACTTCTCAATTATTATCCTGATTCCGCGCATGGGTCATTTTTTCAGTATCCTGAGTTATTTGTGGAACAGGCCAATTATTTTTTGAATACTTTTGAATAAGGCCTGTGCCGTCGAATAAGAAATATACTAGAAAACCTATGACGATCCCGGATAACAATACCTATAAGATTGGAAACGATCTTGCCGTAAATCGAATCGGTTTTGGTGCCATGCGCATCACGGGGGAAGGTGTTTGGGGCCAACCAAAAAACAGGGACGAAGCCATCCGTGTACTGCAAGCCCTTCCAGGGCTCGGCGTTAATTTCATTGACACAGCCGACAGTTATGGCCCTTATGTATCTGAAGAACTCATTGCCCAGGCACTCCATCCCTATCCTGCCGATATGGTGATCGCCACAAAGGGTGGTCTCGAGCGTTCCGGTCCCAATGCATGGCACATCAACGGTCACCCAGACCACCTGAGAGAAGCACTCGAAGGCAGCCTCAAACGACTGAAACTTGATCGCATAGACCTCTATCAATTACACAGGATAGACCCCAAAGTTCCTTTCGAATCCACGATGTCCTTTTTGCAAAAAGCGCAGCAGCAGGGCCTTATAAAACACATCGGGCTTTCAGAAGTAAACTTGGCCACATTAAAAAAAGCGCAGCAGTTCGTATCCATTGTGTCACTGCAAAACAGGTATAGTATCGTCGCGCGTAACTGGGAACCAGAGTTGGAATACTGCAGAGAACATCATATCGCCTTCATTCCCTGGAACCCTATCAATGCCGGCGATATCACCTATGCGGCAAAGCTCACCAAGATTGCCAACAAGCACAAAGCTACCGGGCAACAGGTTGCATTAAGCTGGCTGTATCATCATTCACCGAACATCCTGCTCATACCGGGCACCTCCAAAGCAAGCCATCTCGCGGAGAACGTGAAAGCGGCAGAGGTTAAGCTCACAGCAGAAGAAATGGCCGAGTTGAGCACCATTGAATAACTGTGCTCTTACGCAAACTATGACTACTGTTTGGCAAAACTGTCTATAAAAGCGGCTACCGGTTCAGGTGCTTGTAGCATCATTAAGTGCCCCACTTGCGGGATAGTTACCATGGAAGAGCCGGGTATTCGGTCTTTTACTTCGTGTTCTAATCTTGCCGGAGTATCCACCACATCTTTTTCGCCGGCAATAATGAGCGTAGGGACATTGATGTTGCTGAGCCCTTCGGAGGCATCTTCCGACAGGGCGATGTTAGGCCAACTTATTCTCGAAGCCTTGCTATGCTTTTTCATATCCTCGATGGTCCGTATTCGTATCGTGGAATTGATGTTGCCAGCCTGAAATACTTGATCGATGGTTTTATTTATTCCTGCCTCTGTGGTATACGCATTCATCATGTTATTGAGAGCTTCCTGAGGAAAGATTGTAGGCGTTGCGGGAGAAGGTGCAACCAGGATCAGTTTGCGCAACCCTTTCGGTTGCCGCGCTGCGACGTATTGTGCCACTTTGCCTCCCATGGAATGGCCCACCAATACAAAACTATCCAAATTCAATTGTGCAATGAGGGCCAAAGCGTCTGAGGCCAGAGTTTTGATGTCATAGCCGTTGTCCGGTTTATCAGATTCACCCCACCCGCGGTGATCATATCTTATCGTGCGATAGCGATCGCTGAGTAAGCCAGCGACCTCGGTCCACGTTCTTGATGAACCTCCCCAGAAATGCAGGAAGAGCAAGGTTGGTGAATGTTTACCTTCGTCAACGATGTGAAGGGTAGTGTTGTTTACCTGATATTTCATTTGATTTTTAAAAGCGGCAGGTACTCACCTAATTGCAAAAGGTAATGACTGAATTAAGGACTTAGACGCTCTTCAAATAATTGGGAACATAGCATTTCCATTGGCTGATTGGGAAGGCAAAACTTCTTCCTGCATGACATCCCAGTGTTCCACGAGTTTGCCGTCCTCTATCTTAAAAATATCTACTGCGATCATGTTCTTGCCATTCCAGTTTTCATACCGTCCGTGAATCATGACCATATTTCCGTGATCGGTGATTACTCCAGGTTCGTATTTGAAATTCTTAGGCAACGTAGGGAGAAATTGTTTTAGCGCTTCCGTGCCATTCGGGATGAACGGATTGTGCTGTTTGTAATCTTTGGAAAAGTACTTATCAAATGCCGTGATGTCCTTGCGGACAAAAACATCCGTAATGGCTTTTAACGCCAGCTCTTTAGGATTCATTATTTTGTGATTTTACGAGCCTAAATTCGTAGGTTAGTAACGTATAAACAAGTAGTCATAAAATATATGCTTAGTACAATTTTTTAGACCAATGAATAGAAAAAACAAAGATTTTAATCCGAACAACTGCCCCGTTACACATTTCATGAATAAGATAGGAGGCAAATGGAAAGTGTTGGTCGTATACGGAATAGAGATGGGGCATAATCGTTTTAGTACACTGCGCAAAGTGATTCCGCATATCAGCAAGCAAACGCTGATCAATCAACTCCGCGAGTTGGAGCAAGACCGTATTATCGAGCGGACCGTATTTCCAGAAGTTCCGCCAAGGGTAGAATACAAAGTCTCGAAATATGGCAAAACGATGTGGCCTGTAATAGTCACCATTCAGCAATGGGGACTAAAAGATATGAGGCGAGGGTTAAAGAAATAATTTTTTGTTAAAACCTGCGAAATAAAGAATAAAGCGCCTCCATTTGATGTAATAAGTGGAGGCGCCTTTTCCGCTGCTGAATTATTTTAAATGGTTTGGTCCCAGGCTTTCACCTGGAGATCTCTTATGAAATCTTCGACAAACTTCGGTACAACGTTTCTGTATTTACCAGTCTCCTGCGGAACAATGTTTACCATGGCATCAATCATTTCATTTGGGTCCAGACGTGACGTGTCGTTGGCTAGCAAAAGATCAAATTGTGCTTTCATGGCACTTTGCTTGGTGAAGTTTTTTGCATCGTCCAACCAGCGGAAAGCAGAGTCGGCTACGGTTTCGTTGAAGCCTGTCAGGTATGAGCCTGGATTAATGGTTTGTACCTGAATATCGTAGGGTGTGAGTTCTTGCTGCAAGGAATTTGCTATGGCCTCAATTGCGTGCTTTGTTGAACAATAAATTCCCAATCCCCATGGTGATAGAAACCCGCCCATGGAAGAAGTGAAGATGACTTTAGCCTTTTTCTTATTCGTGATAAACTTGCCAATAAATTTTTGTGCAAGATTCAGCGGGGCGAATACGTTCGATTCGAAATTTCTCCGAACGAGATCAATTGGAATTTCAAAAGCCGGTCCTCCTTCGCCTATTCCGGAGTTGAGGAGTAAAATATCGATGTCCCACGTGAGGGCATAGTTGACATCGAATGGATCCAATACATCAAGTTTTTCAACCCTGAGTTTATCCTGAAGTCCAAGTTCTTCTGCCTTTAACCGCAGACTTGTTACTTGTGGTGATATGTGAACACCGGCAATGACGTTATACCCTGCTTTCGCTAAACCGATAGCCGTGCCTTCTCCCAGGCCCGAGCCAGCCCCTGTGATGAGTATTGTTTTTTTGTTTGACATGATAATGGATGGTTATCGATATAATAATTAGATAGTGCTTCCGGCGGATGCAACGGTTTGATCCTGGATGGGAAAGCCACCGGAAACTCCGATGTATCCGATGATTTCGCCATTGGCTTTTACAGGCATTCCTCCCGGAAATCCGATGAGCCCACCACTGGTATTCTCCATTCCATATGCGGCCACTTCAGGCTTTAGGAATTCTCCTACCTGTTCGCTAGTCATACGGAAAAGCATTGACGTCTTGGCTTTTTTTATTGCGATATCGATCGATCCTAGGAAGGCGTCGTCCATTCGTTCGAATGCCTTCAAGTGTCCCCATTTGTCGGTGATGGCGATGTTCATAGCAACATTGATCTCTTCGGCCTTGGCTTTTGCCTGGCTCATAAGTTTTTCTGCTTGTTTGGTTGTGATCTCCATAAATTGTTTGAGTTGGTGTAAATGTTTTCCGGAGAGTTTGGACAATATTCCAGCGATCCACGACAACGGTGGCGCACGTTATGTCCAATGTGTTTCATTATTGGTTTACTATTGGGCGGACACTGACACAGCCGACCAGTTTTCCCATGTTTGCAAGCGCTCCAGGTACTGCGGTTTTATCAATGGCAACATATCTCCCAGGAAGATTCTCAATGGTGGATTCTCTGCATCGATCACTTTGAGAATTGCCTGGCCCGTCGCTTGCGGATCGGCAGCTGAATTTTGAAGCAACGTGAACACAAATTCTTTTGTTTGCTCGTAACCTTCCACTGGTTTGCTTTTAAAAGAGGAACTGCCGCCCCAATCGGTTGCATAACCACCTGGTTCAACCAGTGTTATTTTGATGCCAAATTCGGCGACTTCTTTGGAAAGGGATTCAGAAAAGCCTTCCATTGCCCATTTTGATGCGTGATAGATTCCAAGAACAGGCAGTGCGATCACCCCGCCAATACTTGAAACCTGAATGATGTGGCCGTGTCGCTGTTTACGCATGATGGGGATGGCTGCCTGCGTAATCCACAACGCGCCGAAGAAATTTGTTTCCATCTGCGCACGTACTTCTTCCTCGGAGTTTTCTTCGATGGCTCCGAATAAACCATAGCCTGCATTATTGATGACCACGTCGAGACTTCCAAAGTGCTCGAGGCTTTTTCTCAGGGCCCCCGCTCCGGCTGCCTTGTTTCTTACGTCGAGTTGAATCGCCAGAACAGAAGAACCGAACTGTTGCTTAAGGTCATTCAGGTCTTCGACTCTTCTTGCAGTAGCAATGACGTTGTCTCCGCGTTCTAACGCAGCGGTTGCCCAGATTCTGCCAAATCCCTTTGACGCTCCGGTAATAAAAATTGTTTTACTCATGATATTTTCCGTTTGACTATGGTTCAAAATTATCTAGAACCGATGGTTATAACAGTGCAAATACCAAAGTGAAGGTTGCAAAAATCAAATTCCGCCCTGGGTCCTGTAAATAGCCGGAGTTACCTGGAGCTGTTTCTTGAAGAAGTTGTTAAAATGCGCGGGTTCGTTAAAACCAAGTTTGAATGTAATCTCTTTTATAGACAGGTTGGTCTGAATAAGTAGCGATTTGGCTTCATTGATGATATGCCGATGGATAAATGAAATCGCGGTTTCCTTCGTAACACGCTTTACGACTGCATTCAAATGATAAGGATGGACATTCAGAAGGCTAGCGTAAAAATTTACAGTTCTTGCTTGTTCGTTGACAGCCGGGTCTGGCAGATATTGTTTAATGAAAGACTGAAATTTATTCACCAGGGCGTCGTCGCCTGACTTCAACTCCAGTACCAATTCTTGTTCTCTCTCGGCAAACTTGAAATATAATCTACGCACATTGAGCAACAACAAATAAGTGTATCCACTTATGAATTCAAATTTATCAATGTTGTCGGAATGATACTCTTTCTGAATTGTTTTGTAAATGCCAGCAAGAAATTCAGCATCCTCAGGTTCTATCTCAAAGGGAATAGCTTTTTCCAGTTGGAAGAAAGGCAAATCGAAAACAAGCTCTGCCAATGCTTTATGTTTG
The DNA here is from genome assembly GCF_003589925.1 of Chryseolinea soli. Taxonomy (NCBI): domain Bacteria; kingdom Pseudomonadati; phylum Bacteroidota; class Cytophagia; order Cytophagales; family Fulvivirgaceae; genus Chryseolinea; species Chryseolinea soli. The sequence goes on along the minus strand of NZ_CP032382.1, from coordinate 7,581,308 downwards.
ATGAGAAAGGCTTCAGTAAAAAGAATGTAATACTCCTTGCGCGTACCTTCAGGAATCACCCAGGAGAGAATTGTATTGGGCGTCTTAAAATATAATGCGGGTTTGCTGAGGGTGGTCTTCCAAAAGCCAGTATTCATGATACCACCGCCCTCTAAGTACAAGGACACACAATAAAATCGATGACGGAAGGGCTCAACAACGGAATCGAACAAGTTCATGAGCTGGGTATCAACCTCACGCAGATCAAAATCTTTGCTCAAAGGAGGAGCAGCCCCGACGAATTTATAGAAATCAACCAGGTTTTCCAGGAGTGGAATGTGCGCTTGGCTGGATACTTTATTTTTTGAGGCCATATCGAAGGCTTGTTCTGGCGGATGGTTGCAAGACGCTGAAGATACGATGGGATATTCAATGTTTTATTTTCTGACCATCGGGATTTGCAAACTCGTAGGCCTGTTTTCCTCAGTATCAAATCCCCGGCCATCTACATGTCTTGCGCCCCAGAACATCATATCGTTTAGAACGTAAATGAGGTCGTACTCCTTGAATATGTTTCCCTCCGTAAGGCCAAAGGGGGCAAACGCCTTCTTGAATATGCTTTGCGGCTCACTGACTTTCCATTCGTTAAAGCCTTTGGTATACTGGTTCAGCACGTCTGCAAAACCCTGCAACAGGGGAGTGACGATATATTCCTCGTCTGCCGAGAAGTCTACTTTTTGGGTATTAGGGACGACAGCGTGGTCACCGCACCATTCGATATGACCCGTGATAGACATTCTGGCAAGGGCTACCTTGCCAAAGGGGTCGGCAAAATTGGTGACAACAAGATTGAACCTGCTCTCCGGGCGGAGGGTAAATTCCCTGGTTAAGTAAAATGGTTTCAATGTCCCGTTCGGGTTCTTCGTATTGCTCGGCCGCACCTCGACCGCTATGCTTTTCCATTCTCCAAAAGAAGCTTTCTGTAGCTGATCAGTGTTCATTTTTATTTGTTTTTAATGTCTAATTCAGGTACGACGAAATCGCGGATCGCCCTAAACACTATGCAGCCAAATCTCCTTAATACGGACAAGGAAAGCGTTGTATAAATCAAAGCGATTATTGAAAAAACTAAAGATTTTGTTTTTTCCGATAGGCCGCAGGCGTGAAGCCTGTCTGCTTTTTAAAGAAGTGGTTGAAATGCGGCGCGTCTGCAAAACCAAGCCGGAAGGCTATTTCTTTAAGGGTAAATTTCGTCTGGCTCAGGAGTGTTTGCGCCTCATGCGAAATCTGTTCGTGCAGGGATGCAATCGCGGTCTTTCCATTCTGACGATTGACCACAGCGTTCAAATAGTTGGGATGGACCGACAGTTGCGCCGCCAAATACCTCACTGTCAAATGCCGCCGGTCAACATTGCCATTGACAAGGCTTTTTCTGATGAGCGCGCGAAAACTCTCGACGAGCATCTGCTCATGCGAATGGATATGATTCACAAGCACTTCGTCCGTCTGCGAGTATTTGAGAAAGAGCCTGCGCACATGCAGCAACAGCGTATGAACATAGGAGGCTATAAGTGCGAATTTGTCCTTGCTGTCAGAATGATATTCTTTCAGGACTTGCTTGTAAATACTTACCAGCAACTCCACTTCATCAGGTTCTATCTCAAAGGGAATGGCCTTATCCAACTTGAAAAATGGCAAATCAAAAATGATATCTGCCAGCGCCCTGTTATTTAGGAGAAAATTGTCGGTAAATACTATGAAATATTCTTGCAGCCATCGTTCGGGTTTGGTCCAGGATACTATCTGGCATGGTGTCTTAAAATATACTGCAGGTCTCTTTAATCTTGTTTTCCAAAAGCCTGCGTTCAAGGTAATGTCTCCCTGGAGGAATAAGGTGACGCAATAGAATGAATGACGGAATGGCTTGGCTACATAGTCATACGCCTTTAGCACCTCGGGGTCGATTTCCCGTATGTCGAAATCTTTATGCAATGGTGGCCTTGCCTTTACATGCTTATAAAAGCTTTCCAAGTCACGCAAATAAGGGATGTTTTCGGTTGCGGGCGTTTTTTTTGTTTTTCCCATGCTTGCCCAATCTATAAAAACTGCAGCAAATTTGCTATCCAGTTTCCTGATCCATTCCGCCAGCGGTGGGATGCGATCTATTAAGCATGAAGGTGAGTTGTTTCTTATTCTTCGCTCGCATTAATCCACCAATTCCCGCCACTTCACCATTCGCTTGCGCAAGTCTATAGTCCTGCCATCCACTTTGAAGGTACCATTGCCCTGGTGGTGTAATGTTCGCTGCTCCTTTCTATCGGGATTTGCCCAGGCTTTTACGGCTTTAAGAATGAAAAGGCTATACCGGTTTGCCAATCGCATATCGGCCACTTTGCATTCAATGTTTGCAATGCACTGTTCGATTAAAGGTGCCTTGACATGCTGTGCTTCGGTCGGAGTGAGTCTGAATTTTCCGAATTTATCAATGTCGTCTCCGGAACAGTTGCCAATGTCAACGACTTTTTCTGCCAGGTCTGCTCCAGGTATGGCGATAACGCACTCGCGCGTTGCCTTCAACGCTTTATAGCTATAATCCCAGGGACCAATGACCGCTCCGATAAGAGGAGGCGTATGCTGAACCATCATGTGAAATCCCATCGTCATGATGTTTTGCTTTCCGCGGTGAAAAGTTGTTACCAATACGATCGGACTAGGCTCCATAAGCCTGTATACTTTCTCGAGGGGATAGTTTCTCATGACATGTTTGCTTAGTATTGATCAAGTTTCGTGGTTTATAATGGCAGCTATTTCTGAGCCCTCCTACGATAGTAAATTATATCCTATTCTCTCCCTAAACTAAACCCACTTCTAACAACCCGCAAACCATATTGTTGAATGAACAGAAGGCAGAGCTGTGAAGCACTCACCGGAATTTCTATAATATTTCACCATTCCTAACGCATCGGCACGTGTTTTTTTTGGTGCACATTAGTAGACACTTGATATCTGCCTGGCAGCGTAAAAACTCCTACATTGACCATCCCAAATCCCTGGAAGCCATGACGGATGAATTTAATACACAAAAAAATAGGCTCCATGCCTCGTTATATCCTTTTATTCAACTCTTGGAATATAAGCACGAAACCCTTAGCGTTGCCGCATGGGGCAATTTTGTGTCGATGACCAGGGAAAGCGTGATCAACAACCCTGAACAGTATCTGGACCTGGAGAATATAGATAGCCGTTTTTTTCGGCGAGCGGTTGATGAGATCTTTGATGAGATATTGCACCCCGGGAACGTAGAGATATAAAATAGTAACTGCGTTGTTCGAGAAATCAAAATCCCCGAGGCGGGAAACTTTGATTTGGACAGCGACAGCCTTTGGGATACGAAATAGCCGCAATCCATTCCCCTATAGCGTGTCACGCCATAGCAAAGTCTCCCGCCTCGGGGACTTTGCTATTTCGAATATGACTTAGACGCTAAATAAATCCCGACTCACGACAAGTCATAAAATAGTAACTGCGCTGTTGAGAAATCCAAGTCCCCGAGGCGGGAGACTTGGATTTGGACAGTGACAGCCCTTAGGATACGAAAGTAGCCTCAATACATTCCCCTATAGCGTGTCACGCCATAGCAAAGTCTCCCGCCTCGGGGACTTTGCTATTTCGGATTTATACCCGATGAGCCATATAGAAACTATTATTTGAGCCGCACAGCAAGGAAATAGCCGGCTAAATTCTAAAACTTGTGCGACCAACGAACTAAGCCATGGACGAAATAAAATTAAGTACCGACTGGGCAAGAGCCGAAGTTTTCTCAGCGAAAATAGTATGGCTTGCAAGCATCTTAGTAATCGCCACCTCGGCGGGATTTGCCTATTTCGGAAAAACGGCAATGGCAAGAGCTTATATTTGGCCATTCCTGGCAGCCGGTCTATTCCTGATCGCCGTGGGGACAGGTTTATACATGGCAAATATGCCCCGGATCTCAAGATTCGAACAAGAATACAGGTCCGATTCAGAAGTCTTCATTAAAGAAGAGGTTGCCAGGGCACAGAAGTCAAAACGTGAACTGGCAAGGGTGCTCAAAATGCTACCCTTAATTATACTCTTTGGGGCATTACTGGTTATATTGGTATCGAATACCACCTGGAGGGCAATCGGAATTACGGTCATTCTGCTTTCCATCATTTTACTGATTGTGGACAGCAACACAGACGCTCGCAACTCGGAGTACCTCCAGCAGCTCGAACGTATGACCAACGTCAAATGAAATTAGCGACAACAACCATTGAAGGTGCATTTGTTTATTCATGCTCGTTTGAAGAAGAGCGCGGCCTCGAGCCATTTGTGCCCGAAAATCTTCTCGCATATCAAATTTCTGGAGAGACCCATGTATTTCACCAGGGAGGCACGACCATCCTGAAGAAAAACCAACTTTTATTGGCGCGCAAAAATCAATTGGCCAATAGCTTAAAGATTCCGGCGATGGATCAAGAGTATAAAGTAATGGCACTTATTCTAAGCAAAGAACGCTTGCAACACTACGCCCTGACAAACAACATGAATTGTGATGGGAAGTATGAAGGGGATGGTATGCTTTTACTAAATGCCGACAGCTATTTTACTACATACTTCTCATCGTTGTTGCCTTACCTTGAGCAGTCGCGGCCGTTAAATGATAAGCTCGCACGGATCAAGATAAGCGAGGCCATTGAATTGATCCTTCAGCGGGACGAAAGGCTGAAAAACATCCTGTTTGACTTTAGTGAGCCGCAAAAAATAGATCTTGAGGAGTTCATGAAGAACAATTTTCACTACAATACTTCACTGGAAACTTTTGCAAAACTCACCGGAAGAAGTCTCGCTGGATTCAAACGGGACTTTACAAAGACTTTTAATATGCCTCCTGGCAAATGGCTGATGGAGAAAAGGCTCGCAGAGGCCTATCATTTGATCAAGAAGAAAAAGCATAACCCGACTGATATTTATTTGGATGTAGGTTTTGAGAATCTGACGCACTTCTACCGGGTCTTTAAACAGAAATTTGGTGCCACGCCGAAGGAGATCATGGGGGTAAAGTGAATTGACATTTTGGACAAAGAATCAGTCATTGCCACGGTATCATCAAACGACAGATCCAAGAGACCTTTTTTTTCTAGAGGGGATGCTGCACCGCACAGCAATTGAAATTTGATCCGGACAGCAAATAGAACCTTACACAAAACATCTAAACTCGTCCCACAAAACAGAACGGTGAATTACAGGATCAGGCGATATATCGGATGCGCCTGACCGTGTAGTGTATTGTTTGACCTTTCTACTTAAATATTTACGCGGATGAAAACGATCAATAAATTCTATATCAACGGCGAGTTTGTTACTCCACATGGTACGGAGATACTGGAACTGATCAACCCAACGACAAACAAAAAGATGGCGGAGGTGACCTTGGGCGATGTGGAGGATGCGAGGGCGGCGATTGTCGCGGCAAAAGTGGCGTTTACAACGTTCTCCAAGACAACAAAGGATGAGCGCATTGGCTATTTGGAGAAACTGCGTGCAACAATAAAAAGGCGCGCCAATGATTTAACGGACGTGATGGTAGAAGAATATGGCGGCGTGAGACAATTCTGCACGATGGTTACCAACAACGCGATTGAAGACGTCAGTGCCATGATCGATACCTTGAAGCATTTTGACCTTGAAAGAAAGACCGGTAAGTCGAGAGTCCGTCTGCAGCCCGTTGGAGTCGTTGGTATTATTATACCGTGGAATATGAGTAACGGATTTATTGTTACAAAGCTCTCAACAGCGATAGCCGCAGGTTGCACATCCGTTGTCAAACCCAGTGAAATGAGTGCTCAGCAAACGCAAGTAATGGCCGAGTGCTTTCATGAAGCCGGCATACCCAAAGGTGTCGTCAACTTCCTGAATGGCATGGGCGATGTGATTGGCGGAGAGATCACCAGAAATCCTGACATTAATAAAATAGCGTTCACAGGTTCCACCGGTGTAGGCAAGATCATTATGCGCGGAGCGGTCGAAAGCATGAAAAGGGTTACCATGGAGCTCGGTGGCAAGTCGCCAAACATTATCCTGGACGACGCCAATTTGCAGCAGGCTATCCCGATGGCTATTACGATTGCCTTTCTGAACAGCGGCCAAGCCTGCGCCGCAGGCACGCGCTTGCTCGTGCCTGAAAGCAAACTCAAGGACGTAAACGAAATCGCAAAATATACAGTGGATAATATTAAAGTCGGCGACCCGGGCAGTATGGAAACAATGGTGGGGCCGATGGTAAGTAAAAAACAGTTTGACCGCGTTCAGGAGTATATCAAAGTCGGACAACAGGAGGGAGCTACGTTGTTGGTGGGTGGTCTAGGAAAACCAAAGGGGCTGGAAAACGGATATTTTGCCAAGGCCACCATTTTTACTAATGTTAAGAACAGCATGCGGATTGCCCAGGAGGAAATTTTCGGGCCTGTCTTATCCATTATCCCCTACAAAAATGACGAAGACGCGATTGCCATCGCTAATGATACTACCTATGGCCTAGCCGCATACGTCACTTCGGCAGACAAGGAAAGGGCATACCGGGTAGCTTCGCAGATTGACGCAGGAAGGATTTGTATCAACGGATTCATGCACGATTCAAAAGCTCCCTTCGGAGGGTTTAAGCAATCAGGCGTTGGGAGGGAGTATGGCGAATTTGGGTTGGAGGAATATCTTGAGCCGAAAGCATTCTTGGAATAAAAAGTTTGTACTCGAAAGGTCCGATCGAACTGTGTAAAATAATCTATAAAATACTATGAACGTCGAACAAAAACTGCAACAATTTGAAGACCGACTGGCAATCCGTGAGCTAATCGACCGGTACGCCTACTGTGCTGACACCCGTGATGCGCAAGGCCAAATGGCACTCTTTACTGAGGATACCAATTTTGAGGTATATATGGACGAAAAAGCGTCAACGCCGACGCAAGTGGTTAGTACACGGAGAGACCTCTTTCCAGTATTTGACAATCTGAATACCTATATATCCACGATGCATTTCAATGGTCAAAGTACCATTAAACTAGAGGGAGACCGCGCGACCAGCCTTTCCTATTGCAGGGCCTATCACCTGAATATTCAAGACGGAGTCCAGAAAATTATGATCGCGGGTATTCGTTACTATGACTCCATGGTAAAGCAAAACGGTTCGTGGTTATTTGCAGAGCGAAAATTAAAAGTTTGCTGGATCGAAAATAGATAGTTGTTGTAGCTTAAAAATGATATTTGCCTTCTCATCGGAATAGTCTCAGTTTTATCATCAAATCTTAAATTTCCCAGGTAGCATCAAGGTGTTTGGATGTCGAGAACGTCTGTGCCTATGCTATCATCATGTTTTCGTTCAAAAAGTTTGTCGTGCGGAATAATGAGGACTTCCAGGGACCCGGTGCTAACACTAGTTTTTAGAATGTGTCCTCCAAAAGTTTGAAACGATTGGTCGCCAGCAACGCCATGCGCGTGGATAGACGGCTGTCCGCCTTCCATGCAATGGTGCCCCGCATACTGGCAGGTTCCACCCTTTTGAAGTCTTTCGGTATGTATTCTTTCTTGCCAAAATCAAAGAAGCCAAATGCATGATTGTGGAATGACTATAAATGATGTGGGTTAAGGCTAATCATAAGACCGGAGATTAAAGAAAGAACTGAGGCTACTGTAGGACTGGGACTTTATTGGCCGGTGCCCTTGGCTTATTCATTGAGTTTTTTTGGATGTGCAAGGAGATCGACAAAGAGGAATCAGGGCATTCTCTTCCAAATATGTTGGGATGCATCTTTTTGGATCTCTTGTGTAGTAGCAACTTTTCCTGCCTCAATCCATGCAAGCAACTCGGACTTTTTGAACAATACTTTTTTACCGCGCTTATAATGTGGTATTAATCGTTGAGAAGTTTTGTCGTATAAAGTTGTGACCTCAAGATTCAACAGAAGGGCAGCCTCCCGAGTGCTTAATAAGCAGTCGGTATCCAGACCAGTTCGTTTTTCTTCATCCAATACTTCCTTCAAAATTTCTCTCAAAAGAATTTTGAATTCCTCTATGGTCATGTGAGCTAAAAATCGTGATTTCATGAATCAAAAGTTTTATTCTAAAAGCACTATGGAGCTATTGCAGCTGCATCTACTCTAAACTTATCAATTGATTCCTGTCATATCAAAAAATCCTAACGAAAACTACTGTAAAGCCAATGGCGCGGAATGACATATGTTTTCAGGTGGTCTTACCTTCTTAAATTGACTGAGAAATCCTGAACATTCAAGTCGATAATCAAATTGGTTTGGACAATTTGTCCAAAATTGGGTTAAACTAGTTTCAGGGTTGTTTCATACGGAGAATGAAATAAGACCGGGCACGACTCAAAATCATGTAACGAAAGATCTGAGGATCCCTTTTCGCTGGGCTCTTTTCTTGAAGGGAAACTCAACCGTGCCACAAATTCACCACCTAAAACATCAAATGGATTCAAATTTGGGGCAATGTGACCTACGCGGTGTTTTTCGGGTATCGGCAATAGGAATGGCTCCCGTTTTTTGATTCTCTTTAAACTCTATCAAAAATATAGAATAATCAATTTATATACAAATTTGATAATAAACTAACCATTAAGGGGGCGCAGTTTGCCCTGAGTGAGGAATAAGGATAAAGAATTTCAAAAGGCATTTGGAAAACACGTCCGGCGTCTGCGGGAAGAGAAGCAATGGTCGCAGGATCAGTTGGCAACGGAGTCTAAAATGGAAGTGAATCAAATCTCGCGAATTGAAAATGGCAGGCACGCTGCTAATATGCATACGATCAAGGCCATTGCTATTGCGCTCGGTAAGTATCCAGACGAACTTCTTAGGTTTGAATTCCCTCTTAAACTCAACACTGACTTCAGTCTACTTCATCGAAAAAAAAATCGCCCCGCGACAACCGCTACCATTATAGAATTATTACATACCGACTACTTGGAAAAACCGAGGTCGGTTCTGGAAATAACAGAAAAATGCGCGGATTTGTACAGCGTGCGTCTAAATAGTTCTGCTACTTCTGGAGTCCTGAAGAAACTTGTTATCGAGAAGAAACTGAAAAAAACTTTATCTCCTAAACGGAAGGGCAGTTTTCTATATGAAAAACGAATAAAATAGTCTCTTAAAGCGACGCTCAGAGCCCTCAATGATTTTACCAAAGCCTTCATGTTATACCCGCGAAGTAGCTCCGTCCGGGATGCTCTTCGATTGAGGATTATTGTGGATCGCAAGTCACGTTAGATGCCGTTCGGCTTGCATAGCAAGCGTGGAAGTTGAATGGGAGGTCTCAGGCTTTCAAGGGTTATGCGTTTAATAATATGATCCTGCAACTAAGTACAACGGAATGTGTCCGCCGACCGGAGGAAGGCATTACCACCTTGCTCGACTTCCCACCTTAACTTCAACGCCATTCAGAATTTTCTGTAAAGATAACTTTGTGCCGCCGTCCTTTGTCGAAGGAGGCGCATACTATGAAGACCGTCTGACGTGGGCGTTTGCCGTACAACGGGAAGGCATCAACAAGTTCGTTTTACACCTCTTCGAAACCTTTGCTTACTCCAACAGATCCAAAAGAGCTTAATCGTATCCACATCCTGGAATGACCTGGAAGTCACCTGCCCAGGCACATCCCATTTAGGCAAGATCATTCTCAAATTCTGCTGAAACACCGGGTAACGAATTTGCGCGATGTTCGGAAAGATTCAAGCAGTCACAAAGGAATGAAAGAATGGCGCGCAGAAGCGTAACCGACGATTACGTCAAATTTGAAGGCAACGCCCCGATTATCTTAGGGTTGGTTGCGATTTATTTAGCGTTGGTTTGATTTATTTAGGTTGAAACTCGCTGATTATCTTAGCGTTGAATCGATTTATTTAGGGATTGCAACTCCTGATTATCTTAGGGTTGGTTGGATTTATCTACTGTTGACTGGATTTGTTTCGCGTTGTTTCGCGTTTTTTAGGGGGCCAATATAACACCAGGGACATACAACGTCCGACACAATGTCGATCCGGATAACGGGCTTTATAATGGTTTTCATTCGTTAGCGTAAATAAGATTACTGATTTTAATTTTTGGCATAACAGCACGGCTTCCGTTATGGTTCGGTGCCCGGCCCCCGGCGGCGTTTAAAAAATGGCAGGTCCTGGATGGTCATTAAATGCTCAAAATGCCACACTCCCAACTTTATGGACCCCTTTGCCCGCGGGTGTATGTAGTTATTTAAAAACCTTTATCGTACTTTTGGAGGTCTATTAAAGCAAAAATCCAAAAAAAATGACTGTTGACGAGAAAAAACTCCCTTTTAAGGTAAAAGACCTCTCCCTGGCTGAATGGGGTCGCAAAGAGATCAAACTGGCGGAAGCTGAAATGCCCGGTTTGATGGCCCTCCGTGAGGAATTTGGCAAGCAGAAGCCATTGAAAGATGCACGCATCGCAGGATGCCTCCACATGACCATTCAAACCGCTGTGCTCATCGAAACCCTCGTTGAGCTGGGCGCCGAAGTGACCTGGTCTTCCTGCAATATCTTCTCCACGCAAGACCATGCCGCCGCCGCGATCGCCGCTGCCGGTATTCCGGTATACGCCTGGAAAGGAATGAACGAACAGGAATTTGACTGGTGCATCGAGCAAACCCTCTATGCCTTCAAAGGTGGCAAGCCCCTGAACATGATCCTCGACGACGGTGGTGACCTCACCAACATGGTGCTGGATCGTTTCCCCGAACTCGTCGCAGGCATCCGCGGTATCTCCGAAGAAACTACTACCGGCGTGCACCGCCTCATCGAGCGCATGCACAATGGCAAATTGCCCCTGCCCGCCATCAACATCAACGACTCGGTTACCAAATCGAAATTCGATAACAAATACGGTTGCAAAGAATCTTGCGTAGACGCGATCCGTCGCGCCACCGACGTCATGATCGCCGGTAAAGTAGCCGTCGTAGCCGGATACGGCGACGTGGGTAAAGGCTCTGCCGCTTCGCTGCGCGGTGCCGGTGCACGCGTGATCGTGACCGAGATCGACCCCATCTGCGCGCTGCAAGCCGCCATGGACGGCTATGCCGTGAAGAAAATGGACGACGCTGCCAAGGAAGCCGACATCATCGTGACGGCTACCGGTAACTTCGGCATCATCCAGGATCGTCACTTCCAAAGCATGAAAGACAAGACCATCGTGTGTAACATCGGTCACTTCGACAACGAGATCGACGTGGCTTGGTTGAACAAGAATGGCAAGAAGGATACCATCAAACCTCAGGTAGACATCTACACGCTCAGCAACGGCCGTGAGATCATCCTGTTGGCCGAAGGCCGTCTGGTGAACCTCGGTTGCGCTATGGGCCACCCGTCGTTCGTAATGTCGAACTCCTTCACCAACCAAACGCTGGCGCAATTGGAGCTCTGGACCAATACCAAGAGCTACGAAAACAAAGTATACATGCTGCCCAAGCACCTGGACGAAAAAGTGGCAAACCTCCACTTGAAGAAGATCGGCGTGGAGCTGGATGTGCTTTCGCCTACCCAAGCCAAATACATCGGCGTGGATGTGAAAGGTCCCTTCAAACCGGATTATTACAGATACTGATCCGAAACGATCGCTATACAAACAAAAAAACCTGGCAGCCCCAGGTTTTTTTGTTTTGTGGCATGACGGTTGTCTTTACATTTGCAGCATTAAATGCCCATCCCAATTCATATGAGATCCTTCCTGATCCGCTTGGTTCCCGTCACTTTGTTTGTCGTGCTGGCTTCGTTTCGCGCCGACCAGGGCGACAATGTTGAATTCGTTTGCATGAAGACCCACAAGGCCAGCAACACCTGTCATTTCAATTTCGTGGTCGACGGCGCGAAGTATCGCTACGTCGACATGGGATGTAAATTCAGCAAGAAGCTCGACGAGGTGGTGAAGAAAGCCAAGGAGGGGACCCTTTTCCTGGCGCGCGAATGGAAGATCGAATGCCCACAGCCGAAGGAGAAGAAGACCGATGCCGGTGACAGCACGAAGAGTTTTTAACGAAGGCAAAGCGCGAGCCGTGCTCGTTTTCTCGACTTAACAAGAATAAGTTTCAATACGATTTGCAAGACGCAAAGCCAGGTGCAATGGTGGCTTTGCGTCTTTTTTTATTTTAGGGCAGCTTTTTGGAGATAAATCGGTTTTAAATGGTAGTAATTTTACTACCTTTATTTCATCCCTCGAATGTTTCAAGCCTAAACCTGTTAGCCGTGAAGTATTCGGAATTTCACAGACAGATTCGTCGGAGTGGATGGATTTGGGCGGGTGCCGAGGGAAGCCACTATATCTATGAAAAAGATGGTGTGCGATACCATGTTCCGTTTCATGGGGCGAAGGAAATAGGGGAAGGGTTGCGAAAAAGGATTGCAAAAGATATGGGGCTTTAGACAACGTTCTGTTCAGTAATAAAATCAAAAAAATGAGAAAGCTTAGAGTGATTATTTCAAAAGGCCCGGACGACTATGGTGCCTGGATTGAAAAATTTCCGGGTGTGTATGGTGCGGGCGAGACCGTAGCGGAGGTAAAGAAGAATTTGAAGGAGGGTCTTAAACTATACGTCAAACACAACGAGGTGGCCGATTGGGTAAAGAACAAAGACTACGAATTGATCTACAAATACGACGGACAAAGTTTCCTGAATTACTTCAAGGGTATATTCACCAATGCTGCGCTGGAAAGGATCTCCGGCATTAACCAACGCCAGATTAACCACTACGCCACCGGAAGAAAAAAACCACGCCCGGAACAGTTGAAGAAATTGGAAACGGGTATTCACAAGTTGGCAAGCGAGCTGATGGCGGTGGAGCTGTGAGGTAAGGAGTAAAGAGAAAGGCTCTCAATATAAAAATAATCTGCAGTGGATCTTAAATCTTGATATTGATTATTTTTTTACGGATGAGAGAGATCGAGCGAGCGCTTGACCGGATTGATGTAGTGACAATCGCCTTGAGCCCTGATTTTTGTGGGGATGGGCGCCAGGGTTGGCAAAATTCTTTGAGAATAGTATCTCTTATTTCGAATCACTTCGATTTGCGCCTCAACAACGAAGACCTTTTGAGCACACTTTCAGATTTTTGATATTCTTAATCGAAAAGTAGCAAATCGTTAAACGTTTGAACGAAAAAACGCGCAAGAAAGCGATGGCCCTTGACTATCTTCGTAAGAAATATCCGCTCTCATGAATATCAACGACGTCCTCGACCTTTTCAAGATGGGCAAGGCCACAGCGAAAAGCCATATGCGCAACCTGATCGAAATTGCCGCAGCTGATGGCGGTTTGGGGACGGAAGAACAACGACTTTTGAAATACGCAGCGCAACGAAATAACATTTCATCGGCGGAGCTACAAGCGATGCAGCACGACTCTTCTGACATCAAGTTTCAAGTTCCGGGCAGCGATCGTGAAAAATTCAAACAACTGTACGACCTCGTTCACATGATGTCCGTCGACAAGAACATTCATGTTGAAGAGCTGCGGTTGTGCGAGATCTTTGCCATCAAATTCGGTTTCCGGAAAGAGATCGTCCGGGAAATGATCGATCTGATCCGCGAGAATATTGCAAAATGGATTGGCCCGGAGGAAACCATGCGCACGGTTGTGGCAAAGATGAAAGTTTTCGATTGACGCCTTTTTTTATTCTTTAGGAGGGTCTTCTTTTCTCCCACCTAACACCCTTACCGTTGTGCTATGCATTTGAGCGATCTCAAAACTCGGGGCCACGCCAAGCAGCAACCAATTTCGATTGACCCCTAGTCTGAGGGAGATCAGGTTTTTATCGTATAGATTGATCAGCTTCGTTGATGTGAAAATTAAATTCCGGGTTGGTTCACCCTCAACCACATGAAACTTGTCATCAATTAAGATGTTGCCCGAAAAGTCCTTCTTACCATTGTCGATCATCTGTTCTTTCATTCGCCACAATTCGTTCTGATCGACGGATATGCCAATAGTAACAAAGGGGTTTGGGAGACCTAGTGTAAAATCTTTGAAAGCGTCCTGGTAAACGTCCTCGATTTTCTTTATCCTAAATAAACCTAACTCAACGTGACCCTGTAAGCAATAACAGTCCCCAAGCAATCCATAGTTGGATTCGCTTTCGATTTTATGGAGAAGGTTTTCGATGTCGCCCACAAGCTAAATATAGTGCTATTTGCTTTCATCTAGTAGAATCGGTTTTGTGATTATTTGATTGCAATATTCTCTTTCCATACGCGCCAGCTCAACGTGACTTTTTTTGCGAATATTTTGGCACTGCAAAATTATTGCAGTGGAGCGCTGTAATTTAGTGTAGGCACAGGGTTAGACCCGTTGTTCGAAAAACGTTGTGATGACAAAAAGAAGGTCAACTGGAAACGGCAAAATCGGATTTTGGCAGGCCATACGTGACATTTTGGTCATGTCGATGAATAAAGGGCAGTTTCCTGTTGCCCTTATCGGGCTGGTAGTTATCTGCTTCGTTTTCAAAATGCCGGAGAAAGATGTTTCGAAATTGGTTTTTGAACTATTGGCGCTTTTTAAGTCCCTCCATTTGGTCGGCTGGACTTTGGGAGTAGTAACGAGCATCGGGTGGTTGTTGCATTCTAAGCATCAACGTAGAATGATCAACAAGGAAATGGCGAGGATTTCGCGCGAGCGAAATGAGAAACAGGCCAAATTGTTGGAAAGGGAATTACGTTCTTCAAATCATTAATGCTATGACGTACCTATTTGTAACTTTGGTGATTATCTGCCTTTGGCATTTTATCTACGAAGGGATCTTGTTGCCAAGCATCAGATTGAAACTTCGCTTCGAGCTTTATGCGCTACGCGATGGCCTTCGTGACCTCAAGATCAATGAAAACCACAAATTCAAGGATAGTGAATTCGATCACCTGCACGACATTATTAACGGCATGCTTGAAGTTTTGCCCGTTCTGAATATAAATTTTGTACGTAGAATGATCAGAGCGGAGGAAAGTGATCCGGATTTGAAAGATGTCATTGAGCAAAGGCGGCGTGCGATTGAGTCCTGCTCAATCGGAGGAGTCCGGGAAATATATCATGAGCTTTCTGTATTGATGAACTATGCTGTTTTTGCGAATTCGTTCTGCATGCTCATCTATTTGATACCTGTGTTCTTGATACAGAATGTTTTTTTGCATGCAAAACGATCCATAGACAGGCTTACATTAACCCCAGTTGATACGCTCCACCAACTTGCTTCTCCTAGCAAATTTTTTGGGAGCGAGGCTCCCGATTGATCAGTCACATGTTCTCTATCCACCAGAGGTACGCATCGTAATCGGTTACAGGTATTTCTCCTGTGATTCCCAGTGCGCGACACATTGTAACGACCTGGCCACGATGGTACGAACCGTGATTGACGATATGCAGGATATACTCATATCGACTTTGCGTGCTGTCCGATACCTTGATGCGTTCAGTTAGCTGCTGCTCATTCAGTACGGAGAGGCCATCGATCAATTGTTGTGAGCTAATAATGAGATCGGCTATGATCTGGTCTACAGCATTTTCTCTTATCGGTTGACTGAATTCAGTGATCTGTCCTTTGGTAAAGAGGGTAAGCCAGTAAATTTGTGCGGACAGCATATGTTGGAGTGTCCGATCGATTGTTCCAAAACTTGAGCCTGTTTTTTCGTAGAGTATATTTCTGTCGACGGTCATCAACCAGGAAGCAAGGCGTTCGTTAGCCCAAAGGTTGTAGCGAATGAAGCGGGTGGTGAGGTTTTGGAGATGCATGGCTTAGTCCTTACAAGCACGGTGATGTTCACTGATGTAGAGCAATAGTATGCTTGCACAGTTTCTCCAATGTCGCCAGGTTGACGTCCGACAGCTTCTTTACATAGATGCAGGATTTCCCCATCGTGAATTTGCCAAAGTCATCCAGCAGATGCTTGTTTTGTTCGGTTGGTAAAAAAACATAGAGTGAGAATTCGGCCTTACGCGGCGAGAACCCAATGAGCGGCGCGTCGCCTTCATGGCCGCTGGCATATTTGTAGTGGTAACTTCCAAAACCGATAATGGTCGGTCCCCACATTTTCGGTTTACGCCCAGACCATTTGCTCATGAGTTCAAGCAATCGAAAGCTATCGGCTTTCTTTTGCTCGTTCTCCACATAGGATTCGATAAAGTCATTTACGTTTACCTTAGTTTCGGTGGTTTTGTTCTTTGCCATAGCGATTTGTCACGTTTACTATTGACTAAAACTCTTTCTCTCAATGAATTCCCAACGATTCCTGTATTCCCTCCAGCGATTTCCCCTTCGTCTCCGGCAGCACTTTCCACGCAAAGAACCCGTGCAGCAACATCATGATCGTGAAGATGAGAAATGAAATGAATCCACCCATCTCCGACGACTCAGCCAGCACGGGAAAGGTCCACGAAATAATTGCCGCCATGATCCAGTGCGTGGAACTGCCCAGCGTCTGTCCTTGCGATCGCACCTTGTTGGGAAAGATCTCGGAGATGAATACCCAGATCACAGCGCCTTGCGAGAATGCGAAGAAGGCGATGAAGCCCACCAGGTACAACATCACGGCATAGCCGCCGTATTGTTTTGTATAAAAAGCATGGGTCACCAAACCGAGCGAGATGACCATGCCCACCGAGCCGATGATCAACAACGTGCGTCTTCCAAATTTATCGATCACGGAAATGGCGAGCAAGGTAAAGATCATGTTGGTGACGCCGATCGACACCGCTTGCAATAAAGCCGTGTCTTTGGCCAGCCCCGTCATTTCGAAGATGCGGGGTGCGTAATACATGATGGCATTGATGCCCGACAGTTGATTGAACATGGCCAGCACCACGGCATACAAAATGGGTTTGTTGTACTGACCGTTGAAAACGCTCTCCCGTCTGCCACCGGTTTCCAAATGCAGCGACGCCTTGATCTTTTCAACGGCTTCGGCAGGCCGCGGCTCGCCGATGCTGACGAATACTTTCAGCGCTTCATCGGGTCGGCCTTCTTTGACCAGCCAGCGCGGGCTTTCGGGTACGAAGAAAACCAGCACAAAATACAGGAGTGCGGGTATGGCTTGCACACCCAGCATCCATCGCCAGGCCTCTTCGCCCACGCCGAATAAGAGGAAGTTGGACACAAAGGCGATGAGGATGCCGCTCACGACCATGAATTGAAACAAACCTACCAACTTGCCGCGTGCGTGTGCAGGCGAGATCTCCGCGATATACATCGGCCCCACTACCGACGAGGCGCCCACCCCAATCCCGCCCAGGAACCGAAACACAACGAACAGGGACCATGCCGGCGTCAGCGCTGTGACGAGCGACGTGACCAGGTAGAGCAACCCAATGGCCTGCAACACTTTTTTGCGGCCGTATTTTTCGGCGGGTCTTCCGGCGATCAGCGCGCCGATCACGGTGCCCATAAGCGCCGCGGCCACTGTGAAGCCGTGCCAGAAACTATCCAGGGACCAAAGGGTTTGGATGGACTTTTCCACACCGGAGATCACGGCCGTGTCAAATCCAAAAAGAAAGCCACCGAGGGCGGCTACGAGGGCATTGCGGAAGGCGGTTGCGGGAGTGTTCATGTTTAGGCATTGAATCTTTTAAGGTAAGAAACAATGCGGAATGAAACATGAAGCCGATCAAATCAATCCCCGGAAGCGGGGAGAAATGATAAAAAGCTAGTGGCCGGCGTGCATGCGGCGTTGAAAGAGGGGCTTCAAGATGGCGCGGTCCAGTACCAGCCAGGCCAGCCCCAGGTTCAGCAGGATGATGATGTTGACGATCAACTTTCCACTCAGGGCAATGGGTGGCAGGCTCTTTTGAATATATTTCTGGGGCAATTCCTGGTTTAAGTTGATGGTGGTCTGAACACTGTCGAAGACCCCGGAGGAGACCAGGATCGTGGCCAGTCCGACAGCCACCAGGATACCGATCAGCAGAAAGATGCCATTGCGGTAGGTGAGGGTGGAGGACCGGGGATATTGATCCAGCTTGCCCATGACCTGTTGGGTAAAATTGCGAGAGGGCATCTCTTCCAGTGGAATTTTGGAAAGCCACCGTTCAACATTTTGCAATTCATCCAGGCGGGCTTTCAGCTCGCGGTTCTGGCTGAGTTCCGTCTCCAGACGTTGCTTGTCGGCGGCGTTGAGGGTGCCGTCCAGATAGTCGAAAAGCATTTCTTCGAGGGCCTGGGGTATCTTTTTCATACGTTACAAAGTTAACGCTTCCTGTTTTAAGATCAATTTTAACTCATCGGCCAGCCGGAGCCGGGCGCGATGGATGCGCACCTTGGCCGTGTTAGCCTGCATGCCTGTGATCTCGGCGATCTCTTCCAGCGAAAATTCGTCGAGATAGAACAAGGTCAGGGCCGTGCGGTCCGCTTCGTTGAGGCGGGCCATTGCCAGCGCCAGGTATTTCCGCTTGTCGGTCCGCTCCAGCGTGCCCTCCCCGTCGGGAGAATATTCCAGCACCGTATTTTCGATGGACTGGAACGTGTGGCGGCTTTTGCGTTTATAACTGATGGCCGTGTTGAACACAATACGGTACAGCCACGTGGAAAACTTTGCCTCCCGGTTAAAGGTCGACAAATGATGATAGGCTTTTATAAAAGCATCCTGCGCGGCTTCCTCGGCCTCGGCGCGATTTTGCAGGATCTTGTTGGCAATCGTGAACGCATAGCTTTTATGCTTGTTCACCAGCTCCGCATACACGGAGGGCTCACCGGCCAGGATCCTGTCGATAATGGTATGCTCCGCGGGGATGGTCATGACAGCGCTTTGACGCGATCTTTTCAACGGAAGTTACAGATTCGATCCCCGGGGATCAAAAAACTTTGAACATCATTGGCCGACGCCTTTTCCGCCGCGTGGGGATGGAGAATACGATTTTTTCAGAAAGTCGGTAACCTGGCTTCAAACGCCCGCGTCCTAGAGGCAGATTTAAACAAAATCCTTACAATTATGGAAGTCGCAGTAATCGGGGTATTCATTCCCATCGTCGCTACCATCGGGGCATTTATCATGGTCATTTATCTCCGTAAATACGCCAATGAAGAGCGCATGGCCATGATCGAAAAAGGCATGGACCCGAATGCCATCGCCCCCAGGAGGAGTAACACGTCCGGGCCTTTGCGCGCATCGCTCCTGTTGATCGGGGCAGGTTTGGGGTTGTTGATGGGATATTGGCTCGACAGTACCTTCTATATGGAGGAGGTGGCCTACTTTTCCATGCTGTTCATCTTCGGAGGCCTGGGTTTGGGTGGATCATACCTCATCGAAGAGAATAAAGCGAAAAAAGAACAAGGTCGTTGATCGCTCTGCCGCTTTTCCCATCACGTTTGTTACAGCATGTGCTTCCGGGCAGATGCTGTAACCGTCATTTGATGCTTTTCGTTAAATACAGTAGTTCCATTTGTTGATTTTTATCTTCACGCGTACGCAGTGTTTGTGGAACTATACTCTCATCCTGTAGAATACCTCTACAATTTTTCAGCACAATATTTTGATTCTTGTTTTTCAACGCCCTGATAAACAGTAGTTTATTGGTCATGCTGCCGTTGGCACTTTCTTTCGTAGTAGGCTAATCATAATTAAATGTTCAACTAAATTCTAACTGTCATGAAAAAAGTAATGATCGCTGCAGCAGCCCTCTTGTCAAGTGTAGCATTTGTTAATGCACAAAATGCAACGGAAAGTGATAAAGCTGTAGCTGCTCCTACCGAAGTGCAGCAAGGCGAAAAAGTAAAGATCAAATCTGAAGAACTTCCTGAAGCCGTTAAAAAATCGCTCGAAGCTCAAGAATATCGTGGCTGGATGATCAGCTCGGCCTACAAAGCTGGCGATGTCTATGAAGTAGAGTTGAAGAACGGTGCGGAAACAAAGACCGTTAAGTTCAACAAGGACGGAAAGAAAGTCGACTAATCGACTTGTCCTCACAACCTGTAAACAACCGATTGGAAGAAAGCTGGGAATTATTCCAGCTTTCTTCTTTATTTTAGCCCGTATATGGGCGCGATTCTCGTAATAGAAGATGACTTGACCTTTTCCAGGATACTGGAAGGATTTCTCACCAAGCAAGGTTTTTCCGTCACCGTTTGTCATAAGGGTCATGACGGCCTGCAGACGTTGAAAACCAAAGCATTCGACCTCGTTTTGCTGGACTACCGCCTGCCCGACACCACGGGTATGGATGTGCTCACCGAGATCAAAAAGCATTCACCCCACACCCAGGTCATTATTATGACCAGCTTTTCCGACATCCGCACGGCAGTCAAGGCTATGAAGATGGGCGCCTATGAGTACATCACCAAGCCCGTCAACCCCGACGAATTGCTGATGATGCTCCAGCAGGCCCTAAAAAAAGAAAACGCCCCGACACCCTCGGTCACGGCCCAACCCAAATCGACTGCCCTAAAGCAATTTGTGGAGGGCACCAGTCCCGAAGCCAAGCGGCTATATGAATACATACGCCTTGTGGCGCCAACCGACATGTCGGTGATCATAGAAGGGGAGAGTGGCACGGGAAAAGAGAACGTGGCCCAAACCATACACCGCCTCAGCGCCCGCTCCAAAGCGCCATTTATTGCCGTCGACTGCGGTGCCCTTTCCAAAGAGCTTGCCGCCAGCGAACTGTTTGGCCATACGAAGGGCTCATTCACCGGCGCTGTCCAGGATAAGGTTGGTCAATTTGTGGACGCCCACAAGGGCACCCTCTTCCTCGACGAGGTGGGTAATCTTTCTTACGAAGTGCAGGTAAAACTATTGCGTGCCATCCAGGAACGCATCATCCAGCCCATCGGCAGCAACAAGGAAGTGAAAATCGACGTGCGCATCATCACCGCCACCAACGACGACCTGGCCGAAAGCGTGAAGAAGGGATTGTTTCGAGAAGACCTCTATCACCGCCTGAACGAGTTCAAGCTAAAAGTGCCCGCCGTCCGCCACCGCGAAGAGGACCTCGATGAGTTTCTGGACTTTTTCCGTGAATTGGCCAATGCCGAACTCGACCGCCATGTCACCGGCTTCAACAAAGAAGTGACCGACATTTTCCGCACCTACGAATGGCCCGGCAACCTCCGTGAAATGAAAAACGTGGTAAAACGCGCCGTCCTCCTCACCAACGAAGGCCTCATCACCGCCGCCGCCCTCCCGGTAGAAATGCTCGAAACCATCCGCAACCCCCAGCCTAAACCCAACAACGACACCCCGGTCTATGATCTGAAGGCCTTACAAGAATCGCAGGAAAAAGAAATGATCATGAAGACATTGAAAGAAGTGCGCTACAACAAATCCAAGGCCGCCCGCATCCTCAACATTGACCGGAAGACTTTATATTTAAAGATCGAAAAATACGGCATCGAATAATCCACCGCCCTTGTTGGTATTCTTTCACCAACAAGATTTTTTAACCGGCCACTCTGCAGTGACGTGCCCGTTGGTGCGCCAATGGTTACGACACCACATTCACCTGAATACTCATCAACAACCCCTCCACACCATCCTTCGCATCCAACAACGGCTGCAACACATCCTGCAGCGCCACACCATCCGCCAATTGCGTTTCAATATCCCGTAGCGTCACCGATAGCTCGGAAGACCCCATCTGCCCAATGCGTCCTGCCAGCTTATGCACGATCTCACGGATGGGCTCGGCGCGCATATGCTTCAACTCCCGGTCCAGGCTCTCCACATCGCGTTTCGTTTCTTCGATAAATTGCTGCAACACCGATTGGAACAAGGCCTCATCCCCCAGGGTCATGAGTCTCAACATGGAGAGATTAGGATCCAACGTATCGGTAGTGTCGGCGTCGATGCCCAACACGTCCAGCAGTTCGTGTTCGCGGAAGGGTTTTGACAGGACGACGTCGAAGCCTTCGTCCAACAGTTGCTGACGCTCCTGCGGAAAGACGTGGGCCGTGAGCGCGACAAAGCGTGTTTGAGGAGGGTATCTTTTCCGGAGCACGTGACAAAGTTCAACACCATTGATGTTGGGCATGCGAATGTCCATCAGGATATGCGACACGGCGGCATCAGGTTGTTGGTTGATCAGATCTTGCGCTTCGCCATAGGTGGTGAAGTTTACTTCGTTCTTTTGAAGGATGAGGCTGCACAGCCGCAGGATCATCACATCGTCGTCGACGACCAGCACTTTTCCCGTGAAGGCGCTCCTCGGCTGTTTTTTCTGGACAGCATGCCGGGGTGCGCCGGCAGTGGCGCGGGCGAACGGAATGGCTGCCCGGAACGTTGAGCCTTTCTCCGGCACGCTCTCCACCTCAAGCGACCCGCCCTGTGCTTCGACCAATGATTTCACAATGGTCAATCCCAATCCCGTGCCGCCGTAGTGACGCGCGATCAGGGCGCTGGCTTGTTCGAATTGATTAAAGATCTTCTCCAGGTCCTCGGGGCGTATGCCGATACCGGTATCGGTGATCTCGAAAATGCAGCGTATGTATGCGTCTTCCTCCTGCTCCAAGGTTGTCACTGCGAGTTTCACCGACCCTTTGGCGGTGAATTTGATGGCGTTGCCGATGAGGTTATAAAGAATTTGGCGCAGCCGGAAGCCATCGCCCAGCAATTGAAAATCGCGGGCGTGTTCAACGTCGAGCACGAGGGCGAGGGCCTTGCGGTCGGCCTGGATGCGCAGTGCAGATTCTACTTCGTGTACCAGGGCAAGAAGGTCGAACGGTTCTTGTTCCAAGGTGAAGTTTCCGCTGGAGATGCGGCTATAGTCCAGCACTTCGTCTACGATGTGGAGCAGGTGTTCGGAAGAGCTGTGGATGGCGTCGATGGCTTCGCGGGTTTGTCCGCGGTGTTTCAATTGTTCGGCAAACCCGATGATGGATTGCAGCGGCGTGCGAATTTCGTGGCTCATGTTGGCCAGGAAGCGCTGCTTGATCTGGCTCAATTCTTCCGCTTCATCTTTTGCTTTCTCGAGCTGCTCTTTATAGTAATTGCTGCGGCCGATATCGACCCAGATCAGGTACACCAGCAGCGCGGCGCCCAGGAAGAAAGCGCCCAGCAGGAACCCGATGTTGGAAATACTTTTTGTTACCAGGGCAATGGCGTGGTCGTTCTTTTCGTGCATCTGCGCCAATTCTTCGTTCTCCACATCGTGGAGGATGCTGAGCAGTTTATTGATGAGCAAACTATTGGCGTGGATGAGCTCCAATTCCTGCTGTAACAATTTTTTGTTCTCAGCGCGCTGATCTTTCTCGAGGTCCGTCACGATCTTCTCCACTTCTTCGAGCGCTTTGTTTTGACGCGACACGGAAAGCGTGTCAACGGTCACGCTAAGCTCTTCCTGTACCTTGACGTGTGTGGTGGCCGGGGGAGGGGTTTTCTTTTTACTGAAGAGCTTGCCCAGGCCCGACCGTTCTTTTTGAGCGGCAACCGAATCGCGGGTGTAGGTGGTGATCGTTTTCTTTTCCGTTGTCACCACACTAGTATCGACCAGGATCTTTTCGTGTTGCAGGATGGTGGAAAGGGTGTCGAGCCGTATGGAGAGGCGGCGGTTGTCGGCCACCTCGGATTTTAGTTTCAAATAAGAAAAGAACAGTGAATTCCTTTTTTGCAGGATCTGCTTGATGGTGATCAGCCGGTCGTGTTGCGCGGTATCCCACTTGAGCAGTCCCAGGGAGTCGATCTTGTTTCCGAGAGACTTGGATTGTTTAAGAAACGCTTTGTAGGGCTTATGAGGATTTCGGATGGCCTCTGCACGCTGGAGTTGGTCCAGGGCCGTGATCTCTTGAAAAATATCATTCAAGGCGTCCAGCTTCCGGTTCGGCGCCGAAAGTTCGTTCACCGTATCCAACATATCGCGAAACCCAAAATGGGTAATGCCCAAGGCCAGCAAAATGGCGACAAAGGCCAGGAGAAACCCCGCAAGGATTTTCCGTTTCACTGAAGTAGGATAGAGCTTATCGCGAAAATACTGCATACCAATTGGGGGAAAAACAATGATTGGTGGCCATAAGTTAGGGATAGATTGGGTTTTGTGGGGCAATTTTTCGTCGAAAAGGCTCCTGGCTCCGGGCTTCCGGCTCCTGTATTCTAGCCTAAATGCAGACTTCTTCCTTATAAATGCTGATTTTTGCCTTCCCATCCTACAATAATCCTCCCTCCATTCCCGACTTAGGAGGTAATTAACGTAATGGAAGCGATGGACTTGGCCATGCAAATGAAAGAGCAAACATTTCTCCGTGAGAAGGACAAGTTGCTGGGATTTATCCGCAACCGGGTTTCTTCCGTGGAGGAGGCGGAAGACATTCTGCAGGATGTATTCTATCAGTTCGTAGCCGGCTACGATACGATAGAGTCCCTGGACCGTGTCACTTCCTGGCTATTTTCGGTGGCCCGAAACAAGATCATCGACCGCTATCGCCGCGATGCCGCCCGTCCAAAACGCGCGGACCTCGAGATGTATGCAGGGACGGACGACGATGCACCGCTGACATTACAGGACATTTTGCCCGATTTGGGGAACTCTCCCGAAGACGCCTATTTACGTGATGTGATCTGGGACGCCATTATGGAGGCCCTGGATGATTTGCCCGCCGAACAGCGCGAGATCTTTATACTCAATGAGATTGAAGAGCGCAGTTTCCGGGAAATATCCGAGGAAACGGGCGTTTCGATCAACACATTATTGTCGAGGAAACGCTATGCGATCCTCGCTTTGCGAAAAAAATTACAACGACTGTATAAAGACATTTAAAGCATTGGATTATGAACCGAGTAGTAAAATTTGTGGCGTGTGTGGCCCTGGGCGTTTTGGCGATCTTTGTTTTTGGATGGGTGACGATGAGCCTTTGGAACTGGCTTGTCCCGGCCTTGTTTGCCGGTCCCGTCATCACCTTCTGGCAAGCCCTGGGTTTGTTCCTGTTGTCTAAGATCCTGTTCTCCGGCTTTGGAGGCGGAAAACGCGGCTGGCATCGCCCGCATCCTGCCGAAGCCCATTGGAAGAATAAGTTCTATGCTAAGTTTTCGTCTATGAGCCCCGATGAGCGGGCTGCCCTCAAACAAAAAATGAAGGATAAATGGTGCCGCTGGGAAGAAAACACCCAAACCGGTGACTCGACGGGTTCGACCGGTTCAAACGGTTGAGGCTGATATTTCCGAAGAAATTCTCTTAAAAAGTTACGAAAAAGTGGAACCATAGCTCGCTTTGAGCGTTCAAGGAAACTATGGAAACTTTTGTAATGTAAATAGTTTCCATAGTTTTGCAACCCTTATGGAAGAACAAGACATCAAACGCAAGATTTTAAAAGGGGCAGAAGGCCTCTTCATGCGATACGGCGTGCGCAGCATCTCTATGGATGACATCGCCCGCCACCTCACCGTCTCCAAGAAAACCCTCTACCAGCACTTTGCCGATAAGGAAGACATGGTCACCATGGTGTGCCAAATGCACCTCAAGGAAGGCCAGAAAGAATTCGACGAGATCCGGGTGAGCGCCGAAAACGCCATCGACGAACTGGCCAAGCTTTCGATTTGTCTGAAACGCAACATGGAGGAGATCAATCCCTCGCTGTTGTTCGATCTTCAGAAATACCACCCGCGGGCCTGGGCCATCTGGCAGGAGTTTAAAAAGAGCTGCATCTACGACTCCGTGAAAGCCAACCTGGACCAGGGCATCGCCGAAGGATATTACCGGCCGGAACTCAACACCGAGGTCCTGAGCATTGTTAGAATGGCTACGGTAGAGATCGTTTTTGATGATCATACATTCCCCCAGCAACAATTCAAGCTGGCAGACGTGCAAATGGAAATCTTCGATCACTTTGTACACGGCCTCGTTACCGAAAAAGGACGGAAGCTCTATCAGAAGTACAAAGAAAAGAAGGCTATAGAAGTAACCCCAGTAAACCAACGATAAACCACAACAGCATGAAACCCCTTTATTATCTTTTAGTATTCAGTTTAGTTGTGCCCTTGTGGGTGGAAGCCCAGACGCAGCAGGACGAAAAAAGCGTCTTCACATTGGACGAAGCCATTTCGTATGCACTGACCAATCAAGTGGCCGTGAAGAATGCACGCATCGATGCCCAGATATCGGAATCCAAAGTAAGGGAAACTACCGGAATCGGGTTGCCGCAAATCAATGGTAGCGTGGCCCTTCAGCATAACCCGAAACTGCCTCGTTTTTACAGCAGATACACGGAAGGCCAACCGAGCATTATCGACCTGAGTTCGATCCCGGGCATCAAGTCCGGTGATGTGGTGGCTTTTCAAAACGTTTTTCAATTGCCCAGTAACGGCACCGCGGGCGTTACGATCAATCAATTGCTTTTCAGCAGATCGTACCTGGTAGGCTTGAAGGCAGCCGACACCTATAAAGACCTCGCCTATAAGACCGAGGAGCAAACCCAGATCCAGGTGGTTGAAATGGTGACAAAAGCGTACTATGCGGTGCTGGTGAACAACGAACGCATTACGTTGTTCGACAACAACATTGCGCGTGTCGACACCCTGTTGAGAAATACCGCAGCGTTGAACAAAAATGGTTTTGCCGAATCCATCGACGTGGATCGGATCCAGGTGACCCTGAACAATCTCAAAACGGAGCGGTTAAATTTTTTGAACTCGCAGAGCCTGAGCTTGGGGCTGTTGAAATTCCAAATGAACTATCCGATGGAGAAAGAACTGACCGTCGTGGGTGACCTGAAAGACCTGACGGTGAACGCAAATCTCTTCAACGAATACCAGGAAGGATGGGATTACAAAAATCGCATCGAATACAAATTGCTCGATACACAACGCAAGTTGCAGGAGCTGGACATCAAGAATAAGTATTCTACGTCCCTGCCCAGCCTGTCGGGCTACCTGAACGCGGGCTATGGCACACAGTCGCCTACCATTGGTGGCTTGTTTAAGACCGAATCGAAGATCGCCTCCACGTCTGAGTTCGGTCCCGACAAATGGTATCCGTACATGGCCTACGGTATCACGCTCAACATTCCATTGTTCAGTGGCTTGCAGCGTACCTACCAGATCCAACAATCCAAACTGGCCTTGCTGAAGCTCCAAAACAATTACAGCTCATTGAAGCAAAGCATCGACTTGAGCATCGAACAGAATACCGTCACCTTTAAGAACTCCGTGGAGACCTTGAAATCGCAACAAGAAAACATGGGGCTGGCCGACAGGGTAGCCAGGGTAACCAAGATTAAGTACGAGCAAGGTGTAGGATCGAATATCGAAGTGACTGATGCCGAGAACAGCTTGAAGCAGGCGCAGATCAATTATTACAACGCCTTGTATGATGCGATCGTTTCCAAGATCGACCTCGATAAAGCGTATGCGAAGATCGATCCTTCAAAATATGCAACAGCCCAACCCGCTAAATAAGAACCAAACCCAATGAAAAATAACCATTTTATGAAAGCCACGATATATACACGTTTTGCCGTCATCCTGACTGCCGCAATCTTAGCGGCCTGCAGCGCTGCTTCGCCCGACGATAAGAAGGCGGAACTGGCGAAGCTGAAACAACAGCAGGCAGATATTACCAAACAGATACAGAAACTTGAGGGGGAGATCGCCAAGGCCAACCCCGATTCTGTGAAAGTGAGAGCCAAAGAAGTGAATGTCACCGAGCTGGCGCCGCGCAAATTCGATTACTTTGTGCAAACACAAGGTCGCGTGGAGGCGGAAGACAACATCCAGGTGAGCTCTAAGGCCGCTGGCGTAATCACTGCCGTATATGTGCAAGAAGGCGACGCTGTTTCCAAAGGGCAGACGTTGGCGCAGATCGATAACTCGGTTATCCTACGCAACATTGAAGCTATGAAGGCGCAGTTGGAATTGGCAACCACGGTATACCAACGCCAAAAAAATCTTTGGGATCAGAAGATCGGAACGGAAGTACAATACTTGCAGACCAAGACCACCAAAGAAAATCTCGAAAGAACAGTAGCTTCACTGGAAGAACAAAACAGCCAGACCCGCGTCACCGCCCCTTTCAGTGGCACGGTGGATGAAATAGCGGCTAAGGTTGGGCAAAACATTGCGCCCGGTATGCCTGCTGCGCGCATCGTGAACACGTCCAATCTGAAGTTGAAAGCCGCCGTTTCGGAGGCGTATGTGACCAACATCAAGAAAGGTAACAAAGTGACGGTAAGCATTGCCGAATTGGGCAAAGATATCTCGGCTACGGTAACGTTCGTAGGAAAAACGATCGATCCCCTTTCGCGGTCTTTCCCCGTGGAAGTGAAATTGCCGGCGGAAGCTAACCTTCGCCCTAACATGACCGGCGTTGTGAGAGTGATCTTCCATACAGAGCCCGCGGCGATCGTTGTACCGGTAAACGTGGTGCAATCCATCAACAACGAGAAAATCGTATTCATATCCGAAACCGACGGCAAGCAAACCGTAGCTCGCAGGAAAGTGGTAAAGGTCGACGGCGTGTACGACAACCAGGCGCAAGTTCAAGGTCTTAAGGCCGGCGAGAAGATTGTTTCTTTCGGTTATCAGGGTCTGGACGACGGACAAGTGATTAAAACCAACTAGGGCATTAACCTATCCTTTTTATGCAAGACATCGAAAAAGAATTTAAACCCACCAGTTGGTCGATCGATAACAAAGTGGCCATTTATGTGGCTACGGTGATCATCTGCTTGGCGGGGATCATGACCTATAACAGTCTGCCGAAGGAAAACTTTCCTGAAGTAGTGTTTCCGCAAATCTATGTGGCCACGCCCTATCCCGGCGCGCCCGAAGACATCGAAAACCTGATCTCGAAACAAATCGAGAAGCAGGTGAAGTCCATTGCCGGTATAAAGAAAGTGACCAGCAATTCGGTACAGAACTTTTCGAACGTGATCATCGAGTTTCGTCCCGACGTGGAAGTGAAGGACGCCAAACGCGAAGTGCAGGAAGCGGTAGACAAGGCCAAGCCCGATCTGCCCAACGACATGCCAGACGAACCCCAGGTGGTGGACATCGATATCTCGGCAGTGCCGATCCTGTTCATCAACCTGTCGGGCGATTACGATTTGGCTACGTTGAAAGAATATGCAGAGCAGATGCAGGACCGCATCGAGGCACTAAAGGAGATTCGTCGTGTCGACATCGCGGGTGCTTTGGATCGCGAGATCCAAGTGAATGCCGACCTCTTTAAAATGGCCCAGGCCGGCGTAGACCTTGACGACATTTCACAAGCGCTGCGAGGTGAAAACGTGCTCATCGCCGGTGGACAGCTTTCTGTCGACGGCATGAAGCGTTCCATAACGGTGAACGGCGAATTTAACTCGGCCGAACAAATGGGCAATATCGTGGTAGGTTCTACCAAGGGCGGCAAAGTGTATTTGAAAGACATTGCAGACGTACAGGACACGCACAAGGAGCAAGAAAGCTTCGCCCGTTTGGACGAGAAAAACGTGGTGACCCTGCAGGTGGTGAAACGCGGCGGTGAGAACCTCATCAATGCATCGGACCAGATCCAGGAGATTGTAAAGGAATTTGAAACGAGTATCCTTCCTAAAGGAGCAAAGATCACGATCACTGGAGATCAATCGGAGAATACGCGCACCACTTTGCACGATCTGATCAACACGATCATCATCGGCTTCGTCCTGGTAACGCTCATCCTCATGTTCTTTATGGGTGCCACCAACGCCATCTTTGTGGGATTGTCGGTGCCGATATCAAGCTTTATCGCCTTTCTTACTTTCCCCACGCTCGGCTTTACGCTGAACCTGATGACCTTGTTCTCGTTCCTGTTGGCGCTCGGTATCGTGGTGGATGATGCCATCGTGGTGATCGAGAATACACACCGCGTGTTTGACAATGGAAAAGTCCCCATTCGCAAAGCAGCGAAGATCGCTGCCGGCGAAGTGTTCATGCCCGTGCTTTCTGGAACGTTGGTAGTGTTGGCGCCGTTCGTGCCGTTGGCCTTCTGGCCCGGCGTGATCGGTAAATTCATGGTCTACCTGCCGATCACCCTCATCGTAGCCTTGCTGGCCTCGCTGGTAGTGGCCTACATTATGAACCCGGTGTTTGCGGCCGACTTCATGAAGCCGCACGATCACGATCATAAGAACAAACCGAAGTTTACAAAAGGCTTCAAGATATCGCTCGTGATCTTTGCTGCCATCGCTTTGTTGTTCTACGTTACCGGATCGATCGGTATGGGTAACTTTACCGTATTCATCTTCGGCATCTATGCGCTGCACCGTTTTGTATTGGAAGAAGTAATCTCCAAGTTCCAGACGCGTGCCTGGCCCTTCGTTCAAAAGGGATATTCAAATGCCATCTCCTGGTGTCTGGCAGGATGGAGACCGTACGGGGTGATCGCCGCGGTGATCGGCCTGTTCTTCTTCTCCATCGTGTTCACGGCCATCCGCAAGCCGCCCGTGGTATTTTTTCCGAAAGGCGATCCTAACTTTATTTATGCTTATGTGCGTTTGCCGATTGGTACGCACCAAAATGTGACCGATTCCATTACCAACATCGTGGAGGACCGTGTGATCAAGACCATTGGTACGGACACCGCGATCGTTGAGTCAGTAATCTCAAACATCTCGGTTGGCGCGGCTGAAGACCAGTTTGCCGGTAACCAGGCACAACCGCACCTGGGCAAAGTGACCGTGGCCTTTGTGAGCTTCGCCAAGCGCAATGGCCGTTCTTCGCGTGACTTCCTTGATAAGATACGGAATGCTGTTAAAGGTATCCCTGGCGCGGAAATTTCGGTGGACCAGGAACAAGGTGGGCCTCCTGCCGGTAAGGCGATCAACATTGAGATCGCCGCGGAAGATTTCGACATTCTTGTAAAAACCGCCGACCGTGCCAAACGCTACCTCGACTCCTTGCAGATACCGGGTGTTGAAGATCTCGCGTCTGACTTCCAGAGCGACAAGCCTGAGATCGTCATCAAGATCGATCGCGAAAAAGCCAACCGTGAGGGCATCTCCACGGCCAAGATTGGTAATGTGCTGTACACGGCCGTCTATGGTCTGGAAGTATCGCGTTTCCGCGATGTGAATGACGATTACCCCATTGAACTGCGTATCAAAGAATCCCAACGCAATGACATTAACACGCTGATGAATCTACCGGTGACGTATCGCGACATGAGTCAGGGAGGTGTGGTGAGACAGGTGCCGCTTTCCGCCTTTGCCACCATTGACTACGGCAACAGCTTTGCCGGCATCAAGCGGATCGATCAGAAACGTGTGATCACCCTGGCGTCGAACGTGCTGTCAGACTTCAACCCGAACGAAGTTGTGGGTGCGATTCAGAACAGCTTGAAAGATTTCCCCAAACCCGATGGTGTAACCATCAAGATGACGGGAGAGCAAGAGAATCAGGCAGAAACCTCGGCGTTCCTTGGCGTGGCCGGGATGGTGGCATTGGGACTTATTTTCATGATCCTGGTGATCCAGTTCAACTCCACCAGCAAACCGCTGATCATCCTCTCCGAGATCATATTCAGTGTCATCGGCGTATTGCTCGGATTCTCGTTCTTCAAAATGGAAATATCCATCGTCATGTCGGGCGTAGGTATTATGGCCCTGGCAGGTATCGTTGTGCGCAACGGTATCTTGCTCGTGGAATTTACCGACCTGCTCATCTCGCAAGGCATGGAGTTGAAAGAGGCGATTGTTGAAGCCGCCAAGACCCGTATGACACCCGTGTTGTTGACCGCGATGGCCGCAACCCTGGGTCTTATCCCGCTGGCGGTCGGTTTCAACATCGACTTTGTGACATTGTTCACCGAGTTCAAGCCGCACATCTTCTTCGGAGGCGACAACGTAGCCTTCTGGGGACCCCTTTCGTGGACGATGATCTTCGGTTTGATCTTCGGTACGTTCCTGACCTTGTTCATGGTGCCGGTAATGTACCTGCTGGTAGCCCGCCTCAAGGCACGTGTCTTCAAAATAAAACCTGAAGCAGCCGCGGCACACCGTCACGGGGAAGAAGACGAACCTCTTCCCGATGCGCCGGTAGCCTTGAATTAAAAAATAGAATAAAATCTTATGAAAGTCGTCTTACGAAAGTAGGACGACTTTTTCTTTTTGTATCGTATTGAAAAACGCATGCGACAGGAAAAGAGGCTTACCGTTCAAATAATTGCTATCAAACCGCTTTCCGGGGAAAGAACCTCTCCCTCTGAAACGCGCATAAAATAACTTATATATGAAACCCAGGATTATGACCGTTGCCATCTTCGCGCTCTTCTTTTTATTGATTGATTATTATGTCTACCAAGGCGTGTCCGTCGTTTCGCAAAACTGGGGTGCGCCGTGGCGAGCTATATTTCGCTATGGATTTTGGGCGCTGACCACGTTGAGCGTACTGGCACTTTTATGGTACAGTTTCGGCGATCCCTACAAGTATCATCCCGATGTGAGAAATTGGGTGAGGGTCGCTTTATCGGTTATGTACCTTTCCAAATTTTTCGGTGTTATCGTTTTGTTTGTCGATGACCTCCAGCGCGGTGTTCGCTGGATCGTGCAATTCTTTAACAAGGGCGCTTCCGGCGACACGACCGGCACGGCGATCCCCCGCTCTGAATTCCTTGCCAAAACAGCGCTCGTCGCGGCGAGTGTTCCTCTGGGCGCCATGGCCTATGGCATCATTTCCGGTGCGCACGACTATAGAATAAAAAGGCAGGTAGTGAAATTGCCAAACCTCCCGAAAGCTTTCGACGGCCTGAAGATCGCTCACCTCTCCGACATCCACTCGGGCAGCTTCTTCAACAAAGTGGCTGTGAAAGGCGGCGTGCAAATGGCGCTCGATGAAAAACCCGATGTGATCTTTTTCACCGGCGACCTGGTGAACAACGAAGCCCGTGAAGTGAAGGACTACATCGACATCTTCAATAAATTGAAAGCACCCCTCGGTGTTTACTCCGTGACCGGCAACCACGACTATGGCGACTATCACGCCTGGCCATCGATGCAAGCCAAGCAAAACAATTTTAAAGACCTCATGGAAGCACACCGGCTGCTGGGCTTCGATCTGTTGATGAACGAGCACCGCTTCCTGGAGTTGAATGGCGAGAAGATCGCTATTTTGGGAAACGAGAACTACGGCGGAAAACGGTTTGCAAAATATGGCCGGCTGGATCAGGCGTACGCGGGAACAGACGAGGCACCGGTGAAGCTGTTGCTCTCACATGATCCCAGCCATTGGGATGTACAGGTACGCGAATCGTACCCGGATATCGATCTGATGTTTGCCGGCCATACGCATGGCTTCCAGTTTGGCGTGGAGATCGGCGGCTTTAAGTGGAGCCCTTCGCAGTATGCCTACAAGCAATGGGCGGGACTTTACCAGGAAGGTTCGCAATACTTGTATGTGAACCGCGGGTTTGGCTACCTGGGATATCCGGGCAGGATTGGGATGCCACCAGAGATCACCCTGATCGAGTTGAAGCGGGCGTAACGGGCAATTTTTTCCCGGCTATAGCGGGGAAGTAAGCCGGTCAAAGGCTTAACCGTTAGCTCGGAGGATTTGCAGATCAAAGTTTTTGATTTCTCGTTACCTTTGACCCTTTAACCTTTTCGGGGTAAATGAGCGAAGGAATCGGGTATAGAATATTGATGACGGCCGGTGGCATCTTGCTGATGCTGCTGGTGGATCTCTATACCTACCAGGCTATACGCACAGCCAGTCACGCATCGCACCGGCTGGTGAAGAACAGTACGCGTGGCATTTTCTGGCTCACGTCCATCCTTTCTGTTTTCTCGTTGATCTGGGTGGTGCTCATCGACATCTCCAATGAAAAGCTTCGGCAGTGGCTGGTCATTGTGTTGGCCATTCTTTATTTCTCTAAGATACTATTGCTCGTCTTCGTGATCATCGACGACATTCGCCGCGGGATACTGCTGGCCAATCGGTTCATGAAGAAGCGGTGGCAAAGAGAAGCCGAAGTCGTCGAGGAGGAACCCTTCATCTCACGCTCGGAATTTCTTTCGCGCACGGCCATCGTCGCCGGCAGTGTTCCGCTGACGGGACTTTCGTTTGGCATACTCACTGGTGCGCACGACTACAGGGTGCGCAAACAGGTCATTCGCTTACCCCATCTTCCCAAAGCTTTCGACGGCATCCTGCTGGGGCAGATCTCCGACATCCACACCGGATCGCTGTTCAACAAAACCGCGATCCGGGGTGGGGTTGACTTGTTAATGCAGGAAAAACCGGATGTGATCTTTTTCACCGGCGACCTGGTGACCATCGAAACCCGCGAAGCCAAAGACTATGTTCCCATCTTCGAAAAGCTCAAAGCTCCCCTGGGTGTGTTTTCCGTCACGGGCAACCACGACTATGGCAATTACCGGGAGTGGTCCACCCCGGAGGCTAAGCGCAAAAATTTTGAAGACATGCTGGCGGCCCACAAACAGTTGGGCTATGATCTGTTGATGAACGAACACCGCTTCCTGGAAACGGGCGGCGACAAACTGGCCATCCTGGGGGTGGAGAACTGGGGCGTAGGTCCGGCCCATCGCTTCCCAAAGTATGGCAAGCTTGACCTGGCTTATCCGGGAACCGAAGAAGCTCCCGTGAAAATACTCCTCTCACATGACCCCACGCATTGGGATGCCCAGATCAGACCGGAATATGGCAATATCGATCTCACGCTATCGGGGCACACGCATGGCTACCAACTCGGCGTAAACCTGGGCAGCTACACCTGGAGTCCGGCGCAATACCGCTTCAAACAGTGGGCGGGACTTTACCAGGAGGGCAATCAATATCTTTATGTGAACCGGGGCTTTGGCTGCGTAGGGTATCCCGGGCGTATTGGCATGCCCCCCGAGCTCACCCTCATCCAACTGAAGCGCAGCTAAGCCGGGACTTTACAAGCTTCTCAGCTGCTGAATATCCTCCATCTCGTCTTTCAGGTTTTCATACAGGCGTTCATACATCCGGAAAGATTTTATGTAGCGCTCGTGATTCTCTTTTATCGGGCGATAGGAAACCCGCTCCGATGACCTCAAGACCTCATAATCAGGAATAAGTCCAAGCGACTTTAAGCCCAGGTAGGCGGCGCCCAACGCCGAGGCGTCCTCGGGATTGATGAGGCAGATCTCTTTGTTGAAAACGTCGGCCAGTATTTGCAGCCAGGCCTGCGAATGCACAAAGCCCCCGCTCACATGCACCCGCTCGATGTTCAACCCCGATTTCTCCATCGCCACGGCAATGCTGTAGAGCGCCATGGAGATGCCTTCGATGACGGCGCGGGTGAAATGGGCCTGCGTATGAAAATTCCGGATCCCGAAGAAAGCACCGCTGGCGTCGCTGTCCCAGATGGGCGCGCGTTCGCCCAGGATGTAGGGCAGGAAGATCAGACCGTTGGCGCCGGCCTTCACATCGTCCAGGCCGTCGAGCAGGGCATCGTAGTCTTTGCCACTGGCCAGGGTCCGTTGAAGGAACACCTCGGCATACCATTTCAAGACATAGCCCCCGTTGTTGATGGGCCCGCCCGAGATGAACATCTGCTCATCCAGCCGGTAGTTGAACGTCATAGCCTTGAAGTTGTAGGTCGGGCGCGTGCTGGCCACCCGTATGGCCCCGCTGGTGCCGATGGTGAGGGCGGCGATGCCGGGCGTTACAGCAAAGCTGCCCAGGTTGGCCATACAACCGTCGCTGGAGCCGATAAAGAACGGCACGGTAGCTACCGGTGCCAGCTCGGCGGAAAGGGCAGGAGCGAGCCCTGTGCGCGTATGGTGCGTGGGTACGGGCTTGCTCAGTTGGTCGGACGTGATGGCGCACAAGGTCAGTGAATCGGTGTTCCAACTTAGTTCCTCAATGTTGAACAGCCCCGTGGCAGAGGCAATGGAGTAGTCCACCTCAAATGCGCCGAAAAGGCTATACCAGATATATTCTTTTATGGAAATGAATTTATGGACCGCTTTAAACAAGTCGGGTTGATGGTCTTTGAGCCAGACGATCTTGCTGAGCGGGGTCATGGCATGCACGGGCGTTCCGGATTGGCGGTAGATCTTTTCGCCGGAGGCCGACTGCTGGATCTGGCGGGCAGTGGCGGCGGCCCGATTATCGGCCCAGGTGATCATGTTCATGAGCGGCTCGCCGTGGGCGTCGACCAGGATCAAGCTGTGCATGGCGCTGCTGATGACGATGCCAGCCGGCGTTTCCTTTACCTCCTGGAGTACGCGGAGAATGCACTGCACGAACGCCTGCCGGATGAGTTGCGGCTGTTGTTCGCTCAGGTTAGGTTGGGGTGTGAGGATGGGGTAGGCCTGCTGGGCGGTGGCCAGCACTTTGCCTGCAACGTCTACGGCCACCGCTTTGGTGCTGCCGGTGCCGATGTCAATACCGATGGTATATTTCATGCGTCTTTTTCTAGGGGCATGAAGATAGAGAATTAAAACAAAAAGGGCACCTGCCGTGCAGATGCCCTTCGGTTTAGGTTAGATAGAGGTTATGTTAGATGAGCTGCCTCCATCTCTCTTCTGCGCTTGGCGTCGATGGAATATTTTCCCGCACCAAACACCATGAAGATGACCAAGCCAACCAAGACAACGATTGATGCCCAAAGCTCCATATGATGTCCTATGGAAAGAAATCCTGCTGGATAGTTTACCATAAAGACGGCTCCGATCAGTATAGGCAATTGGATCAGGCACACAATGCGCGTGTAAAGACCCACGACAATCAGCGGACCGCCTAAAATATGCGCGAACACAACATAGTGTGCAAGTGTCATACCGGCGAAGTAAACATTGATACCGGACGTTGTCATTTCAAGGTCATGCATATGCATGATGAAGTACAGCCCCTTGTAGGTAATGAAAGCACCTAACAATACCCGAAACGCATCCAAAAATCCGGGGCGATGACTATTACCCCACCGCTCCACATTGGTGATCACATTCATAGCTATTTCCGTTTTTGGTGAGATACAAAGTTTACGAAATTGTTCGACTAAAAACAAGTGGTTTTTCAGGTTTAAATTTTCGCTGACAGAGCGCTGAACTTTGCGCTCCGTTTTGCGTTACAAGCTGGAGATTCAACGGAATGGGTATACGCCAAGAAAATCGGGCACAAAAAAAGCCCTGCGTCATGCAAGGCTTTTTCTGATACAATATCGGTTGTCTTAATACTCGTTATTGCTTCTGCGGTTAAAACCACCGCCACCACCGCTTCTGTATCCACCACCACCACTGCGGGGTGCATCAGTCCGGGGTCTTGCTTCGTTCACCACCAGGGTTTTTCCCAGGAAGTTGAAACCGTTTAAGCTAGTGATAGCCTGACGGGCAGCAGCTTCGTCTGACATTTCGATAAAACCGAAACCACGACTACGCTGAGTTACTTTGTCCATGACAATCTTGGCTGAAGAAACTTCGCCATACTCTTCGAATAATCCCTTCAATTCCTGTTCGGATGCCTTAAAAGGGATGTTGGCAACGTAAATGTTCATTGTTAAAAAGAATAAATGAGAAATTAGTTAATGTAAACTGACAGTCTTCTGGAACTACTGCTCAAAGGGGAGAGGGCCTCAGAAAAGATTGACAATAAACATTTAAAAGTAATAAGAATTTTTATTAAAAAGAAAAAGATATAAATCAGGCACTTTAACCTCTTTTACGCCCTGTCGACCCCCGATTACTTCAGTTCCCGGCTTATCGTGCCTAAAAGATACCCTTTTGGATCTTCCGAGTACTCCCAAAACATCACCCCACCGAGTTTGTGTGCCGTAACATAGTGACACTTCTCCGTGATCGACATCTCATCGTCATAGGAAATGAAGATCCTTTTCTCTTCGTTGAACAGGTAGGGCGCTTTGGCCCGCTCATCCCAATAACGCTTAAAACCATTTTTGTCGATCGTTGTTTCTTTCAGTTTGGAGTAGCCACCACCCCACTGTGCTTGCACGGCCAACTGATTCATACCCCTGTTGTCGGGGGTATTTGTTGTCCATGACCGGGCATAGAATGCTACGCCCATAACAATCTTCGAAGCGGGCACACCGGCGGCAATGAATTCTGTGATGGCGCGGTCCGTTGAGCGTTCGGTAGCGTAGTCGTTAGAGGCAAACAGATTGGTGTGATGACCTGTGATGCTGTCGGCACCCGTTTTGAAATCGTAGCTCATGATGTTCACATAGTCGAGATACACCTGCGCTTTGTCCATCTCGGTGTGTTCAATGTATTCATGGTATCCGCCAACGGCCGTGGTGAGCAAATATTTTTTCTTCGTTTGCTTTTCAAGCGCGTTCAGTTCTTCGCGGATCGCTTTGAACATGAGCGTGTAGTTTTGTTTGTCTTCCGGACGATACACGTTGTCTTCTTCGCCGGGCATGGCCGGATACTCCCAATCGATGTCGACACCATCGAGCTTATATTTTTTGATGATGGCCACCGAAGTCTGCGCGAATTTTTTTCGCGAAGCTTCCGTGAGCACCGCGTCCGAAAACTTGTCGCTCCACGCCCAACCGCCAATGGAGATGAGGATCTTCAGATCGGGATTGATGCGCTTTAGCAAATTGAGCTTCCGGAAGTTCACGGTGTCGGTGGCTTCGTTCTCTAACCATGCGGCATTGTCTTTCACGTTGACGAAAGCATAGTTGATGTGCGTCAGTTTACGCACGTCGATGGAGTCGGCATTGACCAGTCCGCGAAAGCCGCCCACATAGGCGATGACCACTTTCTTGGTTTTAGGCGGTGTGTTGACGAAGGCCGTTATGCTGCAGGCCACGACCACAAGCATAAGGACACTGAGGATACGATGTTTCATAGGTTGCAAAAAGGGATGAAGGGTTGAATGAAATGATAAGTGTGTGCGTGTGTTAAATGTGTGTTGTGTAATGTTTTGTTACATAAAATTATTTGACGCTAAATCTCGTCAGGATTTCAATTTAATTTAATTTCGGTGCTTATAAATTTTTACAATGAACAACGGACTTACCACCCAACGCATCCTCTCCATCGACGCGCTCCGAGGCATCACCATCCTTACCATGATCTTTGTGAACGAGCTGGCCGGTGTGCAGGGCATTCCCGCCTGGATGAAACACATGCCCGCCGATGCCGACGCCATGACGTTTGTGGATGCCGTGTTTCCCGCTTTCCTGTTTATCGTGGGCATGTCCATTCCCTTCGCCATCGCCAACCGGATCGCCAAAGGCGACACAACGGCACAATTGCAGGGACACATCCTGTTCCGCACGTTGGGACTGCTGGTCCTGGGTGTGTTTATGGTGAATGCCGAAGGCGACTACCACGAAGCGGCGATGGCCATTCCCATCGGTGTGTGGTCGTTGTTGTTCTATGTGGCGGTGATCCTGATCTGGAATGTTTATAACGCAGAGAACAAGGCATTGAAATATCGCTTGCGGGCAACCGGTGTCATCATCCTGATCGCGCTCGCGTTCCTCTATCGCGGAGGCGAGAACGGCACGGAATATATGAAGCCTCATTGGTGGGGCATATTGGGGCTGATCGGATGGGCCTATTTGTTGGGTTGCATCTGTTACCAACTTTTCAGAGGCAACCTCATTGCCTTGTCGGCGATGGTCGTGTTCTGTATCGCGTATTATGCGCTGGGCAAAACAATAGATCACAGCTCGGCGTGGCACGTTTTGTTTAGCCAGGGCGGGCATGCCTCGCACACTTCGCTGGTGCTGATGGGGATCATCCTCTCCTTGATATTTTTCCATGGAAAGAGCATGACCAATGCGCAGCGGTTCAATGCCGCCGCGGTATATGCCGTGGCCTTGATCATCGGCGGTGTTGTCCTGCGTCCGTATTTTCAGATCTCCAAGATCCACGCCACGCCCAGCTGGTGCTTGTTCAGCGCAGCGGCCTGTGTGGTGATTTTCTCATTTTTGTATTGGCTTATCGATCTGAAGAAGATCGGCGGGTGGACGAATTTTATCAAGCCGGCCGCCTCTAATCCCTTGCTTACCTACATCATCCCCTTTGTTGTTTATGCCCTGATGGAGATCTTTCACCTGCACTGGCCGTCGTTTTTGCGCGAAGGATTTGTAGGCATCCTCTGGTCGCTGGTCTTTGCCGTAGCGGTGATGTCGTTGGTGCCGGTGCTAAACCGGATGAAGATCCGGTTGCAGCTGTAACCGGGCTCAGGCCATCACGGCGACCATGGAGTAGATGGGCTCGCCCAGTGCCCTGTCGCCGGTAACGGAAACGAGACGACGGGCTTCCTCGAGCGCTAATCCCTTTGTAAAAAGCTTCCATGCGGCGTCATCGTCCAGTGTGATCTCGGTATGGGGTGTCATCTTTTCTTTTGTCAACTGCCATCCATTTTCTTTACGGACCAGGTACCACTCACCTCCGGCCAAACCGGTGATGTGGAGCTTCACGGTGCTTCCAGGCGAGGCCGTGACGCCGCGGTAGTGATGGGGAAGGGCTTGCAGGAAAGTATCCAGCACAGGATAGTACAGCTCACGCGACGCGATGCCATAGCGGTTTACGGCTTCACGGATCTGTTGTTGATGATGCCATTTCTCGGTGTAGTCGCGGGCGATGTGAAACCAGTTTGGCGTGGGGTAGGTGCCGGCCCAATCCACTGAAAATACGGCGGGCCCAAACGGGTCCAGCGTGTGCAGGTAAGCGGTGTATTCGCGGCCGGAATGCTCGAGCAGCTCCACCAACACCGCAGGGCTGAGGCGGCGGACACCGTTTATCCACGAGGCATTGAGGTCATTCAGATACCGCACCATGCCTTTATAGGTAGTATCCGTCGGGCCGGGCTGCCCGAAATACTGGTCGCGCAACATCGACAACGTGCGGAGGTTGCCATCGAGCAAATGGGTGGCGATGTCTTTTACGGTCCATTGTTTGGCACGCGTGGGCTTGTGCCAATCGTCGGGAGAGAGGGAGCGCAGCAGGGCGATGAGCTTTTCGTCGAGGGGAGCGAAAAGGTGAAGGGTGGGAATGGCTATGGTCATAGACGTATATAAGGCATCGTGCGCAAATATACGTCTATGAAAGCCGATGGGTTTTAGTAGGCGCGGTCAACGGTGCCGCTGCCGTAGATCTTTTTCTGGGCGGTCTTCGTGTTGCCTTTGTGTTTCACGGTGCCGCTGCCCAATACGAGGGCGTCGATATTGCCGGTGACGTTCAGGTTGCAATAGCCCGTGCCGCTCACTTTTACTTTTGCTGTTTCCAAAGGACAGTTGTAGCCGGTGATACCACCCGAGCCGCTCACGACCGCATCGATGGAAGTGGCATAGCCGCGGAGGTTGAGCAATCCGCTGCCGCTCACTTCGGCTTTCACCGTATTCCCTTTTAAGTCGACGTCGATCGAGCCGCTGCCCGATACGCCCAGGGCCATGTAGTCGGATGCAATGGAGTTATCGGAGATGATCTTGCCACCGCCATTCACCTGGAGGTCGTTGATGTTCTTCACGCTCACATAGAGCTTCATGGTGGGGTTCAACTTGATGTCGTCGATCTTGGCCCAAAGGCTTTTGTTGGAGGTATCGGGTTTGCGGTCTACGTTGATCATGAGAATTCCATTTTCCACTTTGATGTCGCTGACGCTAAAAATTTCCGTGAGGGCTTCCACGGTCACTTCCTGTTTGTTGGTTTGCTTCAGGTAAACCGTATAGTTGGAGTTTACATAAATGCCTTTGAATTCAGGAAGCTCCAGCACCTTCTTGGTGGTCTGGGCGAGCGACAGGTGAGCAATAAACAGCAGGGCGAGGGCGATAATAGGCCTGATTTTCATATAGATGTATTAAAAATTAGTGTTCCAAATAACGGCACCATGTTCGGATTCGAAAACCCTCCCGACGATTAAAAACGGAGTTGGTCGCCCGTAACCCCCAAATCTCTACACAATCCGGGACAAACCTTACTTCGGTTTACGGAAGATGGCTTTCATGATCAGGATAAAGGCTATGCCCCCAATGCACATGACCAGCAACACTTCCGGGGTAATCAGCTTCGTGGCATGCATAGCGTATCGCGTTTCTGTGGAGGACCTGCCCGGGAAAAAGGGGGTGATCCATGTCTGAAATTTACTATGTTTTGGAGATATCCGGTTATTGTTTTGAGTTTATCGGAGGTACTTCAAATTTCTTCGGGCCGTCTTGGGGATTTCAGTTCGATCTCCACGTTACTTTAGATGTCCCTCCAAAACAGCCCCGGCCGGCTTGTCCGTGTCGGGTGAGGGTTTGTTTTTTTTTTGAACTCTTTGTTTGAGCGATCTTTCGGCGTTGACCATGAAATAACCATGGCCATAGGCGTCGCAGATTTTTTAAAAAGAGATCCGCATTTGCACTTTCATATCGTTTTGTATGCTGCCGGCAATGGTTCCCCCGGAAGATTGTATTTCCTCGCGGCCGACGTAGCGCGTTTGGCCATAGCGCAACCAAAAGCTGATAGCCTTGCTCATTTTGTATTCGAGCAGCAGTACTTGTCTCACCCCTCGTCCATAGTAGGCCGGCATGGAACAGGCCAGCCACACGTCCTTTTCGTAAGTGTATTGGCGGTTGTCATAATCATCGGTGTCGAACAGGGCATAGCGACCGGTCCATTCCAAGGGGCCGGTTTTGACGGTGACGTCTTGCAGGAGAACAAAGCCTTGGGTTTGCTTGCCGCGGAAATCAAGCGTGCTGAGTTGGGCTCTTGTTTTCAGGTGGAGTGTTTGATTTATGCCATACTCCAGGTTGACCCGGTAGAGATGTTTCGTGCCTTCCAGAATATGATAGAGGTTGCTGCTGGCCGACGTTTCGTTTCGCGACTTCACTTCCTCGCGGGCTTCCGCAAAGATCATGACCGTGCGGGAAGGTTGGTAAACGATCCGCAGCAAGCCCTCATGCCCTTCGGTGGGGGCATAGGCTCTGAATCGCGGCCACGGGAAGCGAAAGAGGTCCATATAGCCGGCAAAGGTCCAGCGCCGGTTCACTTTATATTTCCAACCCCAATACAGGCCCGCTTCGTTTTGCGTGGTACTGCCTTCCGCGAAAGCGTTTGAATAGAATGCATAGAAATCAGGCGCGAACGTTCGGTACAGCAACGAAAGGTCGAGCTTGCCCGAAAGACTCCATAACGTCCCTACGGCATACGCCGCGCCGCCGTTAATGGAGCGTGCGTATTCGCTAAAGAACGTCATGTTTTGAAAACTGTAGTTGAGATAGCCACCTACATTTTGGTTTCGTGACCCCGTGAACGCAAAGGGATTGTAGGGCGTGACCTTGGGCATTACGCTGGCACCAAAGTCCACACGGTTAAACATGAGCCCGGCATCTACCGCGCCGGCCTTGTACTGAAGCACCCCGCCCCAACTTTTGTCGCTCACCTGGTGGCGGGCGGCCAACTCTTTCTCTGTGCGATGCAGGCCCGTGGTTTGGAAAGACGAAATGAAAATGGTTTCGGCATCTTCTGCGGATGCAGACGTTGTATCGCGGGACGACACAGCGGCGTCGCGTTTGGTGGTGGAGTAAAACCCGGTGACCGAAAGCACACCCGTCAATGCAACGGTGGTTGCTGCGCCACGCATAAATCCAGCTTCGTACACGGAAGTGTAAGGTAGCAGTCCGATGTTTGTCCTTCGCACGGTGGTGATCGTTTCGCCGCCCTTGCCCATTCCAAAAATACCACCGAGCATGAGGCCCTGTCCAAACTGACTTTGATAGTCGCCCACCACCAGGTTTTTTATCCGGCCCTTGTTTTGGAGATGCGCATGGAATGAGAAATAATCAAAACCATAGTACCGTGCCGCAGGGTCCCAACGCAGCGCTTCGCCGGCATCTTTCTCGGCGGTGAAGCCAACGCTGAACTCGCCCGGCACCGTGCACCGAAAGCGCATGTACACATTTTCCGGCGAACCTTTGAACCGCGCACTGGAATCGGTTTGCGTATTGTACTCCCGCGCATTTTGTAAACTGCGGCCATAGCGCAACAGAAGATAGCTGTCGCTTTGGTTTTTTATGCGTGCCAGGAAGCTGGCGTCGAGCATCGTGGCCGGATCGGGAACGTAGACAAACGGCGCCAGTCTGTGAAGGGTCTCTATATCGAATAAGGGGACGGATTGAAGCTCGTAGACGGAGACAAAGTCTTTGTTCTCTGCGCGATAGGTCAGCAGGTTCTTGATTTGCTCCGGAGAAAGTATTTTGATAAAGCGCAGTTGCTCCCCGGTGGCGGTGTTCAGGTTGAGCGGGCGGGCGAGGAGTTGCACCAGGTTTTCGTAGAGATCGCTGTAGTTCAGATCCAACTCCTGGATGCCATACCACTCGTCGATAAGTTGGTTCACATCAATTTCCTCGCGGGGATATTCCTGGGCAAAGCCATTCGTCGACCAGGCCACAAGCACCGCTGCGAGGAGCCGTTTCATTTTTGCTTTTTGTTAAATGCGTAGCTGACCGTTGCTTCGTGATGTGCACCACGACTCCCGGTGTACTGAAAAGCATAGTCGATGGAAAGCGTTTTGGGTCTGAATCCTAAACCGAAAAATCCGGCGTTAGGATGAAGCGCAAAACCGGTGCGAAAGAATACCTTTTTTTGAAACTGATACTCCAGTCCGGTCTTCCATAATAA
The DNA here is from genome assembly GCF_003589925.1 of Chryseolinea soli. NCBI lineage: Bacteria > Pseudomonadati > Bacteroidota > Cytophagia > Cytophagales > Fulvivirgaceae > Chryseolinea > Chryseolinea soli. The sequence continues at coordinate 7,536,817 of NZ_CP032382.1, read as the reverse complement.
AGGATAGTCCAGGTCCTTCTCCACTTCCGTGGTGATGCGGGTTTGTGTAGAAGCCTTTATACAAATACCCGCGCAAACGATCGTCGGCAATCGCTCCTGGTCTGTTTTGGAGAGCACGGGCTGATTCACGTTCATGATGTGCGCACCCAGGGACAAAGCGGGTGTCAGGGTGGCGATGCCTCCGAAGCTTAAACTAAAGGCCCCCTTTGTTCCAAAACCCGCCGCGTTGTATTGCACGTAATTGATCCGCAATCCCAACGAAGCCAATCCCAGCGTGTTGCTGAATCCCGCCGTCAGCAGTTGTTCGTTATACAGATTATTCCCCAAACGATAAACCCCGACCCCCGCCACTCCAAAACGAACCGGCAGCGTCACGGCCGCCGCCATGCGATTGAACAACTTGAATGATGGAACGGCATTATAAGTAAACGCAACCGTTGTATTCTTCACATCCGCCAGCCCGGCGCCATTGTTGAAGAGCGCCCATTCATCCCGCGTACAACTGGAGGCATAGGCGCACCCTGCAGCTGGCGCACCCATGAGTACGGGTGAGCTCTGCGCAGCGAGCAATACGCTCCGCAAGAAAAAAGTTATGGCTAACAACAGCGTTTTCATTACAGCGGATAGGTTCCGCCATGAAGTAACGCCCGGGATAGGCTAAATAAAAGAATGTAAACGGCTATATCCGGATAAAAAAGATCAAACGATTTATTAAACGTAAGGAAAGACTGATCACTGACAACTTGCCCCTGCTCCTGAGGTCCGAGAATAAAGACACTGGCTACTGACTACTGGCTACTGGAATACCGAGAACAAGCTACTGGCTCCTGGCTCCTGGATTCTGGCTCCTGATTCCTAAAACTCCCGCTTCAAATTAAAGAAGAACCCATGCCCCCCTTCCGCGTTGAAACTATACTCAAACCGCAGCACCGCATCATACGAGGCCACCACATCGATCCCCAGACCAACCCCCGAAATAACCTTGTCTGCTAACCGGTAACTGTTCGTGTAGTTGGGGTAGTTCCTCACATAGCCCAGGTCGGCATAGGATTTCAGATAAATCGAAAGCGGGATGTACCGGAATTGCCGGATGGGCATGGCATTCCAATTGTAGATGTGTGAAAATATCCGCTTCTTGAACGTGGTCTTGTTCAGCGCGTACCACGGTCCCTCGATCACATACACCTCGTAGCCCCGCACAAACTGTCGTCCGTAGCCCAACGCACTGTAGTTCGAATAGGGGAGCGTGTTGGGTGTGCTCCAGTAGGCCACCGTGTTGTTGGAGAGGAAGAAGTTGTTCTTCAGTTCGATATAACGGGAGTAGGAGGCGTTCATTTCGAACTTACGCAAATTGTCGCTCTTGCTTAATCCGACCTTTACCAATCCTCCGGTGAAATGATGACCCCGCAACGGATAACCTACGTAATCGCGGTGATCGGATGTGAATTGGTATGAGAGCACCCCAAACTGTTGCTCGGTTTGGTCCTTGCCCATGTACTCGGCATTGAGAAGGGTTACCGTGTCGGCGATGGAGGTGCTGCGGTATTCTGCTTTCAGGACGTGTGTGTCATAGAAGGAGCCGCGGTAGGTATAGGCGATGCTGGCCCCACGGGTGATCTTCAGGACGTGGTCTGCCTGCGCGTACACCAGTTTGTGGTCCAGCGTTTTGTAGGCCAGGTTTTTGGCTTCCGTGAAGTCGGCACTGATGATGAGCCCTTGTTTTTGCCGCCGGTCGATGTAGGGAATACGATACATGATCTCGAACCTTCGCTGGAAGCCGAACTGGGCGGTGAGCCGCAGAGTTTCGTTGCGTCCGCGCATGTTATACTGATAGAGCCGCAGGCCATAGTTCACGCGGTCGAAGTCGTGGTTATAGTTTTGCCACCATTCGTTGAAGTTGCGGTCCGACAGTTCGAAGATGGGTGACGGGAAAGTGTACCATCGTTCGTTGACGTCGATGAGCAGGTCGATGTGGTCGGCCTCGAATTCAAGGGGCTTGAGCTCTACGGTGTTGAAAAGGCGGGTGTTGATGAGCTTGCGGCGGTCGCGTTCCAGGACGGCGGCCAGTTGGGTGCTGGAAATGGTGTCGCCGGGTTTGAGGGAAAGTTCGCGCAACACAATGCGGTCGCGGGTGATGCGGTTGCCGACAATAAAAATGCGGTTCACATGCAGGATATGACCGGTGGTGTCGGCCGGCGCAGGCTTGCGTTTAGCCGCACGCTTCAGCGAATCGGCAACCACCCCGGAATCCGGAGCGCCCCAAACCGACGAAGCGAAAAATAAGCATGCAAAAAAAAGGAAAACTGCCCGCATCATGTAACGCTAAGACCCACTCTAGTGTAAACAAGTTTAACGCTACTTTTCCTAAATTCAGGAATTTTGCATTTCGTTTTTTCGGGCCGATGACGGCGCTGCTTCCTTTTTCCGGAAGGACCACCAAAGTATGCCGATGCCTGCCACCACCAGGGGGATGCTCAGCACCTGGCCCATGTTGAGGAACATGTCGTTTTCGAACGCCTCTTGTGGTTCTTTCAGGTATTCGAACAAAAAGCGCAGTCCGAAACACCAAATGAGGAAGATGCCCAGCAATCTGCCCTGCGGCAAATTTTCTTTGTAGCGCGACCAGATCCACAACAGGAGTAAAAAGAGGATCACACACGCGAAGGACTCATACAATTGTGCAGGGTGCCGCACGATCCCAAAGGTGACAATGCGCGTCGCCAGCGTGCCGTCGGGAAGAGATACGGTGTTGGTGACGGTATTGGTTCCGGTGGCGTCGAAATATTCGTAGAGGGTGTTGGCCAGAATGTGGCGGGCCGTGCGGTCGCTAAAGTCGTCGGCCTGCGTGGGCGACGTGCCTTTCTTGAAGAAGATGTAGATGTTCATCGGCACCCGGCCATTCTGGCCCTTGGGCAGCGAATCGTTGCGATGGTATGCGACCGATTCGATCACGCCGTTGGGATCATAGCGCGGGCTGGTGATGGCATCCGTGAAGCGGTTCACAAACACAACACCCCACGCCTTTTCGGTGGGCAATCCGATGATCTCTGAGTTGAAGTAATTTCCCAACCGGATCAGTGCCCCGGCCAAGGCCACGAGGATCACAATGCGGTCAACGACCTGGAAATAGGCTTGTCCCGGCTTCTTTTTGCGGGAGTACAACCACAAGGCAAACAGGATCCCGATGGCCGCGCCGTGGCTGGCCAGTCCCTGGAGGCCTGTGAACTCAAAAGGATGCAGGGTGAAGGGCAGAAATATGCTCAGGGGATTTTCCCAGATCAGCTCGGGCTGGTAGAACAGCACGTGGCCCATGCGGGCGCCGATGATGGTGGCAATCACCATATAGATGGTGAGCGTGTCCACATCGCGTTCGGGCTTGCCTTCTTTTTTATAGATGTAGTAAAGGATCTGTTGCGTGATCAGAAACGCCAGTGCAAACAGGAGACCGTACCAGCGCAGGGGAAAGCGGCCGATCGTGAAAATCTCCGGGCTGCCATTCCAAATGATGTAACTCAATATAGCCATAGCCGGCAAATATAGTCCGTTAATTGAAAGACTCGGCGTCTGCCGGAAGGGTTCACGGAAAAAAAATAATCGCTTAAAAAAAGCCGTTTTTGACGGTTTAGCCTATGGCAACAGGGCTAATTCGGCCGCAAAACCCGATGAAAGAATGGGGAAACGGCACCATGACCGGGGGTCCACATTGATGTCGTCCAGGTGGAAGGAGGGGGCCAGGCGCTCCCGTTTCCATTGGTTGGCCGACCAGAGCGTGAAGAACTTCCGGATATGGCGTTTCAAAACCTCGGCCTCGTGGGTGGTTTTCATGGCTTCGAATACTTGCAAGGGTGACTTGCGATCCTGGATGGCGTGCCGCTCGATCTCGGCCAGCACGGGGTAGGGCATCAAATCCGATTCGTCGGTTTGCTGGCGTTCGAGCGGGCGCAGCTCGGCCGTGGGTTGGAGGTTGTTCACGGCGTTGAGGCCATCGTGATGCAGGGCTTGTTCGGCCCAGCGCAGCCATTGGAGGATGAATACTTTGCTGAGACCGGCAATGGGAGCGAGGCTTCCGCTGGTGTCGCCGTCCATGGTGGCATAGCCCACGTCGCCTTCGCTGCGGTTGCTGGTGGTGAGCAACACGGCACGCTTCACGTTGGCCAGCATCCAGATGATGGGCGACCGCGTGCGGGCCTGGATGTTTTGCAAGGTGATGTCGTCGGTTTCCCACTTCAGCTCGCGGCCGATGGCATGGGTTATTTTTTTGGTATAGGAATTTACTTCGTCGTCGATGTCCCACCGGTGAAAGGCTGCTCCTACGGAGCGTGCCAATTGTTCGGCGGCCACGTAGGTTTCGGTGGAGGAGTTCCGGGTTCCCTGGTAGGCGCACGTGAGGAGTTGTCCTACGGCGGCTTGCCATTGGTCTGTCTGGGGCTTGAGCCGTAAGGCTTCGCGTGTCTTTTCCCATCCCAACTCGGCCACGGCCCGCTTCACCATTTCGGCTACCATCACGGCGCAAATGCTGGAGTCGGCGCCACCGCTCAGCGAGAGCACATAGCCGTTGGCTTTGCTCTTGCGCAGATAGTCGAACAGGGCCAGGGAGAGCGCTTGGGCAAGTTCCTCGTTTTTGTCTTTGATGTCGGAGGAGATGAGGATCTCCGTTTTTTCGGGCTCGCTGAAATTGATTTCAGTAGCCATCAGGTTATAGGGTTTGAAAGAAAGCCGTTTGTTCACGCCCACCAGCTTGCCGTGTTGGCCGATGATGATGTCGCCATCGTAGATCATGCGGCCGGCTTCGTTGCCCAGCAGGTTGGCGAACACATAAACACAATGGAACTTGGATGAACCTTCGGTGACCACTTCACCTTCGCGCAGCAGGCTTTTGCCCATGGCATAGTGACTGGCGCTGGGGTTGAAGATGAGGTCGACGCCCCGGTCGTAGAGCCGGTAGCCCGGGCGGTTGTGTTTTCGCCACGCATCTTCGCAGATCTCGAAGCCGAGACGGATGCCGTCGATAGTATACATGAGGTCGCCCACGGTGATCTTCTCGCCATGATAATCCACATCGCGGGTCTCGTTCTTGGGCCAGTTGTTAAACCACCGGGGTTCGTAATGCACGCCGTCGCGGGCCAGGTTTTGCTTGAGGGTGATGCCTTTGATGGTCTTATTGCTGATGACACAGGCGCCATTGTAGGTGATGCCACCCAGGCGGACAGGCAATCCAACGCTCACGGTAATGTTGTCGCAATGTTCGCGGATCCGCAGCAACTCCTGCCACGCTCTTTCCGATAGCCAGTCGCTCAGGAACAGGTCTTCGCACCCATAGCCCGTGATGCACAACTCGGGCAGGCAAAGGATCTTCACCTGTTGGCGGATGCCTTCGTGGATGGCGTCGATGATGTTTGCAGAATTGTGGTCCCAGTCGAATGGGACCTGGTTGACGGTAGCTCCTCCTATTTTCAAGCGCTTACGATTTCAGTGAAAAACAATACAGGATATGCGCAGATAACGCCTCAGCTATTCAATAAATTCAGCATTTCACAGGTTTTGAAGGCCGCATCTTGTTCTGCTTTTTTCTTGCTGTTGCCATAGCCGGTGCCTTTGGCTTCGCTGTTGACCAGCACCTGGGCCGTGAATTCTTTATGATTGCGTCCTTTTTTCACGTTCAAAATCTCGAAACGCACATCCTTACCCTCACGCTGTGCCCACTCGATGATCTTGCTCTTGAAATTGGAATCGGAATTGACCAGGTCGTCTACGTTATAGTTGGGATTGATGAGCTTGTCGATGACAAATTTCTTCGTGCGCAAGTAGCCCTTATCCAGGTAGATGGCGCCCACGATCGCCTCGAGGGTATTGCCCAGGATGACTTGCTGCAGGTGAGCGTTCTTTTGATCATACTGCACGATGTTGGCTACGCCGATCTTCCGGGCCAGCAGGTTGAGGGCCTCGCGGTTGACAATGCGCGAGCGTATTTCCGTAAGAAACCCTTCCGGTTTGAAGGGAAATTTCTTGAAGAGGAAATCGGCGACCGCGGCACCCAGAATGGCATCCCCCAGGTATTCCAGGCGTTCGTTTGACTCCTTATAGCCCGTGCCGTTCTCTTTCGCGATGGAACTGTGCACCGTGGCCAGGCGGTATAGCTCAAGATTGGATGGTGTGAACCCGGCTATGTTCTCAATAGCCGCCACCAGCTTTTTGTCAGTTGTTGATTTTCCTTTCGGAATTTTAAGGATTTTCCAAACCAAGCGTTTCTATCAATTGATTTACAGGCTGCTAATTTAGCAAATATCGGCGTTTGGTGGGGAGTCTTTTTTTGGAGGTTGGGGACTGACGGTTGGTTTGGGATGGAGTGAGGGGGAATTCAGGAGCCAGAATCCAGGAGCCAGGATCTTTTTCTCGGCATTCAGTAGCCAGTAGTCAGTAGCCAGTCTTTATTCTCGGACTTCAGTGACCAGTATGCTTATTCTCGGCATTCAGTAGTCAGCAAGGAGCTAGTAGCTAATATTTAGTCGGCAGGACTGGGTTGTGTGGGAGTTTAGAATTCCGAAATCAAAATTCGGGTGTGCGACTTGGTTCAGCATTTGAAAATAGGGAGTGAATTGGTGAATTAAGTGTCAGTGTGAAAAACATGACTTGAGAAGTATGGATAAAGGCGTACGAGGCAATTCAGTCGTTGACATCACAGTAATAAAATATTTCCTGAACAAACGAACAAACAAAGACGCTTCCACAGCTTACTTGATACTTTCTGGTTCCTGGATTCGGATCGAAGTTTGACAAGAAATTCTGACCCTGAAGTCCGAGTGCAAAGACTCTGGCTCTTGAATTCCAAAACATCTCTCTCCAATCCTGGAATAAAGGATTCTGACTCCTGAAGTCCGAGAATAAAGACTGTGGCTACTGGAAGTCCGAGAATAAAGACTGTGGCTACTGGAAGTCCGAGAATAAAGACCTGGTTACTGAAGTCCGAGAAATAAAAGACTCTGGCTACTGAAGTCCGAGAATAAGACTGGCTACTGGCTACTGAATACCGAGAGCAAGATTCTGGCTCCTGGATTCTGGCTCCTGAAGAGTCTCTAGTCTACCTTTTTAAGAATTACCGAAAAATTGTGTCCGCCAAATCCGAACGTGTTGCTAAGCGCTATCTTCACCTCGCGTTTTTGTGCCTTGTTGAAGGTGAGGTTCAGCTTGCTGTCCAGATCATCGTCGTCGGTGAAGTGGTTGATGGTAGGGGGGATCACGGATTGGTTGATGGCCAGCAGACAGGCGATGCTTTCGATGGCACCGGCTGCACCCAACAAGTGTCCGGTCATGGACTTGGTGGAGCTGATGTTCATTTTGTAGGCATGATCGCCGAATACTTTCTGGATGGCGCGGATTTCGCCAATGTCGCCCAGGGGTGTGGACGTACCGTGGGTGTTCACGTAATCGATCTGGTCGGGTGTTATGCCGGAGTCTTCCATGGCATATTGCATCACTTTGGTGATGCCGGCGCCTTCGGGATGGGGCGCGGTGATGTGATAGGCATCGGCCGACATGCCGCCGCCGAGGATTTCGCCATAGATCTTGGCGCCACGGCGCTTAGCGTGTTCGTATTCTTCCAGGATGAGGGCACCGGCGCCTTCGCCCAGCACGAAGCCGTCGCGTTCCTTATCATAAGGACGGGAGGCCGTTTGGGGAGAGTCGTTGCGTTCCGAAAGGGCGCGCATGGCGTTGAAACCGCCTACGCCCGCCTCGCACACGGCTGCTTCTGAGCCACCCGAGACAATAATATCAGCTTTGCCCAAACGCAGGTAGGTAAAGGCATCGTAGATCGCATTGGTAGAGGAGGCACAAGCCGAGACAGTGACGAAGTTGGGGCCGCGGAAGCCGTATTTAATGGAAATGTGACCTGCACTGAGGTCGGGAATCATTTTGGGAATAAAGAAGGGGTTGAAACGAGGTGTACCGTCGCCTTTGGCGTAGGTCTTCATTTCTTCCTGAAAGGTTAATAACCCCCCGATACCCGAGCCCCAAATGACGCCTACGCGGTCGAGGTCTATACCGGCTATCGGGAGGTTGGAATCCTTTATGGCCTCATCCACCGCCACCATGGCATATTGCGAGAAGGGGTCCATTTTGCGGGCCTCTTTTCGATCCATGAAGTTGCCGATATCGAAGTTCTTTATTTCGCAGGCGAACTTGGTTTTGAAGTGTGTGGCATCGAAACGTGTAATAGGAGCGCATCCACTCTTACCGGCTTTTAGTCCTTCCCAGTATTCTTGTAAGGTATTTCCGATGGGAGTGAGTGCACCTAGTCCTGTAACGACTACTCGTTTCAATGTCATGTTTAGCGGGGTGTGTTTGTACAGAGGCAGTTACCAATTATTTCTTCACGTTTTGCTCCAGGTAAGAAATCGCCTGGCCAACCGTTGAAATATTTTCAGCCTGATCGTCTGGAATAGAGATATTAAATTCCTTTTCGAACTCCATGATAAGTTCTACGGTGTCAAGAGAGTCTGCGCCAAGATCGTTGGTAAAGCTCGCTTCGGGAGTAACTTCAGATTCTTCAACACCAAGTTTCTCGATGATGATCTGTTTTACTTTTTGTGCAATTTCAGACATGTTTTTACGGTTTAGTGATTTAAAAATCTGTGCAAATAAAGAGATTTGCGGCAATATTGTCAAACTTTTTTGATCTTGCCTCTTTGGTGTCAAAACCCACTTCCTGGCCCTGGAAATGAAGAAAAGCAAATTACTGATCGACTATGAATTTGACTTCGAACTGCTCGGACTGAGTGCTTCGGCCAAGGGGTATAAGCTGGCCTGGGAGTTGAATCAAGTGCTTGGCATTCAACTGGTGAAACAGCCCGATTTAGTGGTTGGATTCAAAAATAACGAGGAAAAGAGCTTTTCTTACTATGCCTACGAAACCCAGCTCAATCGATTGAAAATGTTCAAAAACCGGCCTTCGGAGGGCGATCCCGGAAAGTATTTCCTAATCCCTGAATTTCCTCATTACGATTTTATAATTTTGGCTGCCATGGAAGAACAGTACGCTCATCAGCACTTGATTCAATTGATCAAACCGATCGCGTCCATCCAGTTAGTTGCCTCCATCCCATTAGAAGGTCTCAAATCCAAATCGAATTTCATCTTCTGATCGTCATGCGCGCTGCTTCCTATCGACACCATTCACCTATGAAATACCTTTAAACCTTATGCTAGAAAAAGAATCGTTCAACAAAACGAAAATTGTTGCCACTGTCGGCCCTGCCTCTAACTCCAAGGAAATGCTCCGTGCACTGATCAAAGAAGGCGTGGACGTTTTTCGTCTGAACTTCTCCCACGGAACTCACGAAGACCACCTCAAAGTCATCAAAAACGTGCGCGAGCTCAATGCCGAGCTGGGCACACAGATCAGTCTGCTCCAGGACCTCCAGGGCCCTAAGATCCGCGTCAACGAAATGGAACCTGGCATCGTCATCGAAGGCGGCCAAACCCTGATCATCACCACGCGCGAGCTGCTGGGCAACCGGGAGATCGTCAGCACCTCTTATAAGACCCTCAACAAAGACGTGAAGATCGGCGATATGATCCTCATCGACGACGGCAAGATCGAATTGAAAGTAAAGGAAGTCCGCGGCGAAGACGTAGTCACGGAAGTGGTGTACGGCGGCCCGCTCAAATCCCGCAAGGGGATCAACCTCCCCTTTACTAAGGTGTCGGCCCCGTCGCTGACCGAAAAAGACCTGAAAGACCTCATGTTTGGCCTGACCAACGATGTGGACTGGATCGCCCTTTCGTTTGTGCGGAAGGCTGAGGATATTCATTCCATGCGGGAAATCATGAAGAAGCATGGATCCGAAGCCCGTATCGTGGCCAAGATCGAAAAGCCCGAAGCCCTCAGCAACATCGATGAGATCATCGAAGCCACTGATGGTGTGATGGTTGCCCGCGGTGACCTCGGCGTAGAGATCTGGATGGAAGAGGTGCCGATGGTACAAAAGATGCTGGTGGAGAAATGTAACAAAGCCGGCAAACCCGTGATCGTAGCCACCCAGATGATGGAAAGCATGATCGAAAACCCTCGCCCCACCCGCGCAGAAACCAACGACGTGGCCAACGCCGTCATGGATGGCGCAGACGCCCTGATGCTTTCGGCCGAAACCGCCTCGGGAAAATATCCCCTGGAAGTGATCCGCAGCATGGTGCGCACCATTGCCTCCGTAGAAAAGAATGCAGCGATCTACTACCGCTTCCGCGAAGTAGACAAGAAGTCACCCAACTATATCCACGACAACTTTGTGCTGGCGGCCTGTAAGCTGGCAAAGGACGTGGGCGCCAAGGCCATCGTGGGCATGACGCAATCGGGGTATACCGCGTATCAGTCGTCGGCCTATCGCCCCAATGCCAACATCTTTGTGTTCACGCCCAACAAGGCGTTGTTGAACAAGATCAACCTGGTGTGGGGTGCGCAAGCCTACTACTATGACAAGACCAACTCTACCGACGAGACCATCGCCGACGTGGAGGCTACCCTCAAGGCAGCGGGTCATGTGAAGTCGGGCGATATCTTTATCGTGCTGGCCAGCATGCCGATCCAGGAGAAGGCACGGACGAATACGTTGAAGATCAATACCGTGAAGTAACAAATCGTACATAGAATCTACCTAGAATGCCGTAATGTGAACGCACTACGGCATTCTTTTTTTGATCCTATAACGGATTCATCGATATGAATAAATTCTTGTTGATTGTTATCTGTGTCCTCTTATTGCTGACGTTGGCCGATAGTTGCTGGTATTTAATAATGCCTTTATTGCGTCAAGCGATGAATTTGCAGGGATGTTGGCAGGCTTGATGTTAGGGAGCAACGGTACGTTCATTTATTGGAAATATCACAAACTGGCCCTTGCTGCCGGCGTATTGCTCATGGTTGGCGTGTTTATGAAGATAATGCATTGGCAAGGCGCCGATGAAATGTTATTCGTCTCGCTGCCCCTCATCCCGGCGATCTATTCCGCTCACTTTTTTTCCAAACGCAACAAAGCAATATTAGATATACTGAAATGGTGCATGATCTTGTTCCCCTTTATACTGGCGCCCATGACTTTATTTCATTGGGTAGATTTGCCAGTGTTGGTAACGAAGGCGCCGGTTTATTTTTATTGGTTTACGTTTGTATTTTTTATTGTTACGCGTCTGAAGGACAAGACGCTATTTCTTGATTGAGCTTGGTTACTTCCTGGGCTCCACCATGATCACTTCCTCTCGATCCACGACCACAGCCCCCGCGGGATCGCCTTTTCTCTTTCTTACAAATTTCCGGGGCACCACCACCACGGGACACAACGTATCGGTCTTTCTCTTGGAGTGATACGCCGCTAACTGCGCCGCGCGCTCAATGACATCTTTTGGGAAATTTTTCCCCGCTTGATGTTTGATGAGCACATGCGAGCCGGCCACATCTTTGGCATGAAGCCAGAGATCTTCTTTGTAGCCATATTTCAGCGTGAGCTCATCGTTGGCTTGGGCATTGCGCCCCACCCAGATGCGATAGCCGTGATATTCGGTTTCGTGATAGGGCAGGGGTTTCGGTTGTTTTTCTTTTTCCTTGCTCCATCCTAAACCCTCGGCAAAGGGGCGCAGGCTTTTTATGGTAGTGAGCGCTTCGGCTTCGAGCAGTTGCTGCTTCAGGCCTTCACGTTCTTGTCGTTTTTGTTCGAGGATCTCATGCAGCCGTTGCATTTCCAACTGTTGCTTTTTCGACTTCTTGTAAAATACCTCGGCGTTTTTTTGAGGCGAGAGGTCTTTCTTTAACTTGATCTCTGTAGGATGATTCTCCTGGTAAAAGTTGGGAAGCGTGACACGCTCCGTGCCGGGTTTGATGGCGTGAAGGTGGGCCATGATGAGGTCGGCCCAGGTTTTATAATTATTGTCGCCTTGCAGCTCTTCGAGTTTCTCGCGTGTCTTGGCGTAGTAGTTTTCGGTGGCCTGCAATTTTGCTTTCAACGTAGAAAGCAGGGATGATTTTTCGCGTCCGAGGGTGTCTTGCTGTGAGTAGGTGAGGAAGAAGTCGTTGATGGCGGCAATGGGGTCGCCAAAGGTCTTGGTGATCTTTCCGGTGGCCAGGAGGGAGAACACGATCTTTCCGTCGGCTTCGGTGACGTAGTAAGAAGGATCGTTCAAGTCCTGCAACAGGTTTTGGATGGCGGTCCATCTTTCGTCAAGCGTCTTCGCGTTAAATCCCTGTTCGTTCAGGTAGCGCCATACCCATTTCCCGAAAGTAAAATAGACCGTGGGCAGATCGTGCTGATGTTGGGCGAAGTTCTCGTACGACCAATCGATCGAACGATGAAGCTGCTCAAGTTTCAGCGTTTCATCTTCCAGGATGTTATTCTTAAAAAGCTCGTCGATGGTATCGTCTTTAAACAAGATGATGTTCGACCGGTTGCCATGCAGTTTGAACAACAAGGTAATGTTGTTGCCAAACGCTATGGCAAAGCTCCGTTCATTTTCAAAAACAAAAATGCGTGCCACGCGCTGACCGATGAGGTTGCCAAACAGATCGGCGCTGTTCTTCCGCGCGCGGTGGAAGGTCTCCGGAAAGGAAAGACAAGAAAAGGACGACAACAGGCTGGCTTTAACAAAGTAGGGATCGCCTTTTGTTTCGAACCGGATGATGAGTTCGTCTTTATTCTGACTGTAACACTCCGAAACGACCGTCCCCGTCAGCGTCTTTTGCAGGGGAACAATGAGTTGCCGGAGAAAAAAATGATTGTTATGCACCCCGAAAGGTAGTGTTTAGTTTTCGCGCTTTTGCATCCGGTCTATCGCAATTCGACCTGCAACCCGTCATAGGCCAACCAAACATTCTCCGGTAATTTCTTTTCCACCGCGCCATGGAGGCCAAGCTTGTGGCTGATGTGGGTGAGATAGGCTTTGGCCGGTTTGATGCGGTCGATCATGGCCAGCGCTTCGCTCAGGTTGAAATGGGAGATGTGCGATTCGATCTGGAGCGCATTCAGCACCAATACTTCGGTGCCCTTCAGGCGGTCCAACGTTTCCTCCGGAATAATATTGGCGTCGGTGATGTAGCTGAAGTTCCCAAAGCGGAAGCCGAGCACGGGCAGACGCAAGTGAAGCACGGGGAGGGGTGTTACGGGAACACCGTTCAGTGCGAACGGCTTCTCATCGATTTGGTTGAGTGTTATGCGCGGGAGGCCGGGATAGGCGTCTTTCGCAAAGGCGTAGGCGAACTCCATTTTTAGCTGGTCCAACACTTCCTGCCGGCCATACACCGGCATGTCGCTGTTTTGCATGAAGTTGTAGGCCCGCACGTCGTCCAGCCCGGCAGTGTGATCGCGGTGGGCGTGGGTGAAAAGTACGGCGTCGAGACGCGCGACGTTTTCGCGGAGCATTTGTTGACGGAAATCGGGGCCGGTGTCTACGACAAAGCTTTGGCCGGAGATCTCAACGTGAATGGAGGTGCGGAGGCGTTTGTTCCTGAAATCCAGCGACTGGCATACTTCGCAGCGGCAGCCAATGACGGGCACTCCCTGCGATGTACCGGTGCCGAGGAACGTTATTTTCAAGCGGCTTCAGTGTGATTCAGTTCTTCGTAAAGCTTCTGGCTTTTTTCGGTGAAACGCGTGCCGTCCAGAGTCACGTGTTTCATGATTTCGAGGAGGGCGTTGATCTTGCCTTCCGTGGTGTAGAACTTATTGATGATGATGATCTTCTGCTCCTTCAATACGCAGTAACCCGACTTGAACGTACCCTTTTCGTACCGCAGGGTATAGTCCGATTCTGCGATCATGTCCTCGAATTTGAGTAAAAATTGGTTGGTGTACTTGATCATGCTGTGCTATTTCTGGCGGAAAGATAGGAAGAAACGGGGGAAAGTCCGAACGTTTTAGGCCCCCGGATTTCTTTGGATGCACGGTTCCACCGTACCTTGCAGGCTTGGAGCACGTTAAGAAACTGATCGTGGTTGTGGGCCCTACCGCCGTAGGCAAAACGGCCGTGGCCATCGACCTCGCCAAACATTTTCGGACCGAGATCGTTTCGGCCGATTCGCGCCAGATCTTCAGGGAGTTAAACATCGGCACGGCCAAACCCTCAGGGGCAGAGTTGGCGCAGGTGCCCCATCATTTCATCAACACCCATTCCATCCAGGAAGCCTACGATGCCGCGCAATACGGACACGATGCGCTGGAGGTGATCCACCGGTTATTTAAACGGAATAACGAAGTCATCCTCTGCGGTGGGTCGGGGCTGTATGTGAAAGCCGTATGCGAAGGATTTGACGATATCCCGGAGGTGCCCGCACAAATCCGGGAAGAACTTTCGGCAACCTATGAACGTGGCGGCATTGAAGCCCTCCAGGCACTGATGATGGAACACGACCCACAACTCTATGCTACTATCGACCAAAAAAATCCCCACCGCCTCATGCGTGCGCTGGAGGTAAAATTGGGTACGGGCCTGTCCATTGCATCGTTCCGGAAAAAAAATACGTTACAGCATCCGTTCACCATCGTGAAAATAGGCCTGACCTTGCCCCGGGAAATATTGTACGAGCGCATCGACCGGCGCATGGACCTCATGATCGAGGCGGGATTGTTCGCGGAAGCGGAAGCCTTGTATCCGCTGCGGGCGATCAATGCCTTGCAAACGGTGGGCTACCAGGAGATCTTCGATTTTATGGAAGGCCAGTACGATCGCGAGGAGGCCGTTCGCTTGTTGAAACGAAACTCGCGGCGCTATGCCAAACGGCAGCTCACCTGGTTCACGCGCGACCCGCAGGTGCAATGGTTTGGCCCGGCCGAGGTTGAAAAAATAATAGAAGTCGTCAAGAATGCGTAAATCGTATACCCGAACCCCGTCGCCAACCGCATGAGCGAAAAGAAAGTATTGATCATCACGTATTACTGGCCGCCCAGCGGTGGAAGCGGCGTGCAGCGGTGGCTGAAGTTCGTCAAGTACCTTCCTGGTTTAGGATGGACGCCCTACGTGTTCACACCCGAAAATCCTTCGTTCGACATCCGCGACGAATCGCTGGCCGTAAATATTCCAAAGCAAGCCGAGGTCATCCGGTTTCCCATTTGGGAACCCTACGATGCTTTCTTCAAGCTTTCGTCGTTGCTGGGAAAAAAGAAATCGGCAAAGCCAACGGACCTCGTGTCGGGCAAGAAGATGTCTACCTTTCAGAAAGTGAGCACCTGGATCCGCGGCAACCTGCTTATCCCAGACCCGCGCGTGTTTTGGGTGAGGCCGTCGGTCAAGTTCCTGGACGGTTTTCTTCGCGAAAAACAAATCACCACCATCGTCACCACGGGACCGCCACACAGCATGCACCTCATCGGCTATCGCCTGAAGAAAAAAAATCCTGCACTGCGGTGGATCGTCGACTTTCGCGATCCGTGGAGCGAATGGGGTTTGCTGGAAAGTTTGAAGGTGGGCCCGCGCGCCCTAAACCAACACCGGAAATGGGAGGCGCGCGTGTTGAAGCTCGCCGACATCGTGACGACCATCACGCCGTTTTATGTACGAAGATTCGAAGCGCTCTCTGGGCGCCCGGTGAAATTACTGACCAACGGCTATGACCAAGACGACTTTGCATCGCTGACGATCCGCCGGCCGGATAAATTTGTGATCCGCCACGCGGGTATCGTCAACGAAAAATGCGACCCGCGGCCGTTCATGCGGGCGGTGGAGGCGATGGCGAAGAAGGACCCGCAATTTCGCGCGCAAGTGGTAGTTGATTTTGTGGGCGAGGTACATCCTCAGTTCAGGGCCTTTGTGATGGCCTCTGAAATACTTTCCTCCATCACCCTGTTCACACCGAGTGTTCCCCACAAAGTGTTGATCGGCAAGTATGGCGACGCGGCCTTGTTGCTGCTCGTGCTCACCGGCTACAAAGACGCAGAAGGCTACATGCCCGGCAAGCTGTTTGAATACCTGGCCACCGGTCTTCCGATCATTGCCACGGGCCCCGAAGACGGTGACGCCGCGCACCTGCTCAACGCGACCGGCGCCGGCGACATGATCGACGGCGAGAAAGGTGACGTCATTCAGGCGAGCGTTGCCTTTCACTATGCGCAATGGAAAGATGCCACGGCGTCCCTCAAGAAACATTCCGGCACGGACTACTCCCGTCGCGAGATCACAAAGAAACTGACGGAATTGCTATGAGGCTGGCTATACATTTTATGAAATTCTGTAAATCGCTTTCTTGTCATCCTGAAGTATAGAAAAATTGATCAGCAAAGGTTTCATCAAGAGCTCCCTTATCTACACGCTGGCCGGCACACTGCCGTTGGCGAGTGGATTTATTTTGTTGCCTTTTTATATTCTCCACCTGTCGACCGACTTGTACGGAGCCTTGTCGGTGTACCTGGTGTTTTCATTGCTGGTGCAGATCCTGGTTACGTTCAGCTTTGATACCTCCGTCTACATCCATTTCCATGAACTGAAGGGCGACCCGGAAAAGTTGTCGCGGTTTATCAGCTCGGCTTTTGTTTTTATGTTGTTGGCAGGCCTGGGGGTGGGATTGATCTTGACGGTTTCGGGTGATTTCGTTTTCCGGATGGTGTTGTCTAATAAAAATGTTTCCTTCTATCCCTTTGGGTTGGTTTCGGTTGGGGCGGGCATCTTTCAGGCGATCTTCAAGGTGCACAGCAGTTTGTTGCAAAGCCGCGAGAAGCCGGAGCTTTTTTTCTGGTCGAATGTGTTTTCATTTTCGCTGATCGCATCGCTTACCATTGTGGGATTGATACTTTATCCGGGCACACTTATCGGACCCGTTACCGGCCGGTTTATAGCGTCGCTCATCCCAGGCCTGTGGGCGCTTTTCAGGATCTTCAGGGAATTTGGATTTCACTATGACTTTGCCTGGCTGCGGTCTTCGTTCAGTTTTAATGCCTATACCTTCCTGTATCAGCTTCAGCAGTGGGTCATCAACCAGTTCGATCGCATCCTCATGCTTTTCTTTTTGCTCCTGGGCGATGTGGGTGTTTATGATTTTGCCATAAAATGCCTGATCCCCATCGAGCTTTTGATGAACAGCCTGCACAACTCTTTTTATCCGAAGGTGGTGAGCACGCTCATCGCCCAGGAGGAGAAAGGGTCGGTGCCGGAAGTGAACCGCTACTATCACGGCCTCACGGCGGTGGTCATGCTGATGGTGTGCGGAAGCATCCTGGCACTTCCCTGGGGCATCGAGCTATTCGTGCGCAAACCGTCGTATCAGCAAGCCATCGACTACATACCTTACCTGGCCCTCATTTACCTGTTCAGGACGATGCGGCTCTTCTTTTCTGTGCCCTATGGTATCTTGAAATATTCGAAGCCTTTGCCGGTGATCTATTTCATCATCTCTTCCGTGAAGATCCTCGGCATGATCGTCTTGATCCGCTACCTCCAGGTCTATGGTGTCATTGTGGCCTCGTTGCTCAGCGTGATGGTGGAGGTGATCCTGTTGCGGATGAATATGAAACGGTTTGTCTTTCGGTTCAATTTCTTTAAGATCGTGATGGCGCCCCTGATCATGTTTGTGACGATCGTTTTGCTGGAGCCGACCGTGGCAAAATTCTATCCCACGGGCATGCACGTGCTTTATGTGTTGAGTTGTGGGGGACTGCTCTGGTGGGCTTACCGGAAAGAATTAAAGCTCATAAATCCCCTCCAGGCAAAGCGATAAGGACAGAAATTTGTAACATTGCCTGGGAATAGCCTATTTTCAAACGTAAATGATCCCCGTCACGAAACCCTTTTTGCCACCGATCCAAGAATACGAGCAGTATCTGCAAGATATCTGGAAACGCAACTGGCTTACCAACAACGGACCGCTTGTCAACGAGCTGGAACTCCGGCTGAAAGATTTCCTGGGGCTCAAGCACCTGCTGTTTGTCACCAACGGCACCATTGCCATTCAGCTCGCCATCAAAGCGCTGAACCTGAAAGGGGAGATCATCACTACACCTTTTTCGTATGTGGCGACCACCAGCAGCATCGTTTGGGAAGGCTGCACCCCGGTGTTTGTCGACATCGACCCGGCGACCTGCAACATCGACCCGGCGAAGATCGAAGCCGCCATCACGCCGCGCACATCCGCCATCCTCGCGACGCACGTATACGGAAATCCTTGTGAAGTAGAAGTGATCGACGAGATCGCCAAAAGAAGAAACCTCAAAGTGATCTACGATGGCGCACATGCCTTTGGTGTGAAATACAAAGGACGATCCGTGTTTGAATACGGCGACGTCAGTACTTGCAGTTTTCATGCCACCAAACTCTATCACACCATCGAAGGTGGTGCTGTGGTGACGCGTGACCCCGAGCTTTTGAAACGGATGGCCTACTTGCGCAACTTCGGTCATGATGGCCCCGAACGTTTTGCCGACCTTGGCATCAATGGAAAAAATTCAGAGTTCCATGCTGCCATGGGATTGGTCAATCTGAAGTATGTAGACCAGATCATCGAAACACGTCGCAAGCTTTCGGAGCACTACAATAAATTTTTGGGAACCTTCCAGGGTACACGCCCGGTGGTGCCCGACCACGTCACGTATAACTATGCGTATTACCCGGTGATCTTCAACACGGAAGAACTCTTGTTGCGCGTCGTGGACACGCTTCAGCAAAACTGGGTAACGCCACGCCGCTATTTTTTCCCGTCGCTGGAAGATCTTCCTTACGTGGAGAAAAAGGCGCCTTGTGAAGTAACGCATTCGGTGGCAAAACGCGTGCTCTGTCTGCCGTTGTACGACACGCTGTCGCCGGAAGAGATCGATATGATTTTCAGGATCATTTTACGGGTTCAAAACAATTGATAT
The DNA here is from genome assembly GCF_003589925.1 of Chryseolinea soli. Taxonomy (NCBI): domain Bacteria; kingdom Pseudomonadati; phylum Bacteroidota; class Cytophagia; order Cytophagales; family Fulvivirgaceae; genus Chryseolinea; species Chryseolinea soli. Next base: position 7,517,999 of record NZ_CP032382.1, on the reverse strand, counting down.
AGCATGGTCGTTGCCGGTGCCAAAGGTTTTGCAAAGGAAGTGCTGGAGATCCTGGCCCAATGCAACGACCTGGAGAACCTCTACTTTTTCGATGACCTGTCGAGCCATGTTCCTGAAAAATTAGTGAACCGCTTCCCCGTGTTGCGCACGATGGATGAAGTAAAAAAAGTCTTTCAACAAACCGGCGATCTGCGATTCACTCTGGGATTAGGCAATCCCGTGTTTCGTTACCGGTTGTGTCAAAAATTTCTGGACGCAGGAGGGAAGCTAACCTCCACCGTGAGCCCCAACACCGACATCGGGCGCTTTGAAAATAGGATGGGTGATGGATGCAACATTCTTTCGGGAACGGTCATCACCAGTCATGTCACCATTGGCGCCGGGTGTTTGATCAATCCGGGTTGCACTCTGTCGCACGACAGTGTGGTGGGTGATTTTGTCGAATTGTCGCCGGGCGTTCGGATAACGGGTGGTTGCATGATTGGCAGCTACTCGGTGTTGGGAACGAATGCCGTGATCCTGCCTAAGGTTCGCGTCGGCCAGAATGTGGTGGTTGGTGCCGGCGCGGTGATCACGAAAGACGTGCCCGACAATTGCGTGATCGCCGGCGTTCCCGGAGTGATCCGGAGAACCCTGTCACCACTCGACCTGGCAAACCTCTTCGCATGAATCTTCACATCGTTCCCGACAGCAGTTTTATAAATGCTTTCTACGATAACCTCAGGGAGATCGGCGCGCTGGAAAATAACCGCATTGTGGTGCGCACCAATGCAAAACGCCTCCAGGTGATCCGTTATGAGTTGCCCTTCGCCAAACTGAACTCTGCTTCCTTTGCGGAAATCGTCGGCGATACTTCCCAGTACGACCAGGTATTCATCCATTACTTTACACCGCTCCTGTATCGCTGGGTAGCCAAAAACAAATTCAAATCCTTGCATTGGATGGTGTGGGGAGGCGATCTGTATAACCTGAGAGAACTGGAAAAACTTTGTTATGGACCCGAGACGCTGAAACGCTATGTCAACCCAGACTGGTCGTTAACAAAATTTCTTTACGAACTAAAGGTCCGGCTAACCCAAACGCCCTATCGCCGTCAGGCCCTCTCGAAAATAAAGAACGTGCTCACCTGGATGGAAGAAGAGTATCGTTTTGCAAAGGACCATCTACCGCTCTCGGCAGATTTCCGTTTCTTCTTTTATGAGAACAACCAGGCCTATCATAAAATCGATGAACTGGTCACCGGCAAAAATGAAGATCATGAAACGCCGGTGTACATCCTTGGCAATTCCGGCTCACCGGCCAACAATCACCTGGAGGTTGTAAATTATCTCGATGAAAAAGAAGTGAAGGCACACCTGCTGATCCCCGTTTCCTATGGCGACGCGCGCTACATAAAATTTCTAAGAAAGAATCTCCACTATCGTCACGGCACCCTGGAATTTGTTGACCGTTATATGAAGTTCGAGGAATACCTGTTGCTGCTTTCCAAAACCGATGGACTCATCATGAACACCATTCGCCCCCAGGGGTATGGAAACATTTTGATGATGATGTATATGAACAAGCCTGTGTTCTTCAATGATAAAAACATTTCGCTTCCCGATCTGACCCGGTTAAATATTCAGTGGCATGCTTTGACTGAGGTGTCGTCCGGAAAGGTGATACGGGATAGCGGTTCGAACAAGTCGCGTATTGCGAGCGTCTTTGCCCATGAGCGGATTCTGGTCCTTTATAAGGAGTTATTTGGTGAATAAGGCGAAAGCCATATCCCAGAGTGGATCGGTTAGTGGTTGATCACAAATTGAATATAGCCAAAGACAAGGTCCCCTGATTTTTAATCCTTAAATTTCCCCCTCAAACTATCCGCATGGACATCACCAAATTCAGGACCGTACTCGTCCTGGCACCTCACACCGACGACGGCGAACTGGGAGCCGGCGGCACCATCGCCAAACTGATCGAAGCCGGAGCCGACGTCTACTACGCTGCCTTCTCCACCGCCGAACAATCCGTACCCGAAGGATTCCCCAAAGACATCCTGAAAACCGAAGTAAAGAACGCCACGTTCCGCCTGGGCATCAAACCCGAAAACCTCATCATCTACAACTACGAGGTGCGCAAGCTCAACTACGTGCGCCAGGAAATCCTCGAAGGCCTGATCCAACTCCGGAAACGCATCAACCCCGACCTCGTCTTGCTGCCGTCGTTAAACGACATCCATCAAGACCATAGCACGGTAGCACAAGAAGGTCTGCGCGCCTTCAAACAACGCACCATCCTAGGCTACGAACTGATCTGGAACAATCTCACCTTCAGCACCAGTTGCTTCGTGCAATTGAAAGAAGAACACATCCGCCGTAAGTGCGACGCACTGAAAGCCTACGAGTCACAACAACACCGTGATTACATCTCGGAACAATTTGTTTTTTCCTTAGCCAAAGCCCGTGGCGTGCAGATTGGCAGCGAATATGCGGAGGCGTTTGAGGTGATACGGCTGATATTTTAACCCGCAGTTGGGAAGGAGCGGTGATGGGGGTGGTGCCTTATTCATGCGGATCACACACCGAGTAGAGTTGTTGGTGGGACACCAACAACGGTGGTGGATATATTGGTATGCGGCTTTGTATGATTATGGGACTGACTATAAAAATAGCAACTGACCGATAAGGATCGGCGAGGGACCAACCAGCCGATACTAGAGGGGAGCACACCGAGGGGAACAATTCAATGATACCACTCCCAACCCACGTCGCAATTACCCAGTTGTTGGCGTCCCGCCAACAACTTCGATTCAGCATCCACCACCACACAATCAAATGACACAACCACAACAATGGCAGGCATTGCAACTAACCCAACTTCTTCAAAGCCTCCAGCAACACAACCTGATTATGTTCCGCACTCAACTCCTCCGCAGCTTTCTGCGTGTTCATCTTAAAACGTGTAACATCCTCCTTCGTCAAAGCCTTCAACGCCTTCGTCATACCCTCCGCAGTAAAATCCTCCGAAACCACCCCAATATCATAACGCTTCACAATCTGGGCGATCTCTCTTAACGGACCTCCTATGATGCCCAGGCGCGCCTGGATGCCATCGAAAAGCTTGTTTGGCAACCCGTTCTCATAATTAAAATTTACGGGGGGAATAAGGATCACGCCCATGTCATAGTTCGCATGCAGCGTCGGCACGATCTCGCTGCCCTTCAGTGCGGGGAGCACCTTGACGTTGCCCATGGCGGCGGCGCGGGCTTTGAAGGTTTCGAAGTATTCTTGGGTTTGGGGTGAGGCGTGGCCGGGCAGCAAGTAGATGAGATCGAGTGTGAAGCGATCGCCCAGCCCTTCCATCATGTCCAGCATGAGGTCGGGACGGCGCGAGATGTTGAAGATGCCGTGGTGGACGAGCTTGATGGGATAGTGGTCGACGGGCTTTGGCGTATGCTGCACATACGGTGAGGCGTTGGTGATGATGAGGGGCTTTACGCCGAAATGCTTTTCATACTCGGTGGCCAATCCCACACCGACGGTGGACATGCCCGCCGTCAACGGAATGTATTTCCGGCAAAGCGCGGTGTTGAAACGCTGAAAGAAAATTCGCCAATACAGGCGGTCCTCAAAATGACGGGGAGCATATTCGTGCGCGTCAAAAAAGACTTTGCTATGGTTTCCTGCGATGTCGAATGCCATGGGGAGGGCTTCGATGTCGTTGGCGATGATGATGTCGAATTTGCGTTCGCGGAGTGGGGCGACGTAGGTTTTGTAGTCGTGCAGCAGCGCGTATGCAATGCGGTTGATGCCCAGGAGGAGGAAGATGGAGGTGATCGCTTTCCGGAAAAAAGTGAGGTTGGTTTTTTTGAGGATATAGAGCTCGCGTGCCGGGTCGGGATAGGCATCGAAACAGGCGGCAGTGACACGATAGTTGTCTTTCAGAAAATTGATCTGCCGGGTGACGCGGGCGTCGTTCTTCAGATCGTTGAAACAAAGAACCAAAAGGGACTTCATGGAGAGAAATTTCGTAAAGATAGAATGCCGGGGAGTTTGGCAACGGCCCGCGGCGGTGTATTAATTTTATTTTGCCCGGCCCGGATTTTCCTTGACAAACGCTTCCCAGGTTTTGGCTTTTGCTTTGGTTTCTCCTTTTTGAAAATGATGACACAAGGCCACCGCCAGCGCGTCGGTGGCGTCCAAGAGTTTAGGGAGCTCCTTGATGGCAAACTGGGCCATGAGCATCCGCGCCACTTGCTCTTTCGAGGCGTTGCCATTGCCGGTCACGGACTGCTTGACCTTCTTGGGGGCATACTCCACGATGGGGATCTCGCGCGACAGGGAAGCAGCGATGGCCACCCCTTGCGCGCGACCAAGCTTGAGCATGGACTGCACGTTCTTGCCAAAGAAAGGAGCTTCCAGCGCCACCTCGTCGGGACTAAACTCGTCGATGAGGCTGATGACGCGCTCGAAGATCTTCTTGAGCCGCAGCTCGTGGCCGGCATATTTGCTGAGGTGGATCACCCCAAACTGGAGCAGGTCTACTTTGGGCTTGCGCACCAGGATGAGCCCGTAGCCCATCACGTTTGTGCCCGGATCGAGACCGAGGATGATCTTTTCTTTTGCCATATTTACCACGGCCCAAGATAGGGAGCGTTTGTAAATTTCTGAAATTGCACGCATGACCACCGTCACCATTCTTTTTTTTGCGCTTTATTTCATCCTGGTGATCGTGTTGTTCGTCGGGTGGAAGAAAGCCGTGGCACAAAAGCCGGGCGTCCCGTCAGGGTTGCGGGCGACCGTGGTGGTGCCGGCACGCAATGAAGCACAGAACATCGCCCGGTTGCTGGACGATTTGAAGCAGCAGACCCACCCGCTGTATGAAGTCATCGTGGTCGACGATCATTCCGAGGATGACACGGCCGACATCGTCCGGCGTCATCTCCAGGAGCATCCAAACATACGCCTGATCAGTAACGCAGGCACCGGTAAAAAGGCAGCCTTAACACGGGGTGTTCAGTTGGCGCAGGGAGCGGTGATCATCACCACGGATGCCGACTGTCGCGTGCCGGCGGAGTGGATCGCGACGCTGTTGTCCTGCTTTGAGAAGGAGGGGGTGCAAATGGTTTTTGGAGGGGTGGCGATACCGGGCAAGGATTATTTTTCCGCGCTCCAATCCCTGGAGTTTGCCAGCCTCATCGGCTCGGGCGCGGGCACGATGGCGTTGGGTGTTCCCACCATGTGCAACGGGGCCAACCTGGCGTTCCGGAAAGATGCCTTTGAGGCGGTGGGCGGCTATGAAGGCAATTTGCACATCCCCTCGGGCGACGATGAATTCCTGCTGCGAAAGATAGCCCAACATTTTCCCGGAGGAGTTGCTTTTTCCGGCGACGAACGTACGCTGGTAACCACAGCGTCCAGCCCAACCCTGCGCGCATTCATCCACCAACGGATTCGCTGGGCAGGAAAGTGGCGGCATCACCAATCGTTTGTTAGCAAGGCATTGGCACTTTTTATTGCGGCCTTCCAGGCGTTGGTCTTTTTGTTGCCGCTGATAGTAGTCATGCAGCGTATCGATGCGGGTGTCGCCCTGGGGTTGTGGGTGGGCAAGGCCGTGTTGGAATACTTTTTTTTGAGAAGCATATCCGATATTCTCCGGCTATCCTGGAATTGGCCCGCTTTTCTTTCGTTACAAGTCTTGTATCCACTTTATATTTTGTCAATCGGTGTCTTTTCGAACTTTCATACGTTTGAGTGGAAGGGGAGAAAACTAAAGTCGCTCACGATCAGTCATAACGATGTAAAACATTTTTAGGAGCGGCAAAAACGTTGTGTTCAATTCGCTTTTCAGATTAACTTTACCGTAACATGACAGAACAAACCCTCAAAGCTAAATTTGAAATCAAAGAACTCGAGCTCAATGCGCTGCTCGAGATCACGCAGGCTATTAACAGTAATCTATCGGAAGAATCCCTCTACAAGATCTATAATTTCACGCTCCGCTCGAATCTCAACATCCAGAAGCTCGCCCTCTTTGTGTTGGACGATGAATGGAGCTGCAAAGTAAGCTTCGGCACCAAGAAACATTTTCACAAGGCCAACCTGTTGCCGGCCTTCAAGACCATACAAGACATTACGCATCTGCGCGAATTCGAGCAGTGCGACTTCACCGTGTTCGACATCATCATCCCCGTCACCCACAAGAGCACCACGCTCGCCTTGGTGTTTGTCGGCGGCCTGGAGATGGACGATCAGAGCTATGAGAACGAAGACGGCATCAAGTTCATCCAGGCGCTCAGCAACATCATCATCGTTGCGATCGAAAACAAAAAGCTGGTGCGCAAGCAACTGGAACAGGAATCGTTCCGCAAGGAGCTCGAGATCGCCAGCGACGTGCAGCAGTTTCTCTTTCCCGACAAATTGCCCAACACCGACCGGCTGAAAGTGGAAGCCAGCTACCTTCCCCACGACATGGTGGGCGGTGACTACTACGATTATATTCCCATCAACAAAAATCAATTCCTCATCTGCGTGGCCGACGTCAGCGGCAAAGGCATACCCGCCGCGTTGATGATGTCGAACTTTCAGGCGTCGTTGCGCACGCTGTTACGACAGACACCCAACCTGACCGATATCATCGAAGCGTTGAACTTCCAGGTGTTGGAAAATACAAAGGGGGAGAAGTTCATCACCTTCTTCGCGGCTATCTACGACATCCGGTTGAAGACGATGGTCTATGTGAATGCCGGTCACAATCCGCCGATCCTGATCGACAAAAAGAATGGCTTGCGCTTGCTGGAAGACGGCTCGACCGTGCTCGGCGCCATGCACCCCCTGCCGTTCCTCAACGAAGGCTTCGTGACCGACCTCGACGACTTCCTCCTGTTCTGCTACACCGACGGCCTCACCGAAACGCGAAGCGAACAAGGTGTTGAATTCGGCGTGGACGCGTTGCTGGATTATTTCAAACAGGACCTGACCTACACCAAAGAGTTAAAGACCATCCACCAGGACATCATCGTCGCCCTCGACAACTTCAAAGGCAAGAACGGATACAACGACGACATCACCATCCTTTCGTGCCGGGTAGGAGGATAGTTTTTTTGTTGCACGGTAGGCATACTACCGGTCATGGTCGGTCATTTTATATCGGGATTTGATCTATGCTTCACCGGACACCTTCGCTGCTTCCCTTCCTGTATCCTTCGCTCACCTGGAGAATAGAAAACGCATCGCGGGAATTGTACCTGACCTTTGATGACGGACCCGTTCCCGGCCCTACAGAATTTGTACTGGACACGCTCGCGGGGCACAACGCCAAGGCTACTTTTTTTTGTATTGGTGATAACGTCCGGAAGCACCCCGACATTTTCAAACACGTGGTTGCCAAGGAACATGCGGTGGCCAATCATACCTTCAATCATATGAATGGCTGGAGAACAAATCGTGGCGACTATGTGCAAAACATAAAACAGTGCCAGGAAGAAATGGCCCGGTACACCAAAGTGCCGGCGCTCTTTCGTCCTCCCTATGGACGGATCACCCGAAGCCAAATAAAAGCACTTGCCGATTTCCGGATCATCATGTGGGACGTGCTTTCCGTGGACTACGACCGGCACCTGAGCGCCGAGCGTTGTCTGAAGAACACCATCAACGCCATACGCCCCGGCTCCATCATCGTTTTCCACGACAGCCTCAAAGCCGAACGGAACATGACCTATGCGTTGCCGCGCGTGCTCGATCATTTTACGCAACAAGGTTTTCAATTCAAAACACTTTCGTGACCAAACGCGTACTGATAGCGCCGCTGGACTGGGGCCTCGGGCATGCCACCCGTTGCATCCCGCTGATCCGTGAGTTGCAGCGAAGAGGCTGCGAAGTGTTTATTGCCGGCAGCGGCGATTCCCGCTTACTCCTGGAGAGAGAGTTTCCACAACTCACCTTCCTGGAATTACCCGGCTATCAACCGTCATACCCTGCAACGCGGAGCATGGCCTGGAGCATGGCCCGGCAACTTTCAAAGTTCAGACGCGCCATCCGTGAAGAGCATGCCTGCGTGGAGCGCTATGTCAAGGAGCACGCCCTCGATCTCGTCATTTCCGACAACCGTTATGGCTGCTGGACCGCGTCGGCGCCCAGCATATTCATTACGCATCAAAGCAACATCCTCATGCCAAAACGCTTTGGTTGGATGGCCCCGTGGATCCGCCGGATCAACCATTCTTTCATCCGGAAGTTCACCGAATGCTGGATCCCCGACTTTCCCGGCGATCATGCCCTGGCCGGAGACTTGATCACCTTTGGGAGACACCAGGCGAACTATGCAGTCCGCTACATCGGCCCGCAATCAAGATTCATCCCAACGCATACGGCAAAGACCATGTACGACATGGTCTGTGTCTTCTCCGGACCCGAGCCGCAACGCACTGTGTTCGAGAACATCGTGGTGCCGCAGGTGAAGGCGTCGGGTCTGAGATATTTTGTGGTGCGGGGACTTCCTGCTGCCGCGGAGGAGCAATCCAATGATAATTGTGTTAACTTCCTTTCCGGGGCGGCGCTACAAACCGTGTTGGAACAGGCATCGTGCGTCATTGCGCGGAGCGGGTTCAGTACGGTGATGGATTTGAGTGCCTTGCAGAAGCGGGCGATCTTTGTTCCCACCCCAGGCCAGACGGAACAGGAATACCTGGCGGCCCGACTCATGAAACAAGGCGTGGCCTTCATGCAGGAACAACACCGGTTCAACCTCGCCGTCGCGTTGGAGGAATCTAAAAAGTATAAGGGCTTCACACAGTCTCCCGCAGACCCTGCGTTGTTAGCCGGCACGTTGGATAGCGTATTTGAATCGTTGGGTAAACCTCAAAGGCAAAAAGAACTTGTTGATGGGAAGTAATTTGATGTCGTTCGTTGCGTTTGCTTGTTCGATTACATCATTGTCAAAAAAAATATGAAAAGCCTTTTAAGAAGTTTCGTCTATGCCTTTCAAGGGATATCGTCGGCCATTTCCGGCGAGCGCAACCTCAAGGCTCAGATCGCCGTGGCGTTGTTGGTGATTGGTGCCGGGTTTTATGTCAGCATCACACCCGAGGAATGGTGCATCGTGATCCTCTGCATTGGGGTGGTCATCGGGTTGGAATTGATGAACTCGGCCATCGAGTCGCTGGTGGACCTGGTCACCCTGGAACGAAAGCCGCTGGCGGGCAAGATCAAAGACATCGCCGCCGGCGCCGTGCTGGTGGTGTCGTGTATGGCCGTGGTGATCGGCATCATCATCTTCCGGAAGTATTTGTTATAACCTATTTGTCTACCGAATAACCCGGGCCTTAGGTCTGGGTTAACGTAATTCCCACCCGGGCTTTAGCCCTGATCATACACAAGACTATGTATAATGCGCAATATGTGCATAGACAATACCTAACCGGAGATCCGTCAATTTTCTTACCACCCCAAAGCGCGCATCCTCCCGGAGAACTTGTACTTTTGCGGCATGAATTTTTATGTCGACACGCACGCCCATATCTATCACGAGGATTTTATAAAAGACTACGCCGACATGCTGCACCGGTGCGAGGAGCAGCAGATCGGCAAGATCTTCATGCCCAACGTGGACCACACGTCCATCGACCGCATGATGGAACTCGAAAGCCGCTCACCCCAAACCTGCATCGCGATGATGGGCCTGCACCCCTGTTCGGTGAAGAAGGATTTCGAACGCGAGCTCTACCTCGTGGAAAACTGGCTTTCAAAACGAAAATTTGCCGCAGTAGGGGAGATCGGCACCGATTTGTATTGGGACAAGACCTTTTGGGACCAGCAAGTCGAGGCTTTCAACGTGCAGATCGAATGGGCAAAGCGATATTCCCTCCCCATCGTGATCCACTGCCGCGAAAGCTTGGACAAGACCATCGACCTGGTGGAGAAGGTTCAGGATGGACGCCTCTCGGGGATCTTTCATTGCTACGGCGGCACCGTGGAGCAGGCCGAGCGCATCATCAAACTGGGATTCTACCTGGGCATCGGTGGCGTGGCTACTTTTAAAAATGGAGGACTCGAGCCCGTGCTGGAAGCCGTGAGCCTCGATCATATGGTTTTGGAAACGGATAGTCCTTATCTTGCCCCCGTGCCGCACCGGGGCAAACGCAACGAGCCGTCGTATATACCCTTGGTGGCGGACAAGATTGCCACCGTAAAAAAATGTCCCTTGGAAGACGTTCGATCCATGACCACCCGTAACGCCCTCGCCCTGTTCAACCTTTCCGTATGATGAACCTCAACACCGTCAGCATCAATACCGCGCTGCCGGGCAAGTCGCGCGCCCGCATCCTGATCATTTATACCGGCGGAACCTTCGGCATGACCTACGACCGCGAAGGCGTGCTCGTGCCCTTCAACTTCCCCTACATCCTCGAACAATTGCCGACGCTGAAAAACCTCGCCCTCGAGATCACGGCGGTTTCGTTCGAACACCCCATCGATTCGTCAAATGTCGACATCGAGCACTGGCGTCTCATCGGTAACATCATCCGCGACCAATACGCGAACCACGACGGCTTCGTGGTCCTGCACGGCACCGACACCATGGCCTACACGGCGTCGGCCCTCAGCTTCATGCTGGAAGGATTGAGCAAGCCTGTGGTCTTCACGGGCGCCCAACTCCCTATCAGCGAACCCCGCTCGGACGCCCGCGAAAATCTCATCACCGCCCTCGACATTGCTTCGGCCCGCCAGGAAGGCATTCCCCTCGTGCCCGAAGTGTGCATCTACTTCGACTATGCACTGCTGCGCGGCAACCGCTCCAAGAAAGTGGAGAGCATGCAATTCGACGCCTTCGACTCCGGCAACTATCCACCCCTGGCCAAAGCCGGCGTGAAGATCGACTATAACTTTTCCGTGATCCGCTCCACCCCCCGGTCCACCAGCCTCGAATTGCGCGACACTTTCGAAACCAACGTAGCCATCCTCAAACTCTTCCCCGGCATCAACCGCCAGGTGGTCAACGCTATACTGACCATCCCAGGCCTGAAAGCCGTCGTGGTGGAAACCTATGGCTCGGGCAACGCCCCCACGCTCTCGTGGCTCATCGAAGAGCTGCAGGTTGCCATCGAACAAGGCATCATTCTCCTCAACATTTCCCAATGCCCGGGCGGTCGCGTGCTCCAGGGCCGCTACGAAACCAGCAAACGCCTCCAACAAATTGGAGTCATCAGCGGCGCCGACATGACCACCGAGGCCGCCGTCTCCAAATTGATGCTTTTAATAGGCCAATACGGCCCCGAACGCACCCGCGAGCTGATTGGTCTCTCCCTGGCCGGAGAATTGACCTCGTGAGGTTTGGAAACTGCGATTTTTATTGATTTCTTTGCGTCCCGTTTCCAGGAAAAACATCGAAAACACCAAAATGGAGAGGTGTCCGAGTGGTTGAAGGAGCACGCCTGGAAAGTGTGTATACTCGAAAGGGTATCGCGGGTTCGAATCCCGCCCTCTCCGCCTTCGGTCGCCGTAGCTTTAGCGAAGGCGACCTTTTTCATTTTAACTTACCTGTCTTTTCGTGTGTGAGCTTTATTTCTGGCGACCTACGGCGGACAAGTCCGCCAGTCCCCGCGGGTTTAGCGTAGGCGACTTTAGGCTAGTCGGTTCCTTTCGTGCTCACTCGAGCAAAATTTCTTTTAAACAAAAATAGCGTGAGCGCAGCAAACGGGGCATTTATGGGATTGAAGCCCACCCCATACCGGGATCACCGCAGGTAATCCCGCCTTCGGTCGCCGTAGCTTTAGCGAAGGCGACCTTTCCAATTTCTCTTCGTGCCTGCGTTCTATTTCTGGCGACCTTTACGACGGACAAGTCCGCCGGTTTCCCGCAGCTTTAGAGTAACCGACTTCAAGCTAGTCGGTTCCTTTCGTGCCTCACCCGGCCAATCCTTTTAAACAAATGAAGTGAGCGTAGCGAATGTAGCGAACGGAGGCATTGAAGCCCACCCTTTACCGGGATCATCGAAAGGATTTCGCCAAGCGCCTCACTCGACGCTACAAAATATCCAGATCACGTGCTACATAGTAACTCGGCACCAGTGGTCTGAAATTGGTCATGCTTCTAAGTTTTGAAATGTCCATGATCCCTTCAAAAGGCTTAGCCAATGGCCCTTCTGTAGGATCGAAAGTATCACCGGCTAGCCCAAAAGAATCAACAAGTTCATATAAGCTAATCGGTGCATCATCTGCCACATTAAATATTTCACCATTTAGCCCGTCGGTATGAAGCAGTATCGTCAACGCCTGGGCAACATCTAAATGATGTACCATGTGCATTCTATACCCGGAGTGACGTTTCCATTTTTTCAATACAGGTATGATCTCTTCGATGTGAGGATCTCTATCACCATAAACAAAACCTAGACGCAGTACCCGTACGTCAAGGCCTGTTCTTTTATGAAGCGCCAGGAGTTCATTCTCTGCTGCAATTTTGCTGGACGAGTATGCCCTGGGGTCATTCATGTCAAGCGAATCGTCTTCCTTTGAAGGCCGTTGGTTGTCCGGGCGATAGACATTGCCGGTACTCGTGAAAATAAATCTTTTGACGCCTGCAGCAATGGATGCCTGGGCAAGCGCTACGGTGCCTGCGTGATTTGTCTTTATAATCCCTTCGTTGTCGGTAAAGCTTCGGAAGAATGCAGCGATATGGATCACCGCGTCAATATCTTTTACAGCGGGAGGTAAAGTATCCGGGCTATTTAAATCCCCGATAACAACCTTGGCGCCGAGTTCAACCAATGCCGATGCTTTTACAGCATCGCGCACTAAGATGCGAACGTCATGGCCTTTCGCTAAAATGCGTGAAACAAATCTGCTGCCTACTTTTCCGGTGGCGCCTGTTACTAAAACTCTCATACTTTTTATTTAAAATTTATGAGGCAAAGTTCCACATAGGGCGGAGTTCCACGCTAACGAGAATCAAACCATAAAGTATGATTTTCAAACTTTTCGTTTCCGGAGCGATTGGGGAGTAACACCGGTTACCCGTTTAAAGTAGTTGTTGAAATAGGTTGGATATTCAAACCCCAGGCCATGGGCAATGTCGGCCACACTCCAATCTGTATAGAGTAAAAGGGCTTTCGCTTCTGCGGTGATACGTTCTGCTATATGTACAGAGGTGGGTTTGCCGGTAACATCCTTTACGGAGCGGTTAAGGTAGTTTGGATGGACCGAAAGGCTCCCGGCAAAGTCCTGTGCCGTCCTGAGCCTGAGCGGCTGTTCTGTGTTATCGATGGGGAATTGCCTTTCTAGTAATTCCATAAACAACCAGGCAATTCTGGTGGCCGCGTTCTTGTGTTGCCGTCCGTTTTGTGGCGGCTGAATTCTTAAGGCTTCGTGAATGATGAGGGCTAAACAGTTCTTGAGCAATTCGTCCTTATGACGATAATTGCTGCTGTATACGGAGAGCATTTTTTGAAAAAGTCCGGTCATGAAGGCAGCCTGGTCTTTGTCCAGCTGAATGACGGGTGTTCCATCAGACCTGAATAACGGGGAATTTTGCAAGATCTCGGTTCGCTCCCTGCTGGCAATAAATGCTTCGGTAAAAAGACAGGCATAGCCTTTTCTTTTTTTGGAATGACGCACAACAGAATGAGGTATATTGGGATTGACAAAAAACAGAACGGTATCCTTTATTTCTAACAACCTATCACCATAATAAAGAGTCATGTCACCGGTTACCAAACCCATTTTATAAAAATCGCGCCTTCCCTGAACGACCGCGTGCCGGCCATTCGCAGCGGATAGATCTGCAGTTTCCGGTAATGCGTGTATCTTAAAACCTTTCAGCTTCAGATCCTTTGTAATGGATTCTGGAACGTTGGATACGCTTCGTGTTGCCATGTGGCAAAATTATGAAAATCAATCTATTATCAACGCAAAAAAAACGCTGTGCGATTTCTCGCACAGCGTGACAGGGTCTTGCATTTGGGGTAACTACTACGACTTACCGATCCGGTAGTAGTACGACACGTTGATGGAATAATCAGCGAAGGCAGCATCACCTTGCACATGAACCTTTTGTGATTCATCCGTGATCACAGAGTTTTGCAGGTTTTGATTGGCTTTGTCGGCGGCACTTTGAATGCGGTTTCTCACCAGGTTGAAGGGCACGAACAAACTTACGCTATGCTTTCCGTTGCGATAGGAAACGCCAGGCTCGACGGCGACAACATAGCCGGGTCTGCGATAGGCAACCTGTCCACCAAAGGCATCATAGGCGGGGATGCCTTCAAATCTTCCGGCAGCAGACAATGTCACGTTTCTGTTCTTTCCAACAGCCGTCATGAAGCCTGCGCGTACAAAGTACTGATCCGGTGAAGCATAAACATTGTAGCCCGTCAGCGTTCCAAGGACATTTCCATTTGCATCCTTTACGACGGTGGGCGCTGACTTGAAAGTGCCATTGGATTCTCTGGGGTTGAACAAGTAATAGCCGGTACCGAAAGCGTAGATGCGTTTGTAGATTTGTTTGAATCCTTGCATTTCAACGGAAATGCCAATGCCACCATCGCCGGGCTGAATGGCCTGGTCCATCGTTTGATTTTGTGTGATCACCTGCTTCGTCGTAGGATCCAATGCAATGGCATCATCGGTTTTGGAATGACTTCCCGTGTTCAGCTTCACACCAAGGCCAACCATCAAATTTCCGTTTTGATGTGTGGCAGGATCAAATACCCAGTAGTTTGCACTCATCCGGATGTCGGCGAGTCCTTGAGCATACACACTGTAGCGGGTTCCTTCTAAGGTCTGACCGGTTGCGGGATCTTTTTTGGTGGCCAATACCTGCGAACGTTCATTGTGAACATAAGGGATCACCAGGTTCACCTGGAAACGGTCGCTGATACCATAGGAAATGCTGAGGTCGATCGCGTGTGAATAGATATTGACAGCGTTTCCTTTTTCATTTCCGTTTGCGTCGAAGCCACCGCCGGTATGTTGGCGTTGCGTTTGTTCTTCTGTGCCTACATAATGTCTGAAGGAATGGAAATAGCGATAGTTTGTTCCGATCTGAAAATGACCTTTAGGAAGGGTATAACCCGTAGCGGACAAGGGGTTAATGCCGCCCATCGCGCGAACAGCCACACAACCCTGGGCAAAAACGCCAGCGCCGGTGCAGATGAAAAACAAGAGCATTGAAATTTGTATATATTTTTTCATTGGAGTAAAATTTTGGCAAATGGAATAAGATTTTGATTAGTAAAGACGACAACAAATTGCAATCGTACCAAGCGGATCAAACCCTTGGATCAGACCAATTGAAATTTACTGTCATATAAAGAGAATAGACCTTTTCGCAGTGAAAAGGTGAGGGAGATGGCTAGCCTCGGGGAGGAGGGGAGAGCACAGGCTCATTGCGCTGGAGCAGCGAATAGTCTTTTTCAACAAAGGAGGAAAGTAGGATACACCAACCTGCACCGGCGGATATAGCCGCTGATTCTGCAGACGTGTAGTCCTTAAATAGTTTTCCGAAGGAATCCAGGGTATGGTGTGCGCTTGCGGGTAAGTTATTGGCCAGGTTGGTATACTCGTTCAGTACCTTGACCAGTTTCTTCTGATGATGATCCTTGATACACACCATAAACAGCGTGTCATTTTCAAGGCGTTGCTTCACGAGGCTATAGTACTCGCCCTGGTATTCAAATTCGCCATTCACCCTTTCGTAGCCCTGTTGTTGTAAGGTGTAAGGAAGCGAAATGGTAGGGACGGAGAAGACCACGAGGTCGTTTGATGAATAATTGTCTGCATCCAGGCGAACGAGAAGATCTTTCTGCGCCCGGGATTTGGCCACCCAATAGACCAGGTAGTATCCTCCTATGTTGAACAGGAAGATCGACAGGAAGAATATGGCAAATGCCTTTTTCAGAGGTTTAGGGTTTCTTGCATAGCCTAGTTACAAATAATTCATGGAGGCCGCAAACGATGCCGAGAATCTCTGGCCGTTTGCCCTATTTATTGAAATAATTTTAAAATTAGCCGCCAAAATCGTCAAATCTTATATTGTCTTTCGGGCGGGTACGTCAAAGGAAAAACGAGGAAAACACGAAAATGGAGAAGGGTCCGAGGGGTTGCGGCACGCCTGAAGAAGCACCCAACTTTTGGCAAAACCCTTGCTCTAACCCTGTCTAAAATACCGAAATTACCTGAGCATGAATCTTCTGAAGGCCACATCCACTGCACTCTTAATGCTATCGCTGGCATCGCCCACCAACGCCCAGATCCCCTGGAACATCGAGATCATTAAGCCCGAAGTGATCGGAAGGGAGCCCGGTTTCTCGTCCAGCTTTTCGCCCATCAACAGTCCGAATTACTTTCAACTGGGACGGGTAACGGTGGAACAAGCGGATGGCACGCGGGCCAGCTTGCTGAAAATGCTGGATTACAAAACGATGAAGGTGACGAACCTGGTCGTGCCGATGGACAAGTTCCCGGCGAGCCACAGGGAAGTGCTGGCCATGAAAACGGTCTTTAACGGTGACGTGCTCCATTACAACGGGAAAGTTTCAACCGTGAAGTTTGACCGGCGGGTGAACTACAAGAATACGGGCGAGTTTGCTTGTCAGTATGATCACGAAAAAGGACAGTGGTCTGAGTTGGTGTCGCTGGGGAAGGTGGACGATCTCCACTTTTTCTATCCGATGGGCGCTGACCGGGAAGAAAATTACTACTACTACGCCATCACACACCGGGTGGATTACGCTTCACGAACGGGCGAGCCAACGCGCTATGACCTGGCCAGGTTCGACCTGAAGACGCGGAAAGTGGATACGCTGTTCACCCTGGACATGCCAAAACGGGAGCATTACCTCCACCTCGATCACACCATGATCAGTCCGGACGGACGCTGGCTCGTGCTCAGTGAATACGGCGACAAGGCCTGGAGGAGATCATATCCTAAAGACGCTAAGGATGCCCAGCCGGTGGCATACATCATTGATACGCAGAAAAAGAAATACAAGACCTGCCGGATCCCGGATGTACCCTACGGCCACGTGATCACACCTGACTCGAAGTACATGATCCTGGGGAGCTACGAAACCGGGGAAGTGGTGAAGATCGAACTGGAAACGGGCAAACCTGTGGCGCAAATCAAATCAACCACCACCATCTTCAATTTCTTCCTGGCCCCATCGGGTAACTACTTCCTGGTGGATTATGATGAAGAGAAATGTCCAAGAAAGGTGTATGATGTGCGCAGTGCCACCGACCTGAAACTGATCACGTCCGTCATGTTGGACGATCTGTACAGCAAGCCGGAAATGTCGCGCGGACTGAAAGCCATCATGGACGGCCGCCTGCTGATCTCGCGGACAACCGATCCAAAAGATACGCTGAACCACGCCACGGCCGTGCTCATTCACCGCCTGCCGGAAAACATCAAGCCCAATGAACCCGGAAGCTCCGTGGCCAAGCGGCTTGAACGGGCCGAAACCATTGCGAATGGTAAACTGTACGCCGGCAAAAACGGCATCGAACTCAATCCGCCGCAATACGACATGGGCAATGCTACTTCCGTAACCATCACGTCCGACAAAAACGTGATCGTCACCGGCAGCCGCTGGCTTGATGACGAAACCTCGGAGGAAGTGATCACAAAATTGACGCGCAGCGGTGAGAAGATCTGGGAAGTAAAGCTCCCCACCGTTAAACAAGCCATCAGTTCATCGGGCATGCACATCCTTACACCAGACGGTGGTTGTGTGGTCTATTTCATGTACTACCATCACCCCAAGTCATACGGCATCGGCAGGCTGGCCCTGGTCAACGGGAACGGAAAGGTGATCTACGATACGCAGTTCAATTATCTGCCCAATCCGAATGCCACCTACATGACCAAAGGCATGGAACTGATGCAAGGCGGCCCGGTGAAAATCTACGGCGAGATCTATCCGACGCCCAATGGTACAAGCCTTCCCTGGACTGGTACCGTGAGCCCGGAAGGGAAGTTGGTGAAGTCGGACTATTGATCAAGGGTTGAGGGGTTAACGGCGCGATAACAAGTTACCCGCTAAAAAAATTGCGCTTTCCCGCTTTACAAAAATTATTCTGCTTATTAATTTTCGTTATGAAAACGGCCGTACTGATCGATGACGATAAAGACGACTTGGACATACTACAGGACGTTATCGAGTCATTTATAGACGCTGCTTGTTTCAATTTTTCATATCCGTCAGATGCGCTCCACTTCCTCTCGACGCGAAGCGAACCCGTAGATTTTATTTTTGTGGATTACAATATGCCCAAGATGAACGGGGAGGAAGTATTGAAGGAGATCCGAAGGAGAGTTAGCTATAATGAATCGATCGTTGCCATCCTCTCCACCTCCATGGATGACAGCACCATGAGCAGGCTTGTTTCCAACGGCGCTAACTACGCCTTTCCAAAAGCAGTGACATTTCGAGACTTTGAACGGAACATCCACGAGGTTTTGAAAGGCCGCGTGAGATCAATCCTTTAGTGGTGAAGGAGCACGCCTGGAAAGTGTGTATCGTATTGCGGGATCGATCCCGCCACTTCCGCATACTTCATACCTATCGTCATGTTGCAGGCACAGGGCAAGCCCAAGATTGGCTTGGAAGTCATCCGGGAACAAACCCCCGTTCCTGAAACGGCAACGAAAATAATTCTGCGAACGCATGCAGGTTATTTGAATGGAGATCTCAACGAAGGTGTAACTGTTTTTTCAAATGAAACCCGCGCCCTGCGTGAAATCTTCATTAATTAATCTCTCAAAGCTTAGTGGATCACTAACCTAAGCTTAACGGAGAGTTTTCTTTCCCCTTTCTATTTCTCTTTTACTTTGAATTTCATTTGGCCTGGAGACGGCTTACAATGGAAAACTCATTCAACCATCCATAATTTCTAAAACTTTTCTATGAAAAATCTGTATCAAATGCTCCGTGTGGGGCGCCAACTGCCGGCATTGGGCTTAAAGTCCTTTTTGGCAGTGGGGGTATTGTCCTTTGTCACCCTACAGTCGCAAGACGTATGGGCGAAAGGTTACATGTATCAGCAAGGAACCGTAGTGTCTGGAAATGTAAAAGATGAAGAGGGCGCGGCGATGCCGGGAGTAAACATCCTGGAAAAAGGAACCACTAACGGAACCGTGAGCGACGCGAATGGTGACTACAGGCTCAATGTGTTGTCGCCCAATGCTATCCTGGTGTTTAGCTTTGTTGGGGCGGAAACAAAGGAAGTTGCCGTGGGAGAACAGACGCAAATTTCCGTGTCATTGACCTCAAGCTTGTCGACTTTAGCGGAGCTTGTGGTGGTGGGTTACGGTACGCAGAAAAAATCTGACGTCACGGGTGCAGTCTCTTCTTTAAAGAGCGAGAACTTTAACCAGGGGGTTGTCACCAATCCGGGGCAGCTTTTACAAGGAAAAGTTTCGGGCGTAAACGTCACCACGACGAGCGGTGAGCCCGGTGCTGCTCAAAATGTCATTATCCGTGGTATGGGAAGCTTCCGTTCCGGAACGCAGCCCCTCTACGTGATCGATGGCTTTTTGCTCGACAATTCCACACAAGGCCTCGACACCAACCCGCTAAACTTTCTTAACCCTTCCGATATTGAAAGCATGGACGTGCTGAAGGATGCCAGCGCTGCGGCCATATACGGTGCCAGAGCGGCAAACGGCGTGGTGGTAATTACGACGAAGAGAGGAAAATCCGGAAAAACGGAAATGAATGCTTCCGTGTCGACAGGCTGGTCCTCCCTATCCAATAAGATAAAGGTGTTCAGCGCCGACGAGTTTCGCATGCAAGTTCCGGCCGAGGGTGGAACGTTGTACGACGGTGGCGGAAATACCGACTGGCAAAAAGAATTAACGCAAACCGGCCTGTCCAAGAAGTTCGACTTTAATATGAGCGGAGCGACCAGCGAGAAGTTTTCCTACTATGCGTCTGTAGGCCTCCAGGATCAGGAAGGGATATTAAAGAATAGCGACCTGAAACGATATTCAGGCAAGCTGAACATGAATCAAAAGGCCATCAACGGCAGACTGAATATCGACTATAACCTGACGGCGTCTCACACCGAAAACTTACGCCCCAGCATCAATTCTACCATCAGCGACATGCTGAGTTTGAATCCTACCATTCCGGCCTACACCAACGGCAGCCCGACGCTATTGCCAACGAATGCGCTGAATCCTCTGCAAAGGAATAATCTTTTCAGCGACAAGGCCCTCAACAACCGCATTCTGGCGAGCATTGCACCGTCAATAGAATTATTTAACGGCCTGGTGTATAAGCTGAACCTGGGTGTTGACTACTCCTCTACAAACAGAGACCAGCAGTACAAGCCCTTTCCGGCTGTTGTAAATGAGAACAACGTTTCGCAGGGCACATTGTCCACGTCCATCAACTCAAACACCAACAAGCTCGTAGAGAATACGCTTAACTATAACTGGCACAAGAGCGTTCACAGCCTCAACGTGTTGGCGGGACATTCCTACCAAAGCTTTTTGATCGAAAATAGAACGTTTGCCTATTCCGGCTTCGCCAACAACAACATCGAACCGAAATACCAGGACCAAACCAGTTCAGCCGTATACCCGACAACGGTAACGGCCGATGCCACGAAGAACGAGTTGCAATCCTTCTTCGGAAGAGTGAACTACACCTACGACGAGAAATATTTGTTTACGGCCACCCTTCGTGCCGATGGGTCTTCCAAGTTTGGGGCTAACAAAAAATATGGCTCCTTCCCCTCCGTTGCCCTGGGATGGAACATCGCCAAAGAAGATTTTATGGCTACCTCGGGTATCGACAACCTGAAGCTTCGTGCAAGCTGGGGTAAAACCGGTAACCAGGAGATTCCTGCCAAGCTCAGTCAAGCCAGCTATTCGGAAGATCGCTTGATCACCGGTGCGCAAAGTCTGAACACGTATCCCTTGGATCCGAGCGCAACGGCCATCGGAGGTTACCCTTACGGCATTGTTTATACGCGTTTGGCGAACCCCGACCTGCAATGGGAAGCATCTGAACAAATCGATGTAGGCCTTGATTTCGCGTTCTTTAACAATAGGCTGAGTGGTACTGTAGATTATTTCAACAAGCAATCCTCTAACATATTGGCGAAAGTTACTCCGCCAGATCCCGTTTCGAATTCGGACGTCACCTGGACCAACGCCAAAAACATGAAGATCCATAACAATGGCATCGAGCTCGGGTTGGATTACAATGGTAATGCAGGCAGCAACTTCTCGTATACCATCGGTGGTAACGTTACCTACATTAAAAACAAGGTTACAGACTCGCCCTATACGGTGTTGACTACCGGAGCGGCCCAAGGTTCCGGACAAACCGGTGCCACCATCAACGGCTATATCAATAATCAGCCCATTGGCGCATTCTATATGTTCCAATTTGATGGCATTGGCGCCGACGGTCTTAACAAGTTCAGAGACGTGAGTGGCAATGGTTCAATTGGCGACAACGACCGCACCGTGGTCGGTAGTGCTATTCCGAAGTTCATCTATGCCTATCACCTGAACTTTAAATACAAGAATTTCGACCTGGGCATTAACTTCAATGGCGTGGCCGGAAACAAGATCTACAACCACACCGCCATGACCCTGTTCACCAAGGCGCAATTGTCTAAGTCCAACAACACAACGGATTTTGCTGTTCAGTACCCTGAAGAATCGACGACCAACGCCAATACCGTATCCACGCGATATTTGGAAAGTGGCTCTTTCCTGAGATTGAACAATGCAACGCTTTCCTACAACCTGACATCCGATAAAGTCGGACTGTCGAACATATTCCGGAACGCCCGTTTGTCGCTAACCGGTCAAAACCTGTTCGTCATCACCAATTATACCGGATTTGACCCTGAGATCAACACAGGATCGGCCATCAGCGAAGTTCAAACCTTCGGGATAGACTATTTTACCTATCCGAAAGCAAGAACATTTTTGATCAGCCTTAACGTGACATTCTAAAAGGAAAACAACAATTCGCTTAGTATCACTTCGAAAAAGAAATCAGATGAAAAATATAAGATATAAGAAAGCACTACCGATCATTATTTTACTGGCATTCTTCGGTTGCACGTCGTTGGATGAACAAATTCTGGATGAGTCTCTCACCGGAACAGGCCAGGCAGAAGTTGTCAGCGGCTCGATCGCACCGGTTTATGGTATGATGCGTCAGGTATGGATGCACACGGTCAATTTTGGTCTTCAGGAGATCGCCTCCGACGAGGCCATCCTTCCTTACCGTGGCGGAACAGACTGGTATGACGGAGGCAAATACATAGCCATTCACCAACACCTGGCAACCGCCAGCAACGCCCTGGTTGGAGACTCCTGGACCGCTATCACATTATGTCTGCAGAGGGCAGTGGTGGCGCTAGACAGATTGAAGCCGGAAGTTGACAAAGGCAATACAGCCGCTAAGGATGCGCTCAACGAAATGATCGCCGTGAAAGCATACCTCAACATGTTGGCACTCGACAACTGGGGTGTTGCTTTCAAAAAAGAGACTGCCGATCAGCAATCCGTAATTCTCAGGGGACAAGAAGCAATCGACTATATCGAAAGTGATCTTTTGTCGGTAGTGGATGTGATGAGCAATTCCAACAACCCGGGAAGGTTTACGAAAGATGCCGTGAGCGCATTGCTGGCACGTTTGTATTTGAATGCTGCCGTTTATCGCGATCCCTACGGAACGCCTGCCTTTAAGAAGGAGGACATGGATAAAGTTATACAGTACACAACTAGTATCATCGGTGGGGCGCATACATTGGCCCCCGAGTACTTCTCACTGTTCAACGACGATAACCATACCAACACGGAATTGATCTTCGCACTCGACCAAAGAGGTGTACTCGAAACCGACCAGCAAAGATGGGCCTATTGGCCGATATCCGGTGCCCTGATCCCACGCCCCGAATTCCCGAACACCCGGGGAACCGATGCAGCGGCAGCTACCCCCGAATTTATTAAGACTTGGGTCGATGCCTATACTCCCGTGGATCCTGCCGAAGCAGATGCCCGCTTCTATCAGGAAAATACGATCATACCCGATAACCTTAAAGATCTGACCGGCGTTGACCCGACGAACGATGCGGACCATTACTATTGCGTAACGGCTACAAAGTTTGAAATCAACAGAGGGTTTCTTCGCGGTGTGATCTGGGGCCCCCGCAAAGACAAGAGCGGTAACATATTGACTTGCTCCGATGGAACGGTGAAGATCTACCCCGTGATCAAACTAAACGATGCCGACGCAAACAAGGTCTATGTCAACCACACGCTCAACGTTGATTTTACCGATCAGGGTAGTCTCCACAACACCGGATATAGATTTTCAAAGTATCAGTTCAGCCACACCGCCACCAACTGCTGTTCCTACAGCAGCGTTGATCTGGTCTTGCTGCGGTTGGGAGAGGTCTATTTGATGAGAGCCGAAGCGAAGTTGAGAAATGGCGACAATACCGGCGCACTGGCCGATGTCAACACCTTGAGAACTTCCAGAAACGCACGCCCCGACCAAACACCACAGGCTTTGACTTCTATTGATCTGCCCTCGTTGTTCCGCGAATCGGGATTTGAACTGTACTGGGAAGGTTTGAGAAGAAACTATCAAATCCGGTTCGGCCAATACGAAGGAACCTGGACCGGCAAAACCGACGCCGATCCACACAAAAGATTGTTCCCGATCCCTCAAAAAGCAATGGACGGTGCCTCTAGCCAACCAGGATATTTAGTACAAAATCCTGGATACTAGAACAGCCGATTAAAAAGAATAAACTGTCATTTAAAGGTCGAAAGCTACACAACAGCTTTCGACCTTTTTATTTTAGTTCTGCATAAGAGGAGCGCAAGCTTCAAGGAGACAATGACTCCCTTCCCCAGCGTATATCCCGTCGCACCACGCGAATATCAACCCACCCCCCGCGGATATCAATCTCCTGCATTTGACCTCATTCTGTCCCCTACCTTTACTTCACAATTGCAGCGGAAGCACAAAAAAATGCTGCGAGAGAACAATTTTTAAATCGATCCCTGAGTACAATGGAGGGCTTTATACGGCTATCCCATTCCTCTCGTAACATACACCCCCCTGAATATCGGGAGTGTTGCATGAAAATTAGCGATGAGTTTACAACGGTGTCGATATTCTACGCTAGACTCGTTTTCGTTTTTGTCTAAATTACGGTTAGGCTAAATGCCCTTAAGCTATTGATTTTAAATTAAACCTATAAACCACTATGATTGCCATGATCCGCCCCCTGTTTGTCGCTTTACTAGTTGCCCTTTCATCAACTTCTGTTTTTGCAAGACTTAAAATTCCTTTTGGAGAAAGAGAAGTATTGAACAAAGTGCATGACTTGCCCGATACCGAAGAATTTAAAGTAGAACATGGCAATTTTATGGACCTGGCGACCTTTCATAAGGAATTCAACATTGCTTATTTTCTTCCCTTATACGTCACCGAAGAACCTAAACTGGTGGGCTATGATGCACAATCAGACACGTATTATGATATCCCCCAAGACCAACTGGATGCCATTTTAGCAGCAGAAAAGCTAAATAAGGAAGACCTGAATAAGTTGTCTTTTTACACCCGGTATGGAGGCAAACTCGTAGCGCTATTGATCATCGGGGCAATGATCTGGGGAGTTATTCCTTCAAAAAAAGAAGAGGAAGTAGGACCTACGAACGTTTAACGTAACCTGTATGGACCCCATTTTTTTAACGCCGGTAGCCGTAGTTATTGTAAGTTTAGTGGTTATGGTGATCATGAAAAAACGTCACCGTGCTGCACAAGCTGAAATAAATCTTGACCAGGAACGTGGGCATTATGCGTCATACAAAGATGAGTTATTGAACCGCGATTTTTCTTTTCTGAAGACCTGGATGGGCGGCAAAGCCATTGATGCCTTCAGTTCCGGGTCTGTACCGCAAAGCACAGCCGATAAAGTTCAAGACCTCATCGGTGATGGACTAAAAAATGTAGCGCTGTCAACGGTTGGGGTAAAACTCAGGCGGGTAGAAACCGATGCGTTTTGGGTTTTGAGTGGCAAAGATTTGCATTTCCTTACAGCCGATACAGACGGTGACTTAGAAGAGCACCTGGTCTTCGATAATTTTCGCATAGAAAAAGCCCGGCTACAAGATGGCGGAGTATTAAAAACGCAACTTGGATTTTACGCAAAACAAGCCGAAGCAGATCTGCCCAAAGTTCAGCTCATCACGTTTGATATCGACGGACAACCCATGACGCTTGAAATTCACGATCGATTACGATATGCGGTAGATCCATCGGATGTGTTGAATCTGATGAAACTACATCAGATCAGGGCCAAGTACCAGGTAGTGGGAGAGGGGTTGTTGGCGGAATTAAAATCTCGATTTTCTAATTTATAACGAACCGATATTTTATGGGTTTTCTGACGAAATTATTCAAGGCTTTTTCGGATTTGCAGCTAAATGATAAGCAACCGCTACACGGAGAGCAACTTGATTTTGTATTGGTAGGCTCCATGTATGCCGCGCAACAATCGGCCTATTTAAACTCTTATACGACGGGGTTAAGTAAGGACGAAATCAGGGAATTGTTGGAAGAGTATTGGGATATTTATAGCAGCGAAGACGGAAGGGAAATACTGGCCAGTTTAATAGAGCGGAACACTGACCCTTATCTTTCTGTTGTGTATGAGGCGTATGAGAATAATGAGCGCTATGTTGAAATATTAAAATCCGGATTGCCCGGCGACGAAGACAGCTTCCAGCAATATCTCCAAATCTATAGGAAATTAAAAGACGTAATTCCGGAAGTTACGGCACAAGATGGGGTGTTTGAAAACTATGCTGCACTGAAGAAAACAAGAGACGCAGCATGGAATTATGGCCGGGCTTCATTCATAGCCAGATGTTGTTTTGATATGGGCTATCTGTCGGAAAATGAACTTAAACAATATTTGGAAGCAAGCTATCAGGGTTTGAAAAAATTCTGTACGACCTGGAAGGAGTATACTTCAAGTTATGTGTATGGAAGAGCTTTGTGGGGTGGTTCTCATAATGAAGGGATGATGTCTATTGGGGAGGATTTGTTGAGTAATAGAAAAAGCCCTTTAAGAGATAGAGTGAACATTTAAGTGTCAAAAGGTAGCGAGGATGAAGGCGCAAATACGAGGTGTGCAGAAACTGCTCGCATGACACGCGTAGGTCAGACCTTATGGGCACATCAGACAACGTGTCACGCGCAGTTACGAAAAAATAGGGGAACAGAATGGGGAACAAACCCCAAGCAAAAGCAGGTCATTTTGATCTGCTTTTTTTGTTTGAATGAGGGGTAGTTATTTATTCACTCTGGACTTAATAAACCACTAACTACCTTAATCAGATACAGGATTACTAAAATCATTGGTATGACATAGAGGGTCTAAGTATTGCAAAATTTTGGTAAATTTATTTAGAATGCTCAATCAAAACGTTATGATAACACCAATGTACCCACAGCAACAGCAGTTTCAACTGTTTGCTTCAAGAATCGATAGGATAACTCAAACGGCCGGCCCGTCCCTTCAATTTCTTCAAAATAATTTTGGCTTAGGAACTAATAAGACGAGTGGATTGGCTGTACCATTGGCGGGGTTTAGGGACTACGTTTTAAATTTAACTGCGACTATTGATACATTTTTTAATCCGCAATTTTGGCAGACTCGTATGCCTATGGCACCCATTAATCAAATTCATACATTCCAGAATCATCAGATCACGTACTTAAAGTTTTCTTTTCTATTTAGTATCGTATCTCTGATTGAGTCAGAAATGCGCAAAATGGTAAGATATTTTTGTAATTTGACAGAGGCGAAGCCGGCATTTGGCAATATTTATCCAGCCGTTTTAGCACGTTTCAATTTAAATGGACAATATTTAGAGACCTATAAAATTGCTCGGCTAATTAGAAACACTGTACATAATAACGGTGTGCACAAT
Organism: Chryseolinea soli; assembly: GCF_003589925.1. Lineage (NCBI taxonomy): Bacteria > Pseudomonadati > Bacteroidota > Cytophagia > Cytophagales > Fulvivirgaceae > Chryseolinea > Chryseolinea soli. The sequence continues at coordinate 7,491,036 of NZ_CP032382.1, read as the reverse complement.
GATCCAAGTACTACGGTTACGTTTAGTGGAACGCAGTACCAATTTTCAAATGGACAACCAATAGGCTTTTTCGCATTTGCATTTAACGGTGACCTTTTAGAGTCGTTGTTGAATTCAATGGTGGCAATTGTACAAAGTAACTTATATCAAACCTCAAACTATTGAAATTTGCGATTGAAAGTTGTTAGTTAAAATCGACCCTATGCCTAAACAAACCGATCTACCTAAGTTAAAGAAGAACTCATTAAGGAAAGTTGAACTATCGAAATTGCGGTTTCAATTGTTCGAGGTAACAGTCAGATCAAAGGATTATCTCTTGTTGCGATGGGTGGCCGCAATGTCCCTAATTGAACTTCATGCCATTTGGGAGCGCTATGCAGAATTGCGATTGATTGTAGCCCTGAACCACAACCCAACTCATTTTATATCCGAAAATGGGATAAAAGGAATTAAGTCCATACCGCGTGGATTGTCGCAAGTATTAACAAGAGGAAATAAGGACTATTTTGATTTTCGAACAATTGCCGATTTGATTAGCCAAGGCAACAGATTGGTAGGGAAAAATAAGAATCCATTCGCCTTTTTGAAGGGAACTGATGATCTGAAATATTTAGATACCCTCAATGCGATACGGAACCGCATTGCGCATGCAAGTGAAAAGTCGCTAAGAGATTATAAAGAAAAGGTGAAAGGGTCTTTTGGAATGAAGTATATTCCTGAACCAGATGAATTTCTCAATGCGCTTGATCTCAGAAGACATAGTCCGGTATATGGGAGGAAAAGACTGTTTGTGTTGCATGAAATTGTATCAAAGGCGATTAGAAATAGTTGAGACGTAATTTGAATATGTACGAATAAACTCACTACCGCAATATGAATTTAAATGAAACATTTTAGCCTCGATATTTTTCTATTTGCAGCAGGCATCGCACCAGCTCAAAATCCAAACGAAGGGTATTCCCAAAAATTAAAGACTGCTTTAGATTCTTCGAGGAGCGTTCAGAGTTGATCTTCAACTGTCGCTGATATTGGCGTTGTTCATGCTATCAACCTGAGGGTGATGCCGGTTATGATTGGTGACAATGGAGTCGATATAACCACAATGCCGTCCACGGTCGAAGATGAACTATTTAAATTTGCGAAAGGCCTTTCGATCTTTATAGTAGAAATACGTTACCCCGAACTTCATTTTGTTTGAATCGACTGGAACAATTATCGCGGCTATTTTGTCGGTATGGTAGATTCCGGTGTTTGCATCATATAATGGAAAGTCACCCTTTACCTTTTTTATTAGATAATCCAAATGACTGTGCCTCGCATCGAGCTTAATAGAACGACATGTAGTGTTGTTATTGGGAACGGATTTGTCGAAGTAGTATTTCATTCCAATTACTGGATTTGATGTATCAACCAGCATAAATGATAGACAATAGTAGTCGCCTGTCAGGACGTTCGTATACAACGTATCCTGTTTCAATTCTTCAATTTGATGCCTTGGCCTCCCTAATAGATCGTCTATACCTCCTTGACCGTGGACAATTTGAAGGAATCAAAAATAAGGGCGAAGGCAAGCAGGTTTTTCATTTTAGTATAATCAGTGTAATAGATGTTTGGCTGTTTCGACAAGGTCTTGGAGGAATGCAAAGACCTTTTGCCTTTCTTCCGGATCTTTTAGAATGAATTTCCCTGCTTCAACAAGGAAGCCCGTGAACTCCCGAAACCATTTCTTTTTGGGCTTGGAGGTATTTAGGTCTTTACGAAGTTCTTTGACCTCATTTATCAAAATTTCCATTTGACTAGGGTCAATTGGAAGTGATTTGGCTAATGTAGGAAAGTTGTCAAGTTTTGCTTCCAAGAGTTTTACCTCTTGAGCAGTGAACGTCTCTGAATTCGAGAATTCCTCACTTGTTGTTTTATCGAGATTTTTCCAAGGGTCTTCAAGTTCGCGATCTTTTATATACGCTTTGACGTGTTGTTTCAACCAGAATCGGAATCGATATATGACTCTATCAAAGCGGATGTTTTGATCGTCAATTGATTGCTGGTCGGCAGAGAATTTAGTTGGGACTATATCGAAAAAATCTGGCCCAAAGGTAGAGTCATACATTGAGAACTCCATTGATGTGTTTCGATATGATAAGGTGTAGACTCCTTTCTTCTCGATCGGCTTAAAGTCATATGGATTGAACCCTTCTTCTTTGACCGCATCGAGGAAGGCCACTTTATGTGCGTTTTTTAGCATAGAAAATGATGAAAGATATCGTCTACTTTTTAAATCTACGGTATTTATTTTCAAATGAAAAGTATATGACAAAAGAGAAATACAGGTCTAAAGCAATTGTTTGACAATTGGATGAATGCTAATCACGTCAAGACATTTTAGAATATTCACGAACGAGTTTGTCAAAGTAAATGTGCATTTACATAACGGGGGATAACTACAATAGAAGAACAGAAGCTGGAGTCTTTGTATTGAAAATCAGGGAGGATAAGAAGCAGGAAGAACAACGCGAAAAAAGAACGCATCCTAAAAGTATGCTACAGAAACTTCCCGCGAAGTTCCTACAGCTACGCGAAGCTCCGAAATACGGCTTGCCGGAAAATGGCTCGAAGCCTGTGGCTTTGAAGTGGGCCGGTTCATTCACATCCGGCCCTTGAACAAACACCATCGTAATCACCTTGCTGGACGAACGTGTATAGGAGTATTTTGACTTAAATGCTTCATCACGAAAGTAAGCTATGAACACATGGCGTCAAACAGGAGCTATAGGTCATTTGCCCTCTTTTGTTTACCTTTATTTAGGAAGACAAACGCCTTATAGCAAGACGTTGGCGGTAAGCTATTAAGAACCTTTTCGACTATGCCCACATGAAAATCGGCAGCTGGCTAGGTAAGATCAAAAAAAGATCTTGGTATATATTAGTGGTTTTTGTGATTGGCATTCTAATGTCGACAACAGACTTGTTCAAAAACATATTTGATGTATATGACAAGCTTGCTGAGAAATCTGAAGGTTTCGAAATTGTAGATGTCGGTATTGTTCCGACAAATGATTCAACAGAGACTGGAGATTGGAATTATGCCAATGGGGCAAAGATTGACATTAAGTTGCGTAATATCTCAAAGAATGTAGCATTCGTTAAGGAAGCTGTGATTCGAATTAAGAGTATAAACTATATACATATCACGGAAATACATTGCCCGGCTGCCGATGGGTTTACAGAATCAGGATCATATATGGTTAATCTTGACTTGGCCAAACGTTCGGACACGATATATCGTAAAGTATCACAAGTTATTCAAAGTGGCGCTGCTGATAGATTTTCGCTAATATTTGCCACGACATCTGAATTAACAGAGGACAGAATATATATCGTAAGGCTTGCTATCGATTTGGTTTATAATGAAAATAGTAAAATTGAATCGACAAAGGATATAGTTTTTGCAGTAAGATCAAGCACCCTTATCTTCTGTCAACCATTTATTATGAGTGATCAAATTTTGCGTCATTTAGATCAGTTTAAGGACGTTAAGGAGGGTGAGATCGAGCACTATTATGAATTTTCACCTTGGGAAGGCAAAACTGGAGACCTTCGCCCTTTAATTGTTAGTTGGTGTGAAGATCATTTCAATTTGTATCGGGAACTACATGATTTTTCAGGAGTAATAGAGCCAGAACTTAAACAAACTATAGAAGGCCTTAAACCAGAAGTCGATATTGATACTATAGAAATTGTCAAAGTTAAATTGAACCTAGATTAAAAGAGAAAACGAAAGGTGCATTTCCCTCGGATATGGCTCAGCTCAAATTGATCTATCTGGCTTATGGGAACGTCCGAAAGAAATGGACTCAGCCCCTTCAGAATTGGTGCCTTACTGTATCCCCAGGTTGGCACAAGTCTTCCTGCGTGAATCGATTGCAGGCGGGACTTGTGCAGCCAAACACTTGCAGTCTTTAGACTGCCGGTATACGAAGTATGCAGAATTGTTCCCTTGCGTCGTTCGGCACATGTAAGTCAGAGGACTTGTGGACATGTTAGGCACAAGTCACGTGCGACGCCATCGCGCATCCGGAAGACTTGCTCTACCCAGGGGGTAAGTGTTTAGAAATCTTGTTTCACACTGGTTGTCACTCTTTGAAATCAGGGTCTTTTCCGCTAAAGTTGAACTTAGGTTGCTCAAGCGGCGTCCCGATGAGGAGATTGTGTAAGAAAATCTTGTATGGATGGATCAGTTTAACTTTTGGAGACATGGGATTCCATGTCTCTAACCGAATCCCTTGAATACTTTCAACTCGAAAATCTTCTATCACAACGTCATCGCTCTCAACTTTGAATTTAACAGGCTTAAGGATATTCCGCAGTGAGTCTATTAAACCCCTGAATTCCTTAACTTGAAAATATTTATAGTATTCCCTTTTTGTAACTTTGTAAATGAAACAAAGTTCTTTTACTGGAACAAGCACGCCATCGGTGATAAATAGTTTGACCTCTTTTTTACAAGAGCTTACGTTTTCTACGCCGTTGAAAACAAGTGCACCTTCAGTACAGAGTTTCGTAAATTCCTCCCTGGCGGTGAAATATGAGCGTCCGTCGTCATCGGTGAACTTAAAGTCATTCCAGTTCGGGATTTTCGGGGCTCTATTTTCCCTACTCATTTTTTCATAGGCTTGATTGGCAGTAAATCGAAAGTCCGGGCGAAATGCTCCTTCAAAGCGGCTCAATAGAACAGGCATTTTTAAGTCCAGTGTCCATTTTGGATTTTCAAAATCGTGCGCGGTAAACATGTCGATTCCATAATTTTCGCAGACAGACTTCGCAGACTTTGAAAAACCTTTAGATGAAATCAGCACTCCTTTGTTCGCCTTGATGTCGTTTATGACGCCCACAAATTCATACACAACGTTTACATCAATTGGCTTCTTAGTGTCTTTTGCTTGGACCACTATCAGAATCTCGTGTAAGCCAATTTTACTCCTTATAGAAAGATCGATCTCCCTATGGGTTTTTGACTGATGGCCTAAAATTTTGTCATTTCGGGTCACCTTTGAATCAGGATCGATTTCCCTGTAAATAGATTCAATTAGTTGCTCGAATTCTCTTCCTTGTTTCATTTCAGACTTTGAAAATATGCGACAGACCGAACACTAACTCACATGTCGCTTCTTAATCGGCACCAACAACTCCCATAACTCCACATCAAGTAGAATAGCCATCTCTCTCAACAACTTCAACGAAGGCTGCGTCTCATTTCTGCAAATCCTGGATATCGTGTTGGATGAAACGTTGAGTTTCTCTGCGAATTCTTTTTGGGAGATGTCTTTTTCAACCAGAACGAGCTTGAGCCTGTTAATTTTTTCAGCCATTTGAATAACCAGCGGGTTAAAGAATCCATTACAAGTACGAAAACGGAAATGAGATTCTAAAATCAAAGTAGCTGATAAACAGGGTTTTTCAGTTTGATAAATAATCATATTGAATTATTTATTATACATAATATGGTTATTTATGTTAATAATATGGATATTTATACATGTAATAAATATTTATGTGTTGAATAATTGAGGAGGATGGAGGACAGGAAAAACAACAAGCAAAAAGAAAGGCTCCTAAAAGTATACTACAGAAACTTTCCCCGAAGCTCCTACAGCTACGCGAAGCTCTCCGAAATACGCCTTGCCGGCAAATGGCTCGAAGCCTGTGGCTTTGAAGTGGGCCGGTTCATTCACGTCCGGCCCTTGAACAATACCATCGTGATCACGTTGCTGGACGAGTCCCGGCCGGACGAAAAGCCGAAGAAATAGATTTGCCTAGTGAGGATCCGTCAAGGATTAGGCATGAACGAATAATACTCAAATTCATCGGCTTGGGTGGGGTGGCGGCGCAGAATGCTTTCTTTGTAGGTGTAGCCGTTGATCACTTTTGTTAGCTCACATCCATCATACCGAAAACCTTCAGGCTGCAGCATGGGGTATACTGCCGCTATTTCGGCAGGGATGTTTCCAATCTTTACTGGTTTGCCCTGGGGTGCGTAGAGCGTCCAATGCATAGAGGCTATGCCGGCGTCGTATGTGAAGCCGGCGGTGTAATACGTGAAATCCTCGGAGAATTCGAAGGTAAAGTGGCGAAGGTCGGTGTCCAGGAACTTAAAGTTGAACGTTGGCATGGTGAATGACTCAAATGAACTTGCGAGGTTGCCTTGTTTGTGGTAGGCTACAGCGCCGGAGGCCTGGTAGTTCACCAAGTTCATCTTGTAGATGTCGAAGCCGTCGATGTATCCGATCAGGGGCTGGCCTGTGGCGTCTTGGGATCCGGCAAGACGGTCGGTGTCGAGAATATTGAAATAAGAGGCAAGTTTTCCGCTGCTGTCGAGGTAGGCACCGGCTATGTTCGCGGAGTTGTATCCATCAAAGTTCAGCTTTCGCTGATGTTCGAAGGGGGTGAAGTTGGTATTCATGTCCAATTCGATCTGGTCGCCACCCTTGACACCCTGGATCTTTGCGTATACCGGCACGCCGTGGCGATAGGTGGTAAGCAACACATCGGAAGGTAAGCCGCCCATGAGCAGGTTGGCATGAAGGGTGCCGCCGGCGATCGTTTCCTGGTAGCCGGTGTACGAGCCGCGGTTTGTAAACCAAACGCCCTGTGGCGGTCCATCGTAGCCGTTGAGTTTAAAGGCAACCGAAACAAGGTCTCTCAGGTCTAACCCGGCGCCATATTGTACTTCGAACGTCGACCCTCTGTCTACATCGGCGTAGGTCTCTACACTTAAATACGTTGTTCCGTCAGTGTCGACACTGGCATTTACAATGGTCAGGTTGAAATGGTCAATCGGTCTCGTGGTCGTGAGGACAAGGCGCTCCCGGCTGGTCGTTTTCTTTATATCCAGAAGGTTGCCATCGGCATCGGTGGCATAAACCCAATGTTCCGGCGCGTAGCTCGAAATGACCTGTGGATCAAGCGTGACCAAGGGTTGGGCGGTCTCCAGGTTCTTGTCGGAGTCTGAGCAGGCAGAGAGGCATGCGCTTATACATAACAAGGTGAACAGGCGATAATAAGGGTGTGGAGATAATTTTTTGCTCATATCAGGGTGGTTTTGAAGGGATGGTCAGGCTATTGAATAAATGTTGGAACGCGCGGCTAAGTTATCAAAAAACGCGCCAGTGTTGATTGGTAATAGCACTGCGCCTAGTGTATCGGTTGCATCGCGCTGGAACTTTCCCCAAAAAAAACACAACTATGCAAAGCTCTCCGAAATACGCCTTGCCGGCAAATGGCTCGAAGCCTGTGGCTTTGAAGTGGGCCGGCTCATTCATGTGCGGCCCTTGAACAACACCATCGCGATCACTTTGCTGGACGAACGTCTGCTGGATGAAAAGTCGAGGACCTAAGCAGCGGGCTCGCCAACGGCGGAGTCCGAGGCGGTGCATGCGGTTGGTGCCATGGAACGAGAAGATCGATGCAGTTTTCCTATGGCACCTTTTTTATTACACCGCTAACCCCAGGCTAAAGCCTGGGGTTAATATGAATGCCTAAGCTTGGAAAGCATCTCATCTGCAATCTCAAAAGGTTTCTAGAAAGAGGCTCGCCACGTTCTACAATCTCAAAAAGGTTTTCTTATAACCCCAGGCTTTAGCCTGGGGTTGATGCAACCTATGGTAACTGCACCACGCTCACATCCCACAAGTAGCACGAACGTTCATGGTGCACCCTCACTACGTCTGGCTCCGAAGTGCCATTAGGCCACCTCGCTCAAGGGTACGTCACGCTAGATAGAGGGGGCTCGCCACGTTGGACCATGAGGCAGCGTGTACGGCCGGTGCCATGAACCGTGAAGATCGATCCGGCTTTCCTGTGGCACCTTTTTTCATCGACCGATCAACCCCAGGCTAAAGCCTGGGGTTATAAAGGGGACAAAGACATCTCACTCACTCGGTCCGCCAGCTGGCGGACTGACTGCTCCTATAGCAGGCATAGACGTAGCTGAATGCGTAGAAGGGTCAGGTGGTGGCCGTATGAGGGGTCTCGCAGTGTTTTTTCAATTGCTCATACTCGTCCTTAAAAGAGATCTTTTTATGATGATGCTCTTGATTGCGAATATAGAACCGTACCCGCTCCAGCGATGATGGGCTAACGGAAATGGCGAAGTACTCGACGGCCCATTCAAAAGCGTGAGTGAATAGTCGTTCGCGGTTTATCCAAAAAGAGGACTCGCCCTTGATAAGCTGCATGACTTTGGCAACGCTCATCTCGGCATTCAATACTATTAAAGGCGTGAATATGATCCAGGTGCCCCTCCATCGTGTCTATGAAGATACCTTTTATCTTCGCATTCTGACGGATGTGATTGAGGATGGCGGGTTTCACCTTCGCTGTGAGAAGAGGCAGGCGATCTTTGGTGCACCAAACGAGGTGAAGCATGACGTTAACATAGGACATTATTCAAGTAGTGATGTTATCATAGTTAATCCTGACTTTCAATAGTCCCATCAATCCTTTGCAGCTCGCTCCAATTAAAGTCTTTGATCTTATTCCCGATCGATTCTATGAGCAATGAAATTTGTTGTTCCATGCCGGCATCCATTCCGTTACGTCGGGAATACAAGTGATAAAATTTCTTAAACCAGTAGTATCGGTTAAACAGCTGTTGTGATCCGTCAATTTGTATGTTCTGAATCAAAGATGGCTTATGGGTTAGTATCAAATAATTCTGAAGTGCCGTAGACCACGGATTTGAACTAAATACCAACTCCCTGCTGTAAGAACCGCTAGCTACAATGTCCTCAATGGCACTTCTGTGAATGCTTGTAAAATACCCCTCGCCAATAATTTCGTAGTCCATCATGCTTTCAATAGTGTAACAGTAATATCGAGTTTTTGTCCTTGAAATATGGAGTTAACGATTGTCCGGCTCTTTCGTCAGATACCATTGACTGGATGAAATATAGTGCAACGAAACTAAAAAGCAAACCGAATAAAAAAACGCCGTACCTGTCATACAACCAATGGCTTTTTTCCTCCGCCGTTTCCCTATTTACTTTCTTAAAACGTGGTTGCGCTACTGAAATCCGACGATATATCGTTGGGCCAACGAAATATCGTCGGCTAAGACCCCGGTACGGTAGACTTCCGGTAAGGTTTTAAAAAAGAGAGAATATTTTTTAGTGTGTCATTTTTCATTGCCTTCCTCCGTTTGGCAAAGCCCGATCATACTTCGTTCGCAACATGTATGCTTTTTCTTTCAAGGACGTTGTAAATATGCGACAGGCAACTTAGAAATAATAACAAGTTGGTGATTCAACCCGCGCAAGGTCGAAGTGTTGTGCGTTCACCGTTTGTCGAACCGTCCCTGTTCTGGATTCTCAACCCGGTTTTCGATTTTCTTAACCAGGTTTTTCATTTTGTGGATGGACTATGGATTTTTCCTGGTTTGGATTTTTATTTTCCGGGTGAGGATTTTCATTTTTCTGGTCGTGTTATTGATTTTCCTCGCGCGGTTTTTGATTTTCCTCGTGAGGTCTTTGATTTTCCGGATCCGGTTTTTCATTTTCCGGATGAGGCTTTAGATTTTTCGGGGTGGGTTTTTAACTTTCCTCGTTTAGATTTCTGATTTCCTGGTCTGGTTTTTCATTTTCTTGCCCGGTCTTTTTTATTTCCCGGTTGCCCGATGCATTCTCCTTCCTGGCTTTTTCATGTCTCAGACCGTCTTTTCTTCTATCACCGGTTGATTGTTTCTGAGGCTTGGCATAAAGTCTCGCAGGTTGTGCAATACATTGAAGAAGATGATCGAGATTCTTTTTAAGACACTCTTAATAATAAGCGTACTCAACAAGGCAAAGTGCATTGTAAACGAAGAAGCAACTTATTCGCTGCAACGTATTTGCAGTCACGGTAGAAAATCACGGCACTGCATTGTTTTTGTTTTCAAAACTTACATGTCGATCGTTTTTGATCGCGCAGAAAGAAAAATGACGTTGGCACGGCGTTTTAAAATTTGGTATGCCGTTTGGCAATGGCCCTGGCATAACAAAATTTTTAAACATTACGATTATGAACAAGATTGTGAAAGTAGCCTTGAGACTGAGTGAAATGAATGACGAGGCGTTGGAAGTGAAGGCTCAATCCATCATCCAAGAAATGACGGACAATGCAAACTTCCCTGCGCCCATCCCCGAACTGGATGCGATGAAGACGGCATTGACGGCTTTTCAGGCGGCCCTGGTCAAACAAAAAAGCGGTTCGAAGGCCGACACGGCGGCCAAGAACGCAGCCCGTGTTGTATTGCAAAATGCCTATCGCGCGTTGGCCAGTGTAGTAGAGGTGAAGTCTAACAATGACCTGTCCATATTGCTCACCTCCGGTTTTGAGGCGCGTAAAAATGCCACACCGGCCGGCCGGCTGGAAAAACCCGCAGATCTGAAAGTGACCCTGACCGACAAGCCCGGGTCGGTGAAGGTAAGTGTCTCAAAAATTGAAAGAGCCGTGAGCTACATGTTCCAATATGCCCTCAGCCCCGTAACCGACGAAACCCAATGGAAGACGCTCACCGGCACTTCGCGCTCGAAGACCATCGACGGTCTGGAACCGGGGAGGTCGTATATGTTCCGGGTAGCAGGAGTGGGGTCTGATCCGGCGATTGTGTATTCGGATACGGTGACGCGGATTGTGGCGTAGATCACTTCACAGAGGAAGTCCGTCCGCCAGTCCGGCGGACGGTTACGTGTTTGTTTTTATAACCCCGCCCTAAAGGGCGGGTTATAACCCGATCACGGTCTGGCTATTAGCGCAGGCAAATTTCCGTGTGGTCAGTTTGGGGCGGACTCCGGTGACTATGGCCAAAATTCGCATATTGCATAGGAGTTAAAAATGCTCCTTCGTTAAACCGCGAGACATTGGCGGTCATTGTGAAAACCGAAATCAACACACCCATGGAATACCACGAAACAAAGCCATGCAACGCATTAGAACCTTTTATTCATTCCTTTTGGGAAATGAAGGGCGGCAAACACGACGGACAATGGGAAAGAATTTTTCCGGACGGATGTGCAGGCTTAGTCTTTAATTTAGGCGACGCTTGTGTCACAGACAACGGCTCATTTACTATGGAATTCGGTAAAACCTATGTCGTGGGTGCGATGACTTCGTTTAAAGACAGTTATGTCAACGACAACCTGCATCTGTGGGGAGTGTGTCTGAAACCAGCCGCTTTTTCGAATTTCTATCGTTACGCACCACAAAATGAACTAATCGACAAAACCGTTGAACTTGACATAGCGCATTCCTTTGCCATCGACAAGTTCCTTAAAAGCCCGGCCAATTATCTCAACCAATTCTACATCGATAAGAGTAAACAAAGACACAACCCACTACAACCCATTTTAGAAGAAATCAATAAGGCCAAGGGACAGTTGAGCATTTACGAGCTAGCCAAAAGGAACGACACATCGATAAGACAGTTAGAGCGGAATTTCAGAACACAAATAGGAATTTCTCCAAAAGAGTATTCAAACATTGTCCGTTTTCAAAACGCTTTGACCGTAATTAAAAACGCGGAGCATAAACGGAGTCTGTTGGATATTGCGTTTGAGTGTGGCTTCTACGACCATTCACATCTTGCTAACGAAATTAAACGGAATACGGGTCTTGCTCCAACCCAACTATAGGTTGTCGCATTTTTCCAAAGTAGGAAAGGGAGCTCTTCTTTAGTTTTGGAGAAATCTAACGCTAATGAAAAGAATAATTTTAAATCTTGCGATCACATTGGACGGTTTTATTGAAGGACCAAATGGAGAAATTGATTGGTGCGTCATGGACGATGATATGAACTTTGGTGCATTCCTCGAAAGTGTAGACACGATGTTCTACGGAAGGGTGAGTTATGATGCATGGGGAGATTTTGAGCCAGACGGGAACGCAAGTTCAGCGGAAAAGGAGATGTGGCAAGCCATACATGCAAAGCGCAAATTCGTTTTTTCCGGTCAAAACCGAACCTTCGAAAAAGCCGGCCTCATTTCTTCTGATATTGCCAACCACGTAGCAGAAATAAAAAAACAGGGAGGCAAAGATATTTGGCTTTACGGTGGTGCAAGTCTTATCAAAACCTTTATAGACTTGAGCCTTATTGATACCTATAAGATATCGGTTCATCCCGTTGCCTTAGGCGGTGGTAAGCCTTTATTTGAAAATTTGAAAAAGCGGATTGGATTGAAATTAACGGACACCAGAATTTTTAGGTCGGGAGTAGTAGAGCTGACTTACGAACCCGAAAGGTGATTTTTCTTCCATCGCCGGATTGTTGCACTCCAGGCTACCCCATGGTGAAATCGATACGACAGGGGCGGGTAGCGGGAGGCTTGTTTGATGCGACAAGTCTTACGTCCAATCAATCGCCGCCACGCATCGCCGGCTATCCATAAAAAAGCTATCGCGAAAGCCATTGACGACTTTCGCGATAGCGCATTTATCGGGCACCCCAATCCAGGGGCGGGGAACTGTTATCGTTGCACGATCGCCGTCTTGCCTGTGTCTATCCGCTTGCCGTTCTGGAGAACGTGGTAGATATACAATTCGCCGGGTATGAAGATTTCCTCGTACATGGCCGGGCTCCACTTGCCCTGATGTATGCGACGACCGGAGCCGTCGAAGATCACGAGCGTGTAGTCGTAGCCACCGGGGTAGTGGTTGTCGAGGAACACAAAGTCATCTACCGAAGGCGTGGTGACCGTCGTCGTCGAGTCAACCGCTGTATCGTCCGTCGCCGGCGCGAGGGCTACGTCGATCGTGCGGCCGACCGCGATGCCCTTGGCAGTCAGCGCTTGTTCTTGTGTCAGGTCAATGACCACGACCCAACCGACATAGCCAAAGTTCATCGCGCTGCCGACCATCTTGCGTGCGCTGATGCCGATCTCGCCGTTGGCGTTCGGGGCAAGCCCGGCATATTCAACTTGCAACGTGGCATTATTGGTAACGGTCAACGTCTTCACGACACCGCCTACGCGGTATTCGAATGTGCCATATTGATCGGTTGACCCACTGCCGGCAGCACGCGAAGCACCCATTTGCAGGGTGTAGCGGTGTGCAGGATTGAGCCGGGTCAGTTTCAGGTTGTCGCCTTGCAGCACACCGTTCACGGTGGTGCCATACGCCGCGTTGTAGTTGAACCAGTTGTTCTTTACCACGGCGGCCGGTTGAACCGTACCGTTGGCAACACCACCGGCATAGGAACTGGTCGGCGTGCCGTAGTTGGCAGGGTTCCACTGGCCGGTAGCCACGCTGCTCACCGTGATGGTGGTCGCCGGATCGGTTGCTGTGATCACGCTGGCATGAGGTGCACCCGCCACGCTGATCCAGCCGCTGATGCTGGCCGCCGCAGGCCTGAAGCTGAAACGCGTGATGGCGCCTTTGGAAACGCTCACCGAAGCATCGGCGCTGGCCGCAGCACCTTTGTTATCTTTCACAGTCAAACGGAAAACATAAGAACCTTCCGCCATGCCACTCACCGAAGCCGTAGACGACGCGGTGTTAGAAAGCGTACAGGTACCTCCGGAAACTTTGGCCCATGCATACGATGCGATGGTACCATCCTTGTCGGACGCGCTTCCCACCAGCGAAGTCGAATTGGTGGGCAACACCAGATTTTTTGCGCTGCCCGCACTCACGGTCGGTGCTGCGTTGGTGCTGGTGACGACGGCAACAACGGTCTTCGTCGCATAGGCCGTGGCACCGCTGTTGTCTTTTACGGTGAGACGGAAGACATAGGTGCCGGTTACCAGGCCGCTAAGACTCAGTGTAGCCGTGTTGGCATTGGTCATGGTGGCAGCGCCGCCGGACAGTTTTGTCCACGTGTAAGTGGAAATGGTACCGTCCGGGTCGGAAGCCGTGCCGATGATGGTAGTGGTAGACGTGGTGATGTTCAGTATGGATGCACCCACGCTTACGATTGGCGTAGTGTTCGTACGAACGGTCACCGTCACGTCGTCACTGGCGGTGGCGCCTGCATTATCTTTCACGGTCAGACGGAATACGTAGGTGCCGGCTACCAGGCCGGTGACGCTCAAGGTGGCGGTGGTGGCGTTCGTCAATGTGGCCGTCGAACCCGATACCTTCGTCCAGGTGTAGCTGCTGATGGAGCCGTCCGGATCGGAAGCCGTGCCCGTAAGGGCAACAGAAGTAGTGGGCAGGCTCACGGTTTTATCCGAACCGGCATTCACCGAAGGAGATTGATTCGATGATGTCCCTCCAAATTCAAAAGCGCCCTGGTCGTATGCGCCAATGCGCACCTTGCCGTCCTTGTCAACGGTCACGCCATAGGAAAGCAAGTCTATACCCGCATTGATGGCCGGTGAGCCCGTCAGCAAGTGAAAATCCCCGCCGGCCGCATTGACAAACTTCACGCTGGCGATGTTGTTTGTCTTCAGGTTGTTGGCTTCCACCGTGAGCGCCTGTGCCGCGCGGCTGTTGTATTTAATATAGGTGAAGCTGCTCCCCTGATCCGTCACAAAAATGTTATTGGCAATCCGCGACGTGGCGGTAGGTGGGCCCTCGTACATCATGATATCGAATTGCGAGCAGTTCACGATGGTGTTGTTCATCACCATGAATCCGGTCGGAGCATAATTGCCGGCATAGTCGATCAAAGAGAAACCTCCCATCAAGCCGCCGCGGATGACGTTGTTGTAATAGATGCCACCGCCTCCGGAATCCCAGACGCAATAGCCGTTACCGGTATCGATGATGTTGTCGTGTACTTTTGCTTGTGTGGTACCGCCGCCGGCCTGGAAGCCATTGTCCTGTCCATAGCCACTATGTGTGCCGAAGTTGGTCACGGAGTTGTGGTGCACTTCGCAACCCGAAATGGCCGACCCGACTTGGATGCCCTCGTTCCCGGTGGTTTGTACTGTATTGTTATAGACCTTCACGTTCACCACATCGTGTTCCTTCACGGTAAGGCTGGTGCCGTTACAAGTCATGCCTACGCCTGAGTCGTAGTGTGAATTCCCTATGTAAAATCCTTCGCATCCCGTGTTGCTGATTAAGTTGTCGTGAAACGATGTATTCTTCATCGTGAAGTTGCCCCTCCAGGTGGAAGCGTCGCAGGTGGGGTCGGTCTTGGCCACAATGCCCACACAATTCGTGTTATGAACATAAAGGTGATCGACCTCGAAATCGGAGCTCAACTGTTGGAAGTTGATCCCCATCTCTGCGCCGGTGATCTCAATGCCGTATTTAACCGATGGATTGTTGCTGCCCGTGAACCTCACGTAGGTCACGTTATCGACCTCAACGGCGTTTCCGAACGACGCTGGTGCGCTGATGATGACCGAACTATTGCTTTCATTCGAGATGATAACCGGCAGTGCTGCCGTGCCATGGATATTGATAAGCTTAATACCCGTCCGGGTTCCCCCTTTGAAACAGATCCTGTCCCCCGGTTTCACTCCTTTGGCTGCTCCATCAAATTGCCACTCCGTTGCCGCGGTGGAAATGGTGAACTTGCAGCCGCTTTGAGCAATGACTGCCATAGGGAATAGCAGCACGGCTCCCAACAAACCTAAAATCCTTCTTCTCATTGTACTTTTATTTTTTGGGCTCCTATTTATTGGCAAATAAACCACGATATAGGATAATGGTTAAATGGCACTCTTGTAACTTTTAGCTGCATTTTTGTTCAAAAATTGAGGTGCTTTTAAACTTTACCTTAGTAAGCTTAAAACGCCAGAGGCAAGAACCTATCCGGTGGGTCAAGGATCCTATAGAGATGCGTCAAAACTCCATCGTCTTAATCGACACTTCGCCCGAAAAATTGTAAGACCTATCGAAAAAGTACTTTGCATAGCCTGGCAAAGGCTTGACCGAAAAAAAGAAGATGAAGCATTGTGGAAAACGGAAGAGCTTCCGGTGCTTGTTGAGTTATCTCGGAATCTGATCGTGTACCATTTTCTGATGTAGAGAAAAATTTTGGTGTTAATATTTTGTAAACAAATGAATTTGCCCACTTTTTAAGGAGTTTTTAAGGGGATTCTCCGCCGTGAAGCAGTTTTTACTTTTTATCGGCAACGTGTGCGGAGGCAACAAATATGTTGACATATTGGGTTTTTTCATTCGAAAATGCTGGGACAGATCACAGCATTTAAGCTCCATCCAATGTCACTCACATCCGTCATTACGGGTGTATACGGTATCAAATGCCACTATGAGTACCTTCCACTTTTCGGGAAATCGTAAACATCCAGGCTGGGTATGCCGTTTGAGTCTATATAAGCAAAACCTAAATAATATGTTTGTGCCCATCACATCGGAAGTGACCATCAACACAGGAACGGTGGTCAAGCAAATCGCGACGGATCGGCTTTTCGAAGTAGGCCGAAGATTGAGTGACACAGAAGAAGTTTTGGGAGATGACCCTTGGGAACTGACCGAAATAGACCCCGGGCATCCTGTGAGAACCATTTCATTGCATTATGCGGAACTGGCCATGAAATATTTCGCAGAAGTTTAAGATCAAGGTTTGAACGTTCTCAAATGCTGGGCTCCCTGTTCAAAAACAAGGGGAGCAGATCGCCTTCTGATGGGCGAGAAGGGGATGTTATTCCAAAATCTCTTTCAGGATCTGAACAGCTTTCTCCTGCTCTTTAAAATTTAAAGAGGCAAAGCCCATACCCACGGCGTTGTATTTTTTTCTTTTTGTATCGTAGTCGGTGCCATTGCCCATGACTAGTCCTTTTGCAAGGGCTTTCTCAGAGACCAACGGCAGATTATTTTTTAAGAAAGTAACCCATACCAGCATTCCGCCTTCCGGAATTTTAAAAGAGACATGTTTCCCCAACTCGCTCGTCAGCAGGCTGCAGAAATGATCTCTTCGTTCTTTATAAAGCTTCACGGATTTCTTGAGGTGTCTCACAATGGTACCATCCTTGAACATTTCCGCAATGGCATTTTCAATGATGCTGTCTCCATGCGAGTCGATATATTTTCGGAAATATGTAGCCGCGCGGATAAACTCCACGGGCGCTACGATAAACCCTAACCGGATGGCGGGAGCCAATGACTTGGTGAGCGTACCTAAATAAACCACATTTCCATTCAGATCAAGACTGGCCATGGGCATCATCGGCTTGCCGGCATAATGAAAATCATAGTCGTAGTCATCTTCCATGATGGCGAATTTGAATTTTGCCGCCAGTTCCAGAAGACGGATCCGCTTTTCAGGAGTGAGTGTTGCTGTCGTGGGGTGATGATGATGCGGAATGACATACACCATCCGGATGCTTTTCTTCTGGCAGATCTTTTCGACCGCGTCGATGTCCAATCCATCTTCATCAACCGGTACATAATTGATCCGGGCACCGAGTTGCTCAAAAGTTGAATGCGCCCCGATGTATCCGGGCGTCCCGACAATGATCTCTTCGCTTGGCTTTACCAGTAGCGACGCGGCGATATAGATGGCCATCTGGGCACCTTTGGTGATCAGAATATTATCGGGTGTGATCCGCAGGCCCCGGGTGTCGCATAAAAATGCAGCCAGGTGTTCTCTTAAGTAAAGTGTCCCTTGTGCATTTCCATACATCAGGTATTTTTTGTTGGACGACATCCGCGAAAGACTTCTTATTTTTCTGACCAGGTCTTCAATGGGCGCCATGCGCACGTCCGGATAGCCGCCATCCCGCAAAATTATTTTTCCGGCCGAAGGAAAATCAGAAAGAGGGGTGGGCGAGATTTCTTTTGCATCATATTTGAATCCCGTCTTTTGGGGTAATCTGAATTCCCCCCGGTTGTCGCTTATTTTCTTTGGAGATAGCGCAGAAGGATCCACCTTTACAAAGGTTCCCTTTCTGGCCAGCGTTTCTATCCATCCTTGTGCCTCCAGTTCCTGAAAGGCCGCCACCACCGTCATGCGGTTGATGTGCAGGGCGTCCGCGATCTCCCGTGAACCGGGTAGTTTTAGTCCTTTTCGAAGCCTTCCCAGATGGATGTTTTGAATAAACGCGTTCGTGATTTGCAGGTAAAGCGGCGTATCCGACGACCTGTCGATCTGGAGTAATTCATTTACAAGCTGCATGCCCTGGATTAGTTAACATATTGAAACTGGATTATCTACACCATCCAGTAAAAATATAGTTTTGTTACCGTCAACAATAGATCCTCCTCACTTAATTAATGAAAGCTTCTATGAAACGATTACTGGCTCCGGTTGTTCACGGGTGGATCACTTGCCTGCTTGTCGCCTTGCTATCCTTTGATGGAATGGCTCAGAAAACTCCCGGCACATCTCCCGCCGAAAACAGCGGACAGCATGATTTTGATTTTGAGATCGGCACCTGGAAAACGCATCTGAAACGGCTTCAGAAACCCTTGACCGGATCGACTACCTGGGTAGAGTATGAAGGCATCACCGTTGTCCGGAAGGTTTGGAATGGAAAAGCAAATCTGGTTGAACTTGTGGCCGATGGCCCGGCAGGACATTTCGAAGGGCTGAGCCTTCGGCTCTACGATCCTGAAACCCGCCAGTGGAGCCTCAATTTTGCAAACGTAAAAGGCGGTGGCATGGCCTTGCCCACGATCGGTGAATTTAAAAATGGTCGTGGTGAGTTCTACAACCAGGAGACGCTGAACGGACGTGCCATCTTTGTCCGGTTTATTATTTCAGACATCACTTCAACGTCAGCCCGCTTTGAGCAGGCGTTCTCGGAAGATGGTGGAAAGACGTGGGAGGTGAATTGGATCGCGGTAGATACAAAAGTGAAAGATTAAATTCTAATGAGTATGATTCAAGAAAAAATAAAAAATACAAAGTCCCTCTTCATCGCTGCGCTGTTCGTCTTAACACTGCAATCGGTATCTTATGGACAGCGATCATTCGAAAGCCCCGACTCTCTGATCCTTTGCCTTCATAAGGTTCTTTCGGGTCCTGCCGGTGCGCGCAACTGGGAATTGTATAGATCCCTTTTTCATGAAAAAGCCATCCTCGGTGTTGTAAGGATAGACGCACAAGGGCACCCGTCCTATAGCAGTTCGACGCCCGAAGAGTACATAAAACGGACTGACGAATTTTTCCGCACCAACGACTTTTATGTAGAGGAGACCCACCGTATTACCGAACGATTTGGGGATATCATGAGTCTATTCTCCACCTATAAATTCCGAGCGGGAGGCGGCGTGAAGGCGCAACAAAATGGAAAGGGGATAAACAGTTTTCAACTCATTCATGATGCCGGTCGCTGGTGGATCATCAGCATTCAATACACAAACGAGCGAGCTGATCTTCCTATGCCCAAGCAATATGAAGGTGTTGATATGAAGTGACCAGGTGTTTGTTTGTTGTGATCTCCTGTTACAACCCCGACCTGAAGGTCTTGCCTATGCACAAGTTTAAGATCGGATTAGGGCATTCAACTCCAATTGTAGTTTCCGGCACCGCCGCATTACAACCCGCGCCAGCGGGTTCCCTATCATAGCCCCGGGTGAAACCCGGGGTAAACGAAACGAATGTATCGGAGTGCCATAGGAAAGATTGGATCTGGCGTTGAATGTTCTGGCACGCAATGGTGCGCTGCATCCGGGCGCTGCGACGATGCGCCATGAACGCGCTGCGCCTTGATTTGTTTAACAGGTGGCGCAAATGTGCTTTTTCATTTTACCCCCAGTTTCACTGGGGGCTATGCTAGAAAACCCCTTTCGGGGTTAAGCTTGTGCACGGCAAGGCCTGAGGGCCGGGCTACTCGTTCATGCCCCTATAAACTCAGCGATCTCCGCCAATGCCCGCCGGGAGGCTTCCTTGTAGATGTCCTTCTTCATCCAGGAATGGGGTTGATCATCATAGATACTCAACCTGGACTTGCCCTGAATATTTTTTATGTCATTATAAAAATACTTACTGTCATCCAGCAATACTTCATTCGTGCCCACCATAACCAGCACGGGTGGAAATTGGGTGAGCGACTTTTTTTTCGGGCTCGAAACTTCGAGGGGGACGTTCCCCGTATAAGCCCGGGCAAAGCGTTGAAGCATGTCCTTGTTTAGGGTCTGATCCAGCTGTGCGTTTTCTTCCATCGACGGATAGTCGCACGCCAGGCTGACCCAGGGAGAAATCAACACGACAGCGTCGGGCAAGGGGAGGTGTTGTTTGAGCATTTCTCCAATGGCGGAAATGATCATGCTGGCACCGGCGCTGTCGCCAATGAGGTTTAGCTGATGTCCCGGATAGCGATCGGCTAATTCCCGGTAAACTGTTAATGTGTCGTTCAGGCCGGCGGGATATGGATGCTCCGGTGCCAGGGCATACTCAATAAAAAGAATTTTCGTATGGAGCTCCTTTGCAAAGTGACTGACCATATTTCCGTGCGTTCGGATAGACCCTGCAGCGAAACCGCCGCCATGTAAATAAATAATGATCCTGTCTGGCGACGGGTCTTCCGGGGTGAACCAGTAACAGGTTACTCCTTCGATCATGACCGGTGTTATGGATACCGTTGGCGCAGCGTCATAAGGGTGAGGCTTTTGGTCATAGCTTTCCCTGAATTTTAGTACGTTTTCCATGATTTGTTTTTTATTTGCAAAGCTCGCGCCCGATCATGGAGTCAACGTATAAGGTAGTTTAATAAACAGGCTTAATGTAGTTTAAGGGTGCGCTCTTCTCTGTGCGATCTCCTTGCGGATCGTGCTCAGGAATTCAGGGGTGATCCCCAAGTAGGAGGCAATTTGGGTATTGGGCAACCGTTGCGACAACTGGGGATATTGACGGAGAAAGGCAAGATACCGTTCTTCAGCGGTGGAGCTGACGATTTGCAACAACCGGTTCTCCAATTCGGCAAACCGGGTCTCGACGATCACTCTAAAATTCCTGTCGAACTTTGGATATGTTCTCAAAAAATAAACAAAGTCTGGCCGGCTGATCTGGAGAATCGTGGAAGGTTCGATCGCTTCAATATTTACCTTGCTTTTCGTTTCCGAATAAAAGCTGTCGACGATCATGATCCAGTCATTTTCGGCGGCAAATTGCAGGTTGTGTTCCACGCCCTTTTTGTCGACCTGGAATACCTTGAAACATCCCTCGACGACAAACGTGTGATGTCGGCACACCTCATCCTCGGTCAGAATGAGCTGTCTTCGTTTGATCTTCCGTTCAATGACCCGCTCTTTTAGATCTGCCCTTTCGGGTTCGTCCAGGGGAATGTACCTGTCAAAACTGGTAAATAGTTTGTCTATGGACACGGTTTGTCGGATTGCTTTAACTTAAATGTACGGCACTTTGAAGGAAATGGATTCGGCCATAGGCCCTAGAGATACCAGATATGAACAAGATCTAGATTTTGTTCTTGAGCATTTTTGCTAATGGCGATAAGCGCCTCTACGGCCTTAATAGCATCGTCATTAACGGGCGTATCTTCTTGATACTCGGCAGTCATTTTCTCAAACCATTTATGCGTGAGGTCTCGAGCATCAATTTCATTAAATCTGGAGAACAGACGGATAATGGCTGTGTCCACAAAATAGGCGCCGCCTTCTTCTGAATCAAAGTAGAACTTCGTTGTATCTAAACATTCTCTAAGCCCAAATTCAGCGACATTTATTAATTCAGTTGCAGAACCTACCAGAAAATTCAAATCCTTTGGTTCAATATGAAGGCTGAAGTCTGCAATCTTACTTTCAGATTCAAGTTGATCTAAAAAATCAAAGTCGAACCTTTTGACCGCGTCAATGATTTTGTTGTTTATCTCCAGCGGCGAATTGTAGCGTCAATCCCATAGTTACTTATCAAGTACAGTTTTTGGCAATTTATGGCAAAAAACCTGATAATAAACTTCATAATTTGGTGGTCGATCCTTGACGGTGTCTTGCATCATGGCGTCATTTGGCATTACTCCGGATTTTGGCTAGATTCGGTCGGTCAAATCTTAAGGCCCGTAACATTGAAAAAAATAGCGTCCATAGCGTGCGTTGTCCTGCTGCTCTTTAATGTGGTGGGCTACTATGGATTGTTTTTCGGATTGCGCTATGCCAACGACCGCGAAATGCAGGAAAAACTGGATGCCGACGCGTTCGATACCTCCGAAACCATCACGATCGCGGTTCCCATCGCCATTCCCTATATGGTGGACTCGCGAAACTTTGAACGGGTGGACGGCAAAGTGGAGCACAACGGCGAGTCCTATCGCCTGCTCAAGCAACGTTTCGAGCGCGACACGCTCTACCTGGTGTGTGTGAAAGACGTTCAGGACCAACGCATCGACCAGGCGTTGGCCCGGTTTGTGAAAACGTTTACCGACCGGCCACAAGACGCTTCGCATCAAACGAAGATATTTGCCACGTTCATCAAAGACTACGTTGCGCAGACCTTTTCCATCCGTACGCTGGCCCTGGGCTGGCAACAACAGCGGGTAGACAAAATCATGGTCGTGGCCACCCCCGCAGATTATCACCCTTCCATAACACACCCTCCTAAGTCTGCGTGACACAGAGGTCTTCTGTTAAATTTTTTCTATCCGCACAAGACGATGAGCACATGATCGCGTCGCGCGCCCTGCGCCGGCAAGACGTTTGTATTTCATTCGCGTCGTCCGTGCTCACGACATGCCGGTGATGACCGGCATGGATCGTGCGTAGCAAAAGTTTATCCAACAACCTCAGGTCGTTGCTTTGTGCATGACCTTGCCAAAGACAACTCCGCGACACCGCGTCGCGATTTCAAATTAGTTTTTTTATTCGATGGGGGATCATCCGGCGAATGGCGGTGCGTCCAATAACGACGACCGTCTTTTGATCGCCGGCAATGCTTGTCAAGTACACAGACATGAGCGGTCTCCATCTTAAAACTGAGGGAATTCTGAAATGAAACAAAAGATACCTTCGATGCTGGCTTTTGCGATGACCGTTGTTTTGGTCGTCGCCTGCAGCATGGAGTTGCAGCCCAGGAAAGCATCCAGTCACAAAGAAATGATTCGCATACTGAAAAGTGTGAAGAACGATTCGTTTAATCATAAAAACATATTCGCTCCGGAAGCCAGACTTCCTTACCTGGACTCGTTGCTGGCCGCGCCCAACAGCACAGCGGGAGAGATCCGCCATAGCCAATATCAGAAAGCCATCGCCTTGCTGGAACTGGGGCGCGAAGAGGAAGCCGTCCGCCTCCTGGAGCGTCTCACCAAAGACAACACGCCCTATCTGACACCGGCCATCCGGAAGACGCTGGCTGTGGCCTACCTGCGCCAGGGCGAGCGTTCCAATTGCATTGCTAATCATGCCGCCGAATCGTGCATACTGCCCATCCAAGGTCTGGGGGTTCACCAGGATCAGGATGGCTCGCGCAAAGCGATCGCTCTTTATCAGGACCTGTTGAAGACAGACCCTGGCAACCTGGAAGCCCGATGGCTGCTGAACGTGGCCTACATGACATTGGGGGAATATCCACAACACGTACCCGCCAAGTTTCTTCTGCCCGACATGCAAGGCGACACCACGTTCCAGATCAACGCCTTCCAGGACGTTGCCGGCGACCTGAAGCTTGACATCAAGAACATGGCCGGCGGAAGCATCGCCGACGACTTCAACAACGACGGCTACCTGGATCTCATCACGTCGGGCTGGGGTCTGGCCGATCCCATGCACTTCTTTGTGAACAATGCCAACGGAACGTTTAGCGATGCGACCGACAAGTCGGGCTTAAAAGATATTACCGGTGGACTAAATCTCTTGCAAGCCGACTATGACAACGATGGCAACAAAGACGTGCTGGTCTTGCGGGGTGCGTGGAAAAGGGACTTTGGAAAAGAACCCAACTCGCTCCTGAGAAACAACGGCGACGGCACTTTCACCGATGTGACCACCGCCAGCGGCTTGCTTTCGTTTCATCCCACGCAAACGGCCACCTGGAACGACTTCAACAACGACGGCTGGCTCGACCTTTTCATCGGCAATGAAACTGTGATCGGTGGAAACAACGAACAGCATCCCTGCGAACTTTACATCAACAACCAGGATGGCACGTTCCGGGAAGTGGCGCGCCAGGCGCACTGCGATGTGCTCAACTATGTGAAGGGCGTTACCTCTGGCGATTACGACAATGATGGCTGGAAAGATATTTTCATCTCCACCATGGACGGCGAACGAAAGCTCCTGAAAAACCGGGGCCTGCAGCAAAAGGAGATCGTGTTCGAAAACGTGACGAAAGCGGCAGGCCTCGCCGCAGAAACCGGCAACACGTTTCCCACCTGGTTCTGGGATTATGACAACGATGGCTGGCTCGACATTTTTGCCTGCGACTATACCTTCGAAAAATCGCTGGCCTATTATTCGGCAGCCGAGAAGTTGAACATCGCCGCCGGCAACCTCGAAAAAATGTTGCTGTACAGAAACAACCACGACGGCACCTTCACCAATGTCGCCAACGAAGTGGGGCTCAACAAAAATGTGTTTGCCATGGGATCGAACTTTGGCGACATCGACAACGACGGCTTTCTCGACATGTACCTGGGCAGTGGCAACCCGTTGTATCAATCGCTCGTCCCCAACAAAATGTTCCAGAACATCGGCGGTAAATCCTTTGCCGATGTGACGGCGTCGGCCCGGGTTGGTCATTTGCAAAAGGGACACGGTGTTTCGTTTGCCGACATGGACAACGACGGCGACCAGGATATTTACATCGAGATGGGCGGTGCCTATGAGGGCGACGCTTATCAAAACTCTTTCTTTCTGAACCCCGGACAAAAGGACAACAACCGCTGGATCGACCTCACGCTGGAAGGCACCACTTCTAACCGCTCGGCGATTGGCACACAAGTGAAGCTGACGTTCAAAGAAAAGGGCATCGCCCGGAGTGTTTACCGCGATGTGAATTCGGGCGGCAGCTTTGGGGCTTCGCCGCTGCGACGCGAGATCGGTGTGGGACAGGCAGAGATCATCGACCAGATCGAAATCCGCTGGCACGGCAGCGGCAAGGTTCAGGTCTTCAACAACATCAGGCCCAACCAATTTCTGAAAATAACGGAAGGCAGCGACGCGATCGAATCGGTGCACCTCAACGCGATCCAATGGGTGTTGCCCGACCGGTTGTGTTATCCGATGGTGAGCAAAGCCAAAAGGAATTGACCGGTCGCTGGCCGATCGGAAGGAATAAAAGAAGCTCGTATCAAAACTAAACTATGAAACCAAAATTACTTTTGTCGATACTCATGTTCATGTGTGTGGTGCAGTCGTGCCAGCACAAGCCAACGTGTCATGAAGAGATGGTCGCGATCCTGAAGAAATTTGATCAGGAGGCCAGCGTGGCGAGCAACCAATGGTATCCGCAGGCTGGGCTCGTGCACATGGATTCGCTTTTGAAATCGCCGCACAGCACGCTCAGCGAGATCCGGTATTGCAAATATTTGAAAGCAGGGATCCTTTTGGAACTGGGTCAGGAAGAACAATCCATCCAACTGCTGGAAGAATTGACCAGCGCGGATGTGAACCACCAATTTCTGCCGTTCTGGAAAGACCTGGCGTTGGCTTACCTGCGCCAGGGTGAACGGTCGAACTGTATTTCGAATCATGCGGCCGAATCGTGTATCCTTCCCGTGAAGGACATGGGCGTGCACAGCGATCCGGAAGGCTCCAGAAAGGCCATCGACATTTTTACAAAACTCATTGCCCTGAATCCGGGCGATCTTGAGTCGGGATGGTTGTTGAATCTGGCCTACATGACCTTGGGGGAATATCCCCAGGGTGTGCCGCCACAGTATTTGATCCCCAACCTCCAGGGCGACACCACGGTGAAAGTGAAACCGTTTCAGGACATTGCCGGCGAGTTGAAACTCGACGTGAAGAACATGGCCGGCGGAAGCATCGTGGAAGATTTTGACAACGATGGCTATCTCGACATCATGTCGTCGGGATGGGGCACCACTGAAGGAATGCACTATTTCAAAAACAACGGTAATGGAAGCTTTACCGATCGCTCCGACAAGATCGGACTGGAGGGCATTACCGGTGGACTGAATATCGTGCAGGCCGACTATAACAACGACGGCTTCAAAGATGTGCTGGTGTTGCGGGGGGCGTGGAAAATGGAATACGGAAAAGAACCCAACTCGCTGCTGAAGAACAACGGCGATGGCACCTTCATGGACGTGACCACCCAAGCCGGTCTGCTCTCTTTTCACCCGACGCAGACCGCCACCTGGAACGATTTCAACAACGATGGCTGGCTTGACCTGTTCATCGGTAACGAAACGCCAACCAACACATTGGCCGAAAAGCATCCGTGCGAACTGTTTATCAACAACCAGGACGGCACCTTTCGGGAAGTGGCCCAGGAAGCACATTGCGATGTGGTCAGCTTTGTGAAGGGCGTGACGTCGGGCGACTATGACAACGATGGGTGGAAAGACCTTTTTATCTCCACCACCAGCCGCGAACGGAAATTGCTCAAGAACACCGGGCAGCAAGGCAAAGAGATTGCCTTTATAGAAGTGACGTTACCGGCCGGTCTGGCCAATGAACACGGAAATTCTTTTCCCACCTGGTTCTGGGACTACGACAACGATGGATGGCTCGACATCTTTGCCTGCGACTATACCTTCAGCAAATCGCTGGGCTATTATGAAGCGGCAGAGAAACTGGATTTGCCGGCGGGCAATCCCGAGAAGATGTTGCTGTATCATAACAATCACGACGGCACCTTCACCAACGTGGCCCCCGAGGCCAATCTGAACACCAATGTGTTTGCTATGGGAGCCAACTTTGGCGACATCGACAACGACGGCTTCCTGGACATGTATCTGGGCTCGGGCAACCCCGACTATAAATCGCTTGTGCCCAATAAAATGTTTAAGAATCTCGGTGGCCAAAAGTTTGCCGATGTCACGGCCTCGGCCCGCGTGGGACACTTGCAGAAAGGCCACGGCGTTTCGTTTGGCGATCTTGACAACGACGGCGACCAAGACATCTACATCGATCTGGGTGGCGCTTACGTTGGCGATGCTTATCAAAATTCGTTGTTCCTGAACCCAGGCCAGAACAACAATAATTGGATCTGCCTGATGCTGGAAGGGACCAAGTCAAATCGCGCTGCGATCGGTTCTCGCATAAAGATCACGTTCCGCGAAAACGGTGTGTCGCGCAGCGTGTATCGCGATGTGAACACGGGCGGTTCGTTTGGCTCATCCACGTTGCGCAGAGAGATCGGGTTGGGGACCGCGGAGAAAATAGACGAAATTGAAATACGCTGGCATGGCTCGGGCGACGTGCAACGCTTCAAAGATGTTAAGGTCAATCAGTTCTTAAAGATCAAGGAAGGAAGCAACACCGCCGAACCGGTGAATCTCAAACCCCTGATGTGGACGTTGCCGGACAAACTGTGTCTTCCGGTTGGGAACAGTTGAGACGGGTTTAGACCACACAGCAAACATCGCCGGAGGGAGGCAGGTGGCGCCCCGGCGATGTTTGCATTTTTCCACAATACTTTCAGAATCCCACAGACTAGCTTTGGAAGGCTAATCAAAGTTAACAGGAGCGGTGTGCCATGAAAATCGCGGGTGGTTTTTGCTGAATGATTTTGGCGGAATTTCCATTGATATACTGATATTTGGCTTGAAAAATAATACGTAGGATGTGTGAATGTTCGGCATATTCAGATTTAGAGTTAATTCGAGAATCAATTGATAAACGAATTGCCACGACGAAGAAACTGAAAAAACAATTGCAATGGGTGGCAGAATCTCCGGCAGGGGATAGTCTTTATAAATGTGATGGATGTCAGCAGTTATGGCAAAGCAGCCATGCTTGGAATTGGGGAAACAAGGAATACTTATTTAAGGTGCCAACCATTGCTGTTGCAGATTGGATGGAAGAATTCTTTGCCCGGCCTGATCAAATGTTACTTTATTCGGGGATGATGCATGATTACTTTGAAAAGAATAAGTTTGTCGTGTCT
The DNA here is from genome assembly GCF_003589925.1 of Chryseolinea soli. NCBI lineage: Bacteria > Pseudomonadati > Bacteroidota > Cytophagia > Cytophagales > Fulvivirgaceae > Chryseolinea > Chryseolinea soli. The sequence continues at coordinate 7,463,129 of NZ_CP032382.1, read as the reverse complement.
GATACACCGTGCCGGAAGGAGGGTTGTGGTCATAACGCGCTTGTAAATAATGTTCTTTGCAAGGAGCATTTTATTCAAAGTCTTCAACAATTTGGAATGCTCCCGAAATTTCCGGAGGGCAGGATGTTTAGTCCTTATGGTTAATAAAGGTTAGGGCAGGCCTACCGACGGCTTTGGCGGTTAATATTTTCTACAAGACTTACTGAACAACGATCTTCCGGTGAACAACCTTATTGCCCTTTCTTATCCTTAAATCATACAGCCCGGCGGGGAGATGATCGAGGTGAATCGTACTAGGTTCTGGTCCGAAGTCTATGGATTCGGAAAACACAACACTACCGGTTGTGTTGAATACGGAAATATCGGCTGGGCCGCGCAAAGCGTTGTCACCCTTTAGATTCACGGTTCCCTGGGCTGGGTTGGGATAGACGAATACGGCATCGGCGGCAGCAGATTCGGTTCCGTTGATCACCACCGATACCGAGGCAAAATCCACGGAACGACATCCGTCGGGGCTTACACTGTATACCGCATACGTGCCTGTTTCTGTAGCATGGACTTCAGAGCCATGTTCGTTCAGGGGTTCGTTGTTCCACATCCAATCATACGTGCCGCCGCTTCCACTGGCCACTAATTCGGTGCCCGAGAGCAACGCAACAAGCTCCGGCGTTGGCGGCAATGCGTTTGCCGTTACGACCGTGGCGTCGGATGGCAGACTCTCGCAACCATCATTTACTTTTACGGTGTAGTGGCCACTTTCATTTACTTCGATCGCTTGCGTGGTGGCGCCGGTTGACCATACATAACCACTGAAGCCCGCAGGCGCGGATAGCGTCACCGTTTCATCTGCACAAAAGACAACCGGACCACCGGCGGTGATCGTTGCCACCGGCAGGGAATGCACCGTTACCGTAACAGCATCCGACGCGGGACTCTCACAGCCGTCGTTTACCTTAACCGCATACTCGCCGCTTTGGCTTACTTCAATCTCCCGTAAAGTTTCTCCGTTCGACCACCGGTAGCCGTCAAAGCCTTCAGGAGCGGAAAGCTTTACGGTTGCGCCCGCGCAGAAATCAATTGGCCCATTGGCCGCGATGGTTACTGCTTCGGGCAACGCATTTACCGTTACCGCAGCAGGAGCCGACACCGGACTTTCGCATCCATTGCTTACGCTTACGGTATAGCTTCCACTTTCACTCACCAAAATCTGACGCGAAGTTTCTCCGGTAGACCAGGTGTAGCTGTTAAATCCTTCGGGCGCCGAGAGGGTAACGCTTTCACCCGCACAAAATGTAAGCGTACTTCCCGCGGTAATGATCGGTTGAGCAGGTTGACCAAACACCAGGGTAATGGCCTGCGCAACCGTGGTGCCGCATTCGTTGGTCATCGTACAGATCCAGGTTCCTGCATCTGCTGCGCTAAAGGCAGAGAAGCTTAGGGCGGTTGTCGTCCGCGAAGCGTCCACTACGTTGTTGTGTTTCCAGGTAACCGTAGTGGCATTAGCACTGACCAGGTCAAGGCTGAAGGCGGCGCTGTTGCAGATCGTGTAAGTTGTTGTTGTCGGAGATTGGTAGGCCGGCTTGCGGCAAACTTGTACAAAGGAAGGCGCAAATCCCTGTCCATTGAAACGGCCTGCAACGCGGATCTCTTCTGAAACGGGATTATATTCAAAGACGCCATATTGGGTTGCCCCGTACAATTTTCCATTCGTACTGCTGATCAAACCGGAAGGGAAGATCCCCATGTCGTAGATCGACTGGCCCGTAAGCGTAAAGTCATGCTTTTTGGTAAACGTGTTGGTTGTTAGATCGAACTCGAATAATACACCGCCGCCCGCATTCAGGCCGAGGTTGGGTTCCGGGATGCCTCCGCCGTGCGCCGTGCCATAGAGCTTGCCGTTTTTCGAGCGCACCAGCGAGGTGGGTTCGTAGTTGTACACGCTGTTGGCAAAGTCGTAGACTTTGGTGTAGGTATTGGCCGCCGTGTTATAAGCGAAGATTACACCCTTGTTATTGACGCCGCCATAGTTGGTGGTGCCATAGAGATTGCCGTTCACTTCGGCAAAGAAGCCGTTAAACGAATAGCCGTAGTCGATCAGGCAGTTGGCCCGGTAACGTATGGCAATGGTGTTGTTGGCAGGATTCACGCGGACAATCGAGCCCATGTTGGGATTGCCGATGGGGCAACTTGAATTGGTTGGTGTGGCGGCATAAAGGAAATTGTCGGCCGCTTTATAAAATGCCTGGCAAAACTGATTTTGCAACGTACTGTTGGAGGGCCCGCCCTGGTAGGTAGGCACGGTAAATGGTTTGGTAAACACCCCGGTGGCGACATTGTAGGAGAATACATACCGGCCCTGATACATCAGCCCGAAGATGACGCCGGGCGAAACCTCTGTCAGCGACGGAACGCCCTCTGCCCTCGGTGTGGTGATCCCCGGAAGGTGAGCATTGTTGGGACCAAAGTGCTCGAGCACCCTAAACCGATCGGTAGCCAGGTCGTATTCAAAAAAAGTCCCGGTGGCAAAGACCCCCGTGCCTCCTTGTCCACCCGCCGACGCAAGTCCGTACAACTTGTTGTTGCTGGCCAGCAGGATGGCACTGATGTTTTCGCCGTCGACGCTGCTTTGAAAATCGTGTACGATCTCCAGGTTGTCGCCAATGGAGTCGGTCTTGAAAAGAAAACCGTTGCCGTAAAGGCCGCCGAAACTGGAGGAGCCCCAAAATTGCTTTTGGGCATGGGCTGCAGACAACGAGATATAACACAGCGATAAAATAAACAGGGTCTTGCGCATTGTTAAAAGTAGTACTTGGGTACAGATTTTTGCGGGAAGTGTAATATTTTGCAGTTATATCGGTTTTTACAAGGCCAAGTAACCCCTAGGGGGATCGTTGAAAACCGGACACCCTTGACGAGGGCTTTAAAAATAGGGTTTGTATAACAAATCGTTTAATTTCAAATTCTCTACGACGATGTCAAAAAGACGGCAGTATTGTCACAATGGATTCTAATGAAAATAGAAATGAAAGGAACAGGGTTGAAATGGTTTAGCAGTTCGTTGGCAATTTTTGTATGTGCTTCCGTATGGGGACAGGATACCCTTCGGATAAGTGACTTTTCGTTGATGCCCGGCACGCGTGAAAATGCTGTGGGCATCGTACAGAAGGCGCTGGCGCAGTGCAGGGAGAAGAAGGTGCCGGTCTTAATTTTTCCGAAAGGACGATACGATTTCTGGCCGCAATACGCCATTGAAAAAGAATATTATGAATCCAACACCGATGTCATCGCGCTTCGGCGGTGTGGCATCCTGATCGAGGATGTGAAGCACCTGGTGATTGACGGTCAGGGGTCGGAATTTGTTTTTCATGATCGGATGCAGCCTTTTACGGTTGATCATAGCGAAGACATCGTCATCAAGAATGTGAGCATCGACTGGGAAATACCGATGACGGCTCAGGCGGAGATCATGGATGTAACTGATCATTACATCGACATCGCCATCAATGTACTGGAGTCTCCTTATATCATTGAAGAGGGGAAGCTCACCTTCGTGGGTGAGGGATGGAAGAGCCGCTGGACTGGCGTGATGGAATTTGAAAGAGAGACGAAACTGATCGCCCCACAAACGGGAGATGCGGGATGCTTGGGGGCGGACTATGAGGATTATAAAGCAGAGCAGGTGCGTTATGGTCTCGTCCGGCTTCACTACGCTTTTAAAAGAAAGCCGGCCAAAGGCAACTATCTTGTCCTTCGGCACAGCGATCGGGACCATGCGGGTATGTTTATTGTGGACAGCAAGCGGGTTTCTATTGAGCATCTGAACATGTATAATAACGCCGGCCTTGGAATCCTCTCACAATATTCACAAGATCTGATGTTCAAAAATGTAAACTCCATTCCCAACCCTGCCAAGAACCGGATCTTTGCCGGCCACGACGATGGCTTTCATTATTCCAATTGCAAAGGGTCGATCGTGGTGGATAGCTGCCGGTTTCTTGGATTGATGGATGATCCGATCAACGTCCACGGAACATCGGTGAGAATTGTGGAGCGGAAAACGAATCGAACGTTGGTGTGCAAGTTTATGCACCATCAGAGCGTAGGGTTCATCTGGGCGAGGGCGGGGGAGAAGGTCGGCATCATCGAAAACAATTCCATGCTGACGATCGGCAGCGCGACAGTCGAATCGTTTAAAACGATCACACCCGAGTTATTTGAGATCACGTTCCAGCAACCTGTGCCCACGAGCGTGGCAGAAGGCTATGCGCTGGAGAATCTTACCTGGACGCCGGATGTCCACATCAAGAACAGTTTCTTTGGGAGCAATCGCGCCAGGGGAATTTTGATGTCAACGCCCGGCCGGGTGATCATCGAAAACAATACTTTTGAAAGTAGCGGGGCAGCCATTCTCATTGCCGGCGACGCCAATAACTGGTATGAATCGGGAGCCGTCACCGATGTGGTGATACGGCATAATACGTTCAACGACCCCTGCATGACTTCGATGTACCAATTTTGTGAAGGAATCATCTCGATTTATCCTGAAGTGCCGAAGCCCCAGGTGGGTCATGCCTTTCATCGGAACATCCGGATAGAAAATAACACCTTCCATCCCTTTGATTTCCCGGTGCTTTATGCGAAGTCTGTTGACGGATTGGTTTTTTTCGGGAACACGCTTATCCGGAGTCATCGTTTCTACCCTTTTCATACACGCCAGTCGACCTTTACATTTGAAAACTGTTTGAATGTTCAAGTGACGGGCAATTCTTTTGTGGGCGATGTGTTGGGGAAAAACATCAAACTGATCAATACCAGTCGCAAGGCGGTTAAAATTGATAAGAAACAGGGACTGGTCATTGAATGATGTGAAGGCAGCTGGCCAGAGGGCTCATGTAGCCCTAAGCTAAGGCATGGGTTATTATGAATACCCTCAGCTTGGAGAGCTTGTCATCAACAAAATAGAGATGTGCATAGCGTTTTATTTTGGAATGGTTTTATCCACCCCAAAATAAAACTATTGTTTTTTTTTATATGGTAACATCGCCAGTCATGACTTTCCCATCCCGCTTGTAATTGGCTATAATAACCCCTTTTGTTGTCACATGGCTTTCGGTCAATGTAAATGCTGCAGGGATCGCTCCGTTATCGAACAGCTTTTTTCCTTTGCCCAGAATTAACGGGTAAATTTTGAGCCGGAGTTCGTCCACCAGGTCATGCTGAAGCAACAGGTGAATGAGCTCGCTGCTACCCCAGACCTGAATGTCGGCACCCTCTGAACGCTTAAGCTTTTCGATGTCTGCCACACTTTTGAGGAAAACGCTATTTTTCCAATCTGATTTTTCCAAGGTCTGCGACAGGACGTATTTGGTGCCCTCGTTGATGCCTGGCCAAAAGTCAGCATGTTGGGGCCAGTAGGGTGTCCAAATATCAAATGTTTTTCTGCCCAAAAGGTAGTCTGTTTGTTTCAGCTCTTCTTCCATGATCTTTCCAAAAAGCTCGTCACTATAGGATGCCGTCCAGCCGCCATATTTGAAGCCGCCGGATGTGTCTTCTTGAGGTCCACCCGGTGCTTGCAGGACACCATCTAATGAAATCATGGATATAACCGTTATCTTTCTCATACGCTTCTAATTTTTAGAGTTTATTGAAATTGTTTTTTTTTTTTTGACTTATTGACAATACAAAGATGACAGTCATTTTCAGGATTGACGCTGTGTAAAAACGACAACGTTGGGTGGGAATCCCGACAAACATTGGTGTTTTCAGGGGATCATTAATTGGTATTGACGTTGAATATACACAACCCATCGTCATTGATCCCCGTGCACTCCAGGCGTGCCGTTGACCCCTATCATCTGCGTCCTGCAAAAGGATGGATCGGGAGTACCAGGTGACTCCGTGAAGACAAAGGAAGAAGTATCGGAAATGCGATTGTTGCTGTTGAGCAGAAAATACCTTGACCCAACCTGCTTTTTTATTTGGACTTTAGGGTTCAGAAACCCTGATAATGGGGGGATTGACCGTTTAAATTTTTCGGTATCTTCATTGAAACAACAGGCTATGTTGACCGAACATGAACGTGAGGAACTTTCCGGGCAGATGGCATCTGTGCGGAGCAAAATGAACCTCATATGCGATTTGTTACATGTGGAACTGATGGAAACATCTATCCTATCCTCCATTGACGCAAAGCGAGAACGCGAACAAGCCTTGGTTATAAAAGTCCGTGATTTAAGAAAGGCAATTGAATATTATGTTATGAATCATAAAATCTATCCCATCAATCGCAGGATAGACGCAAATAAATCCGATCCCATTAGTTAGATAAACAACTTCCCGTCATCTCAATTGTCGTCCGCCAGCATAATGTTCCGGGTTCCTAACGGCCGGGATGGATGTATATGACGTTTCTGAGTACGTGTTTAACCGTTAAATGAAGGATTTAACGTATTCTAAAGGGAGAATTTCTATAGATTCATATAACGTCTTTGCTTCACTGAAGACAGTTCAACCGAAAAGATGTGATCAGGCGGATCACATCTTTTTAATTTCTCCAGGGGCAACGGCAACTAAAGACCTCTCGCGCCATTCGCTATGACCGGCTAAAAAAGTCGCTCTTACTTTTGAGTCTTTTAACCGTTAAATGAGAGATTTAACGTATTCAGGAAGTGCGATTCTCGTACATTCACATTGTTCTAGACATCACCAAACAGTTCTTATCGGAAAAGATGTGACCAGGTGGGTCACATCTTTTTTAATTCCCGATCAAAATGGGAGCGGAGATTGCCCTCCATTATCAAACCAATCTCCGGACCTCGATCCATTTTTTTAATTGGTAAAGCTTAACCAGTAACCGCAGTGGACCCTATCGAATATTGGCCTATCGTTCTTTTGGTATTGGTGTTTACCGTGACGCTACTTTCCGAAAAAGGAAGTGTGATCCGGAAAGTGTATGCTGCCGTTACGGTGATGATGATGATCTTGTCGGTGTTGGTTGTGGGGTATATGGTTGTTGTGGGATTTCAGTATGCGGTGAATAGTCAAACACCGGAGCCTCACCTGTTCCGGTTTGCGGTGAGTTTTGTCGCCGTGACGTTGATACTGATGTATTTTAACAGGTACTTTAAAGAGGGGCGATGATAATCGATTTGCTAAGAATTTGCGGTAGCGCTTCGCGTAGAATAGTGAAGTGAAAAACTGAGACGTCCGTCATTTTGCCCTGTGGGACGTATTGGTAGCATTTACCTCCCACGTCTTGCCGTTGTCCGGAGAAAAGGCCTGACTCCAAACGGGATTGTTTGGATCGGTTTTGTCCCAAAGAAACACGACGATGATATCCTTACCCTTGAATTTGTCTTTACAAAAAAACTTGCCAATGTTGCCTTCAAACGACCCTACCACGGGGACATCCATTACCCCGACATTGCTGTCTGCCCAATAAATACTCCAGAGTTTTGTCTTCGGATTGAACAATCGAAGGGCGATTCCTTCAAAGGGCTTACCGTCAACCGTCGTTCTATAAACATCCATATTGCCAATGCCATTGAGCAGCTTGTGCATTTCGACGGTAGATTCAAATTCGATCCACTCTTTGCTATTCGTTAATCGTGATTTAAGTTTTTTGTCTTTCAATACCCATTTCCCCACTAAATAATCAAAGTCATTTTGAGACGAAGTGGCGGATGCGTGAATGTCAAGTTCACCGGCAGCGGTAAACTTCAATTCGCCTATTGATAAATTCGTGTTCGTCTGTCCGTAAATTGAGTTGGCCAAGAACAGGCTTGTCACGTAGGTCATTAGCGATAGTATCGATTTTAAATTTTTCATAGATTCTGTTTTATTTAGTTATGCAAGGCATATTGAGCGATCGCCAGAGCTGATTCAACGTCGGCTTCGAGACCGGTCAATCCTATGTGGCGCTTTTGGCGAAGATAAAATTTGCTCGTAAATATCCCTCGCGACATCATCAGTATTTGGTTGAAGCTTGTGAGAATCACACCAAATAGGTGATCGACTCGCGACAGGGATGGAACATGTTAATTGGGTGTGGTCCAGCGGTTCTTGAAATATACTTTGAAGGTTGTGCCTTCATCTACCGTGCTGTCTACTTCGATCTTTCCGCCCAGGGCGAGGATCTGGCTCTTCACCAGGTAAAGTCCCAGGCCTTTGCCCTCGACGTGACTGTGAAATCGTTGGTATAGGCTGAAGATCTTATGCCGGAACATGTCGAGGTCTATACCCAGGCCGTTGTCGGTCACGGTGAGGCGTATGTATCCGTTTACGGTTTCTGTTTTCAGACTGATCACCGGCGTGCGGGCTGGGTGACGGTACTTGATGGCGTTGCTCAATAGATTTTGCAACACGCTTTCTACGTAGGGCTTTACGCTGTAAATACGAGGTGCATCGGAAAAATCGGATCGGATTACACTGCGTGTATCTTCAATTTCCTTTTCGATATAGCGCTTCACGAGCATGAGTTCTTCGTCGAAGCGCACTTCTGTTAGAGGGCTTTCGTTGTTCTTCCGGATCTCGAGTATGGTGTTCAAGTCGCGCACCACGCGGTCGAGCTCGCGTGCGGTGGCAACCATTTTTTCGTAGACCATAACACGTTCCTCTTGGCTTACGGCGCCGAGGCCAAGGATGTTGCCCAACCCCAGGATGCGCGCGACAGGCGCGCGCAGATTGTGGGCCGAGATGAAGGCAAACTGTTCCAGCTGCTGGTTATAGGCCAGCAGCTCCTTGGTACGCGACTGCACTTCCTGCTCGAGGTTTTCGTTGCGGGCATGGATGTCCTCGTTTTGTTGGGCAATGGTGGCGTATGCTTCTTCCAGCTTTTCCTTTTGTGCAAAGACGATATCGCGCTGGGCCATGATCTCGTCGCCGCTTTGCTTCAGCTCTTCGTTTTGCGCTTCGATTTCCTGTTGCCGGTCTTGCAGGAGCAGGTTCTTCCCGGTAATATCTTTGTTCATTTCCTGCAGCTCATGCGTGCGCTCCTTCACGATCGTGCTGAGCTTCCGTGCCTGGTTGGCGATCACGCGGACACGGTAACGGTAAAAAGCATAGGCCGCGGCCACGATCGCCACGGCCACCGCGAGCTTGAAGGCCACCGTCTCGTACCAGCGCGGGAGGATGTGGATGGTCAGTGATGTGCCGGTTTCGTTCCAGATCCCGTCGTTGTTGCAGGCTTTTACCCGGAAGACGTAGTCGCCCGGTTCGAGGCTCGTGTAGGTGGCCGACCGTTGCCCGTCGGCAGCGGCGATCCAGTCGTTGTCGAATGGTTCCAGCTTGTAGGCATACTGATTGCCTTCCGGCCACGAATAGTTGAAGGCGACAAAATCGAGCGAAATAAAATCGTAGCGCGACGATAGCGAGATTTCTTTTGTTTCGCTGATCACATCTTGCAATGGGCTGTCACTGCTATCGGCATACACCGACTTATTGAAGATCTTTAAGTCGGTGATCAGCACGGGCGGAACGATCGCGTTGTCTTTGATGCTGTCGGGATCGAACGCGACGAGGCCCTGAACACTGGCAAAGTACATTCTCCCGCTGGAGGCGTAAAGGGGTCTGCCGTAAAACTGGCTTGTGGGCAAGCCATCGTCTTCGGTGTAGACGGTTGCCTTTTGCGTGGCGAGATTGTACCGGACCATGCCTTTGTTGGTGGCGAGCCAAAGGTTGCCGCGCCCGTCTCGCAAAAAGTTGTTGATGGTGGTTTCGGGGACGTGCTCCTTGTCGCCATAGTGCTGCACTACGCCGCTGACGGGGTCATAGACTTCGAAGCCCGGGGCCCCCATCATCCAAAGCCTGCCCAAGGAGTCAGCTGAAATCGCTTCGGCATTCTTGAGACGGAGGGCGTCGGGCCGGGCTACAAATTTTCGGGCCACAGGATCGAAACAGCTCACACCGTTGCCCCAGCTGCCCAGCCAGAGCAAACCGTTTTCATCGCGGCAAAAGGCTACCACATTTTCTTCGCGCAGGCCGTCGTCGGTACTGTAGGTGCTAAAGGTGCCGGTGCTTCGGTTGTAGATGCTGAAGCCGCTGCCGAGGGTGCCGACGTAAAGTGTCCCTTCTTCGTCCAGGTAAAGACACCAGAGCTTGTCAGACCCAACTGCGGTTGGGTCGCCTTCACGAGGCATAAAACGCTGGCATTTTTTTGTGACAGGGTCAAACCGGCCAAGTCCGCCACCCCACGTCGCGATCCACAGGCATTGGGCTTTTTCATCCCACTCCAGGTCGACCACAAAGTCGCCCGGGATGCTGTTGGGATCTTTCGGATCGTGCCGGTAGGCGGTGAACGTTTCGTGCCCTTCGTCAAAGAAACCTATTCCACCGCCGTCGGACCCAATCCACAACCCGGCGCCTGGCTGTTCTGCGATGGCCGAGATCTTGTTGTTGGACAGATTGGGTTGATGGCTCAGGTTTTTCTGATAGATCACAAAGGGTTTCCGGTTTGCATCGTAAAGGCAGATGCCCCGGCTGTTGGTGCCCACCCAGACATTGTTTTGCCGGTCGCGATAGATCGCATAGATTGAATTGTCGCTGATGCTGCGCGAGTCGAGCTCGTCGTTTACATAATGATAGAAGCGGCCGGCCACGGGGTCGAATATATCCAGGCCCCCGTTTTCAGTGCCCACCCAAATTCTGCCGGCGTTGTCTTGCCCCAGGCAACGGATCACGTCCAGCGCGAGACTGCTGACATCGTCGGCGCGGTGGCGATGGTGTGAGAATGTTTTTCGATCGCGGTCATAGCGGTTCAGGCCCCCATCGGATCCCACCCACATCACGCCGTTGCGATCCAAGAGAAGATCGTTCACGTTGTTGTGACTGAGGCTGCCGGCATCGGCGGGATTGTGCGTGAAGTGCTGGGTGATTTGCCGCGCCTTGTTCATGATGACCACACCGATGCGCGTACCGATCCAAAGGTTACCCTTGCGGTCGAATTCCAGCGATGTGATGTCGAGCGCGTTTTCGTCGATCAGAAAATGTTGAAAACGGTCCGAGGCGCGGTTGAAGTAGTCGACGTAGCCGTTGGAGAAGGCGAGCCAGAAATTTCCGTCTTCGTCTTCCAGGATTTGGTTGATGCGCCCATCGGAAATGCTGCCCTCGCGCGACGGATCGGGGACATAGGAGGTGAAGCTGTTGGAGGCACGGTTGTATCGGCTCATGCCGCCGGTCGTGCCGATCCACAAGTCGCCGTGGCGGTCCTCGAGCATGGCGATGGCCGCGTTGTCACACAATGAAGTGGTGTCGCCGTTCTTGTGGTAGAATGAGGTGAAGGTGTAGCCGTCGAAACGGTTGAGCCCTTCGACGGTCCCAAACCACATGAAGCCCTGGCGGTCCTCCAGGATGGAGATCACTTTGTCGTGCGACAGGCCCTGGAAACTGGAATAATGGCGAAAGGGAACAAACGGCTGTTGTGCCCGCACAGCCGGCGAGTGCATCGCGCCGAGCATGATTGCAACAACGATCAATGTATGGCAATACACGCGCGGCATACAGGGGGGTTTGTGCTTTGGAAGTTATCAAGTTTTTGTCAAAAACCGCCAAAATCGCCGCCACGATTTTCTCGTTGTGTAACACCATTGACGAGCAGCGATGTGATCTTCCTGGATGTGACCGGTGTCACGGCAGAAGGGCACCTGCCGGGCCACCATCAGCGCCGCAACACAACAACGCCTTTTGGTCATTGTCGTCAACCGCTTATCCTTGTCTGATGTTACCACCGTGCCGGCCTCAGGGAATGTGCGCTTTTTGTTCTAACAGTTGGCCACCCACTTCTGTTCTCCGTGCTGCTAACATGAATGACCAAGCCAAAGGGCTTCGTCGTGGGTCAGGACATAATTTTCCGACTAATGTCCCGCGCTATTTTTTGTGCATCGCGCGCAATTTCCCGGATCTGGCCCGTGGGTGAAATCCAGAACCCGCAAAAATACAGGCCGTCTTTGCCAAAATACTTTTGCTTGTCGAGGCTGACTTTCAGATCGTCAAACCGCGCGTGCTCAACTTCGATGATGTCTGCATAGTCTCTGTAGTAGCCAATGCCGGCCACGATAGCATCAAAATTATCATGGCTGCCGTCATCGAAGTGAACCGTTTTATGCTGGATATGGTCGAGGTCACGGCGTATGGCGATGTGCCCCTTTCGAATGAGAGCAATCGTACCGATATCCAATACAGGAGCTGCCCCGTGTTTTTCAATTTGCTCGAGCGGACCATAAGGTGGTTTTCTGAGACCCAACCTCGTGATGTCTCCAACCAGCAATCGGATTAACGGAGCATTCATTTTATCCGCCAACCTCGGAGGGAGGAAGTTCATCAGCAACGCCAGTTGCAGAATGGGAATCCCGAAGATGTCGCGGGGTACCACATTTACTGCGGACCGGACGGACATGGATGGTGTCGCTCCTTGTTCAAATAAGTCTATGGCAATCTCGCAGGCCGAATTGCCAAATCCCACTACCAGAACCTTCTGGCCTTTAAAATCCTTGCCGGTTTTATAGCCATAGCTATGTAAAATTTTTCCGGGGAAGGTTTCCATCCCTTTAAAATGTATGGGCTTAGGCTTACCAAACGGCCCCGTTGCCACGACGACGTATTTTGATTGATAGGTATGGCTTGACGTTTCAGTGATCCAATCGTCGCCTTGCTTTCTGACCGATAGCGCCTCGGTGTTGAAATCAGGATGGATCTCAAACTCCTTTTGATAGCCGGTTAAATAATCGACAACCTGCTGCCGGGAAGGGTAGAGGGGAATGGATCTATCAAAAGATCGATACGGCAGCCCGGACAATTTCTTGCTGGTATGCAAATGGAGCCGCTCATAGTGATTCCTCCAGGCCGGAACGACTTGTTGCTGCTTCTCGATAATGCTATACGCTATTCCTCTTTTTTTAAGGGAGGCGGCACTGGCTAACCCGGAAATGCTGGCACCGATAATGAGGACTTGTGTTTCTTTTACCATAGTGGACATGTGAGATCTAAAATACGATACGAACTCCAGTTCCAGGGCGCGTTCATGCCGATTTTGGGGTGAAATATGATTCTATGGGGTGAATATGATTCCAGATCTATCGCAAGTCTGTCGAGTTTGAAAGCTTTCCTGATAATTGAAACATGCAACGTTTCAGATAAAGTCATTTATTCTTAGTTTTTTCATCATCCTTGGCGCTGTCATCTTCCTCTTTTTTGCCAAGTTCTGAAACGTCACGTAGCCTGAGTTTATCCAATACTTCACAGATGCTTCCTACCTTCTTCTCCCTAAAATCCCGTGCGCTGGTGATGGCGGTTGAGATTTGCTCTGTTATGGAGAGAATTGATTCAAAGGGCGGACACCCCTGGACGGTTGTCATCGGCTATTAATTCATAAAGATCATCCTCAATGTTCGCCATGATTTGCTTGTAAGCTTTTGGGATTTGAGAACTTGAGCCTTTTATATATTCATCAAGCTGCCTGTAAAGTTTTAGCCGGTTCTTTTGCTTTGAGTCGACAATTAATTGAAGGATCAATTGGTCGATGTCAGTCTTTAACTTGTTGTATTTATTTAGAACGCTGAGTACGGCCAGGGTGTCGGGTACCACCGTAGTTTTATTTGAGATAAGGATTCTTTTTTTAAAGGCCTCATCGCTATTGATCGAAACTACCTTTTGTTCTGCGCTTAATTTTATGAATGCTAAATGAGCTACGAGACCTAATCCTTTATTTTTGTCTGGCCATTCTCTTCCTTGGCCCTGGAGAAGGATAGAAAGACAATGTTAATAGAATTGCTAGCCTGATTTTCATAGGTTTTGGGGTTTGAACTGAAGATAATAAAGAATCCCCACTTGAGGGGCTTGGCGGATATAGTACAATTGTACTAGGGGTTCTCTCAATAGTGCGAAAGAGCATGGCGAAGTTAATAAGGCGTTTTGACGAGCTTACGTTCCTTTCCGGGATCTTAGATTTTAAGTCTTAGTAATAGCTGTCTCTGTGAATAACGGGCAAGCTATTTATTGGATGGTCACTCAGAAAATCTTCAAGAGATGTGTATTCGGGACGCTGTGATAATCGCAGAGCATCGTAAAATCTTTTGGCATCGTACAATTCTATAGAATAACCCTTTTCTTCGAACCGATTAACCGTGTTGGCCGCTCCACTCTGAAACGTAGATGTACTAACGAATATACCTTTTGTCATTCCCTTCAAGACTAAGGCTCCAACCAAAGAGCGGATCTGTTCTACCTTAATAGAATTCCTATAACGTTTGACCTGAACCCCGATTTTAGAACTTTCATTTTCCAGGATAACATCAACCCCATCGTCTCCGGTGTATCCGGTGACTTGGATGTGATACCCGAGAGATTTAAAGACGCTGCCGACCGTTTCTTCAAAAACTCTTGGGTGTAGAGAAAATCGGGACTCGTACCTCACCAATAAGAACTTTTTCACTTCGTCAATTGGGCTGTTGATGTCTGCAACATCCAAGTTTTTGAGAACAGAGATGGCTGCACTGGTCTTTTCAACACCTTCCACATTTGCTACAGCTGGCGGAGCATAAAGTTCATGATGTGCCGTCCACCACCCGCAGATTGGGCAAAAGCTGACTCTGATTTTTTCTCCATGCCAATAGTCCCCTTTTATAGCGGGCTTGATCTCATGGGAAAGGATCTCCAATTTACTCTTGCAATAAATGCAATTTTCATACTTTGGAAACTTCTCCCTTTTATCGAAGTCCAGGTGATCGGAGAACATCCATATGCTCATATAATTTCTCTTTAGAATACGAGATATTGAATAACCTTGCTCTAAAAAACGATCCAAAAACAAACCCGCCGCGTTCTAGCGTTTTTACTTGCGCTGCCGATCATATCACAAATGCAACCTATCGCCCGGCCGCGTTTTATTTGTCTATTCGTTTCTCAAATACAACTACGTGTTTATTTGCCCCGGAATAATCTCTCACAACATTCACCCCCGCTTCATTTGGCTGTCCAAGCAAGGTCATTCCAATCCGGGTTTTATGAAAAGCTATTGATTTTGCGTTTGATGCGGTGGTGATGGCCTTAATCTTCGCTATCCCTTTTGATTTCGCTATGTTTATAAAGTTCTCATATAATAATTCACCCAATCCTTGTCTTTGATACTTTTCTCGTACGCCCAGCAAATGAACATACGCCAAACTCTCGGTCTGCGAATAAAATCCAAACAAATAAGCAATCGCTTGTCCTTGCTCCTTGATTACAAAAGCTGTATTCCCAAATTCATAGATCAAATAGGGGTGATGTAGATGAAGTGTTCTATCGCTTCCCCAAAAATCGACGATATCTTTGACGATTTCGTCGTACTCAAGCATGGTGCATTTTTCAATTTTCATGAATCAAATCAGTTATGGATATCTTTTCAAATTTGTGTTACCGCTGTAAAAAGTCCATCAGACCTTTCTGCACTTGTTCGGTTTGCTCTTGAACCATCCAGTGGCCCGAACCTGCTATTCTCACTTCCTCGACATTTTCGGCGACGAGTCGTGCGTGATCGGCCAGGAACGGGGCGCAGGAAAATTCTCCGCCCATGGCCAGTACCGGCATTTTTAATTTTTTCTTCGTGAGTTCCTGGTTGTCCTTTACGTCCTGGCGAAATGAGCCGAACCAGTGGAAGCTCCCCGTCGTCGATCCTTGGGTTGCATAAGCCCTGACAAACTCGTCCTTTTCCGCCTGTGTGAAGGGCGCCTTGTTAAGGCCGTATTGCTCGGGCCAAAAGTCGTACAGGAATTCTTTTTCCTTTCCCGCGACGAGATCACCGGCAATCGGTCTGGAGAAAAATCCAAAGTGCCAGATCGTCGTTGACATCCTGGTCCAGACCGGTTCAACACCCGGAATGAATGCATCAAGCAAGGCCAGCTTCTCAACTTCGTCGCCGTACTGTGCTGCATACGCATACGAAACCATAAGACCTATATCGTGCCCGACAAGCTTGATGCGCTTGAATCCAAGAGAAACAACGAGTTGATGAATGTCACTGGCCATTGTTTTCTTGTTGTAGCCGTCGGCCGGTTTGTTCGATTCACCAAGCCCCCGAAGCTCCGGGGTAATGACGGTGAAGTGCTTGGAAAATTCCGGTAACAACCTATTCCACATAAACCAATTTTGTCCGAACCCATGGACCAGCACAAGTGGGGGACCCTCTCCACCGATTACATAGTGAATATTAATGCCGTTGACGAAAGCGGTTTGATGTTTGAAGTTTTCCGGAGGGGAGGCAGGCTCGGAATGAAATGTCTCTGGGGTTTTCATCGTGTTTTTGAGGTTTATATTCTTACAGGTAAAGTTTCACTACAAAATACGGATCTCCAGAATTTTCCTTACGCGAAAACAAACTACTCTGCTTTGCCCTGCCGCTCCTCAAAGAAATCACTCTTCTCACCAATCGCCGTTCTGAGACACTTCATCATTTCTGCGTGGATGTCGGTGCCCGCGGCATGCAGGGGATCGATGGACTTTACCAATACTTCCCGTAGCGCAAAAAGTTGCTCCCGGTCAAATTTCTTTGAAGCTTTTACCAATTCCAACTTCATCAGTTCTTCTTGCTGATTTTGTTTGGGATTGAAAATTTCATTGAGATGGCTGCATTGGTGACAGACGCCATTCTTGTTGACCAACGCGCACCGGTGTTCAAAGATATCGGTTAGCGTATTCCGGGCATCGTTCAACAAGTGTTTTATTACGCCTTCCGTTTTTTCGAGAATCAGGCAAATTTCATTTACCTGAAAATCATAGATGTTCTTCAAGATCAGGGCAACCTGGTTTTCGATGGGCAGGGTCTTTGAGATGCAGGTGAAGCAGTAGTCAATGTGCTCTTTCATCTCGTAGGCCCCGGTGGGCGATGTGTCGTGAACCATCCAAAAGACCTTCCGGATCTCTTCCGAGCTGATGGCCAGGTCTGCCGCCCGGTCCTGGGCATCGGGTTGCCATCGTTTTTGTTTTCTGAGATGATCGTAGGCAAGGTTGGTGGCGATCTTGAATACCCAGGTTTTTAGCGAAGCATCCTGGTTGAAGGTGGATATGTTCGCAAACGCTTTGATGAAAGCGTCATGGGCCAGGTCGTCCACATCGTCGCGATCGGTGAGCAAGCGGTACAGGTAGGATTTCAGTTGGTTTTGAAATTCGGCAAACAGGGTTTGGAACGCATTTATGTCGCCGGCCATGGCCGATTTCAGGACGTCTTCTCTTTCCATTCGATTTCGTTAAAATGGGATTGCAACCTTCGTGGGAAAGGCTGCAACCACCAATGTACTATAAAAAAAATATTTGCTGTGCTATAAAATGTTCAGCTTGCCGCAATCCACGTCGACAATGTGACTGTTGAATGCTACGCCGGTTTCAGAAGCGAGGAAGGCCGCTGTTTCGCCGAGTTGTTTCAAGGTCGGACTCGTCTTTAAGATGTCGAAGGCCTTGTACTGTGCCACCACCTGTTCTGTAGGCACTCCGTATTGTTGCGCCGTGGCATTGATCCCCCCGGAAATCCGTGTTGTTTCCATGAGGGCGTTGGAACAAATGCACATCACCTTTATTCCGTCGCCTCCCCATTCGGCGGCCATCACGCGCGTCAACCCTTCTATGGCGGCGCTGGCGGCTGTGATGCCGGCCAGGTTGGGGATTTTGGACCGGGACAGTGAAGCGGTGAGCAGTAAGATGGTTCCCTCGGATTGGGTTTGCATCATGTACTTTGCCGCTGTCCGCGAAGTGAGGAATTGCGATCCGCAGATCTTCTCCATGGGCGCCATAAAATGTTCGAACGTTGCCAACGTGGTGAGTGGACGCCCACCCATCTCGGCATAGCTAAGGCCGATGCCATTGAAGACGACATCCAGCTTGCCGTTGTCAGCGATGACTTTCTTCAGAAAGTTGTCGATTTCAATCTCCTTCAAGGCGTCCACTTTGGCGGCTTCCGCGTGGCCGCCGGTGGCTTTGATCTCCTGGGCTAATGCCTTTACGGCGTCGAGGTTCCGGGCGGTGACGTACACCTTTGCCCCGTGTTGGGAAAACGATCGTGCGACGGCTCCGGCAATTTCACCGGATGCGCCAAATACGACGGCTACTTTGTCTTTCAGATTTTTCATTTTGTTTGAATTTCTCTTTTGACGGTTGAGCGCCGTCAAACGGTCGGGATTTTCAAAGAAAATGGAAACAATCTCATAACAAACTGATCCTCAGTTCGTAATGACAAGAATGGCGGGATAAAATGGATGCTTTCAAATATGGGGTTAAACCGGGTAATTGCACCCATCAAAAAGTTTTAAGCATGAACACGGACTATTCAAAAAAAGCGACCAACCAACAGATCCGGGAAAGATTTGACAAGGACACCGAACGTTTTTCCAATCTCGAGACCGGCCAGCAAACCACCATCGACGCGCCGCTCACCATGGAGCTGTGCACGGAGGCGGCAAAGTATGCTACCCCGCATGCAACGGAACTGCTGGACATCGGCTGCGGCGCCGGCAACTACACCCTGAAGATGTTAGGCAAGATCCCCGGCCTGAACTGCACGCTGAATGATCTGAGCATGCCGATGCTGGAGAAAGCAAAGGAGAGGGTCTCGCCACAAACAAAGGGCAGGGTTACCGTGATCCAGGACGACATGCGAAACCTGGACCTGCCGGACAATCACTTTGACATCATTCTCGCTGCGGCCACCCTGCACCACTTGCGCGATGACCATGACTGGGAATTGATGTTTGCCAAAATATATAAAGCACTCAAACCCGGAGGCAGCTTTTGGATTTCCGATTTCATCACACATCATTCCGAAACCATCACCACGTTATTTGAGGATAAGTATAGCCGCTACCTCGAGACGCTGGGAGGGCCGGAGTACCGTCAGAAAGTATGGGACTATGTAAATTATGAGGACACCCCACGCTCGCTGAACTTTCAGCTTGCTTTGCTGGCAAAAGTAGGATTCACCAAGATCGATATCTTACACAAGCACTCGTGCTTCGCCGCCTTTGGCGCAATAAAATAGTGACTAGTGCGTCCGTCATGTCCATCCTAACCCGGCGGGGTCAACTTAATGTGCTTCATCCCGGGCGACCCGCGGTCGCCATAGCTTTAGCGAAGGCGATCTTGATCACCGTCTCCCAACCCTGTGTGCACCTGGAGTAACATTCTTTTTCCGGAACGAGGCATTCATGCGTAAAGTTGAGTTCAGTCAGGTCACCTTTAGGCGTGATCTCAAAAACCATTTTAGTATTGGTCCATTCGCCCTGATCTTTTTCGAGCCATGTCAATCGGCTGTCTGTAACAAGCCACACGATTTTCCGGTCGGGGATGACCTCCACTACTTTCTGTTTTGAGTAATGCACGTCTCCATGCCGGATGGTAAACTCATCGCCTGGCGATGCACTCTTTCCTTCAAAGTCTTCGCCGCTCCACCATTTTGAAACGGCTTTGAGATGATCGAAAACATCTTTCGGGGAATGTGCTATCGCGATCGTTGCCGTGTAACTCTGATCTTTCATTTTTTGGCGTAAGGGCGGTTAAAATTACCTTTTCCTGTGGTGAAATAGGAGAACAAACTTGTTTTGATCCAATGGGTCCAGCCGGGTTCGCAGTCTTTGAAACACTCCACTTCCGGTGTGAGGCCCTCATGTGTGAAGGTCAGGTGGGTGATGCCGTTGTTTTCGGCGAGATCGAAGATCAATTTGGTGTTGGCCCATTCTTTTTTATCCGAATACCAGGGCATATGGCAATCGGTCACCAACCAGACCACTCTTTTGCCGGGAATTAATTCTGTGACGGTAAAGTCGAAGAAGGAATCCCCGCCCATCTTTACGATGAACGTATCATTTTGATTTTCGGCACTTCCCGAAAAGGATACATCCCACCACGCCGGTATATCGCTGATCTTTTTGATGGCTTCGTCCGGGCTGATCTTTGCAGCGATGCGGGCTTTAAAATCATGCGACAGAGCTTTGCCCTCCGACAAATAGGCATACAGGTTTTGCTTGATGATCGTATCCCAGCCCTTGGCACATTCGGTATAACACTCTTTTTCCGGAAGAAGACCTTCGTGCGTGAACTTGAGTTCGGTCGTGTCGCCTTTCGGGGTGAGTTCAAAAACCATCTTCGTGTTGGTCCATTCGTTCTTGTCTTTTTCTATCCAGTTGATTTTACTCTCCGTGACCAGCGATACGACCTTCTTGTCGGGAATAACTTCGATCAACTTATGTTTTGAATAATGAATGTCTCCCTGGGCGTCTCCATACCGGAGAATAAATTCATCATTCAGTTTTGCGGTCTGCCCTTCAATGTGACGGGTCCACCATTTTGTGAAATCGTTCATGCGCGTGAAGACATCTTTTTGCGATAATGCTACTTCAATGGTAGCCGAATAGCTTTGGCCTTTCATAGTATTTAATTTTTATTTTATAATGGATCGGATATTGCGAGCGTACGTCCTCGCACGATCTTTCTGTAAAGATGCTACGGCGATGATCTAAAAGTATTGTACGAATCGGAAGTCAGGCCCGGTAAGCCTTGGTGCCCAGCTCATTTAAGCTGTTTTGAAGTTCGGTAGGGGTTGTGCCGGTAAACCTTTTGAATGCCCTGAGAAAATGGGACTGGTCGTGGTAGTGATGGTAAATTTGTTCCTTCAGGTATTGAAGTTTACTGCCGGCCGCGAAGGCCTGGTAAAATTGTCTGAACCGGACGATCTCGGAAAGATTTTTCGGTCCAGTGCCCAGGTGCTCCGAGAATTTCGTATGGAGCCAACGGGAGCTATAGCCGGTTTCCTTTTCAAGCTGGGCCACGGTGACTAAACCTTTGGAGTCCTCTATCCGGTTGATGCAATAATCATAGATGGGGTCCGCCGCGTGTTTTTCCAATTGCCTGATCAGAAAATCCTGGAGAACCTGCAATTTCAGGGTCACGGATTTTGCTTCCGCGAGCCTCACCTGCAAATCTTCGGCGCGGTTGCCGATGAGGTCAGACAACTTTACGATTTGGTTTTTGAAATCGGCGTAGGATAAATGAAAGAAACGATAGGCGCCCATCGGGTTGAATTCAACGCCGATCGTACCCGTCGGCGCATCGTCCTGACAATCCAGAATGACAGGAGAATCGATTATCCCCGACAACCTGATCTCATTCTCACCTAACGTGAACGTCTGATCACCAATGTGGCTCACGATCCCCTTTCGATAACCAAACGCTAACTTGAAATTAGCATTGGGGACGATCAATTTTTTATCCAGTTCAGGCATCCGCCCCTCGCTTTCAAAGACCCACATCTTCGCAATGAAGGGCCGAAGCAGTGGGTGAGGCGTGACCGGAATGAATTGAAAATTTGGCATGGTCTCTCGCGAAAGATTACAGATAATTAAAAATGGTAATCTGAAATTAAGGGATTGACCAGGTCTTTGCAATACGCAGGGAATACCTGGAAACGAAATTCCCTTTCAACAGACCCAAACCCGCAGATTTACTTTTCTGACTGCTGGCTACTGACTACTGGCTACTGAAGATGATGACCAGATCGTCAGGAATGAATTCTCGCTCTAAAGATTAAAGTTTATTGGAACGGCGACCTCAAATAGAGTTCCAGTTGGAATACAAATCCGGAGGTTCTTACCGCGGTCACTTCGCCGGGCAGGTGCGTGCTGATGTTGCGGCGATAGCCTCCAAAGGCTTCGGCACCGATCAACTTTGTGAATTGTTTGTTGTAGGCAATGCCCAAATCGGCCTCCGTTCTTCTGAACGCATAGGGCTGCGTGCCGTTGTTGATCCAATACGCGCGCGTAACGGCTTCGGCCCTGACATAAAGAATATCCGTGGGTGAAAGATTCCGTCGCAAGGCGATCTTGTAGGGCAGATTTATTTCAATGCCACCTTTCGATGAATAATTGTAGTTAAACATAAAAACCGGGAGGACGGTGAAACGGTTGAAGCTCTTATTCAACATAAAGCCAAAACCGATCTCCCGGTTCGGAGCGGTGCGCTTGAGATAGACGGATGAGAACGTATAGTTGATGGGAACGTTGTCATGCGGTTGATCATGAAGATTTCCGCTTTGGTTGATGTTAGCGTTAAAGGCAAGCCAGGCGAGGCTATCGACACTAAGGCACGAGCGTACATCAAGTCCCATCGAGCGAAGGTTCCAGCCTCCCAGAGGGCGGAGGGGGTTCTCTCCGTCGCTTTGAAATTCAAGTTGCTCGGTGCGGTATTGCGGACCCAGTAGCAGCGCGAACTTCGACAGGTTAACCACCGGGATCCACATCTTGAAATAGAAATCCTCTTGCGTATACGTCTTCGTGGGGGAACCGTCAACCCGGTATGCCTTTCCCGGCGCCTGTGTATGTCGAAGCGTGATCCATTTGGAAGGACTCATCCCTGGAAGGCCCGGTCTTCGTTTTTGATTTTGGCAACGTGCTATTTGACCCGAGCACAAGCATAAGCTTATCAACAAAGTGCATTGCGTAAATCGGCGGACGGTTCGGTTCATATTCTTTTTGCCCTTCAGAAAAACCTCAAGTTATATTACTGTCGATCGTGAGACGGAGCGAAGATATCGCGAATAGCAATCGAGTAATATTTAGGGGAATTAATTGCAATATACGACAACCCGCCGGATGTTTTTTCGTAGCCCGGTGGATAAAATTATGCTTCACAACAAAGCTTCACAACAAAGTCCCCCTGGTGAGTCACCAGTGTGCGGGCAAATTCCGAACCGTTTTTAGCCTGATGTTCCCGGCCCTGTCATCGGGGCTGGCCGAATGCTGCTCCGGTTGTATAACCGGGTCGGAATGGATAACTTCTGATCGCTTTTTTGCCGACACGAAAAGCCTGCATATTCAACTAAAAAAGCCCATATTTAAGGACTACGGTAAGTAACATGAACAAAAGTCTACCCTCCCAAACGCTTTTACTCCTGTTGTTCCTGGCCTCCTGCGCATCCTATAAACGACAATATTCAAAGGAAGCGCGGCAATGGAAAAACGCAACTCCATCTCCCAATCTGGTACTCAAACATACCATGTACTTGCTTGGCGATGCCGGAAACGCAACAGAACCCGGCAGCGGGGGAGTTATCAAATACCTGAAGTCCAAACTCGGGTCGGCATCCATCAATAGCTCCGTTTTGTTTCTGGGCGACAACATTTATGAATACGGGATGCCGCCCAAGGAAGAGCAGGCAAAACGCGCCGATGCGGAACAACGCATCCTCGCCCAACTGCAGATGCTCGACGATTTTAAAGGACGCCCCGTTTTTGTCCCTGGAAATCACGACTGGCGCGGCTGGGGTCAGAGCGGGTTGCATAGCCAGGAGAATTTTGTGGAATCCTATCTCAACACCCATCGTGGCGTGAAGGACAAAGACGATTGGGAAAACTATTTCCTGCCCGACGATGGCTGCTCGGGTCCCGAAGCGATAGAACTGAACGACAACGTCGTGATCCTGGTGGTCGATTCGCAATGGTGGTTGGGAGATTCTGATGTGGAACCAAAAATGAATGATGGATGTGCGGCCCGTAACAAGGCGAGCTTCCGTTTTATTTTTGAAAACATGGTGCGTAAATACCGTAACCAGAATTTGATCATCGCCCTGCACCACCCGCCCTACACGTACGGCCCGCATGGTGGTGGGTTTACGGTGAAGCAACACTTGTTTCCACTCACCGACATCAATCCCAAGTGGTGGGTACCCCTTCCGGGCATCGGCAGTTTAGCCGCCTTTTTCAGAGCCAGTATCGGATCGAAGCAAGATCTTGCGCACCAGGACTACAAAGAACTCCGCACGGCACTATTGGCCAGCGCGAATAAAAATGGAAGCTTCATCTTTGCCAGCGGTCATGAACACGCCTTGCAATATATCGACCGCGACGGTCAGCAGTTTATTGTCAGCGGAAGTGCATCAAAGACCAGTCCGGTCGATCTGGGTCGGGGTTCAGAATTTGCATCGGGTGCTCTGGGCTATAGTACGCTTTCGTTCTACGAAGGAGGGGAGACGTGGGTGCAGTTTTATGAGGTGAATGCAGAAGGGACAACGGAGACACTGGTGTTCCAGAAAAAAATAAAAGATAACCTGCCGCTCGCCAACGAAGTGCTTCAGACGTCCTTTCCCGAATACGATCAGCACCAGGACTCTACGACGCAGGCCGTCACGAGCAATAGTGTGAAGCCGATTGGAGGGTTTCATAAATTCTTCCTCGGCGCCCACCACCGCGATCTTTATCTGGAGCAATATAAGTTTCCCGTGCTGGACATGAACACGTTTAAGGGGGGTGTCACGCCGGTCAAACAAGGAGGGGGCAATCAGACCAACTCTCTTCGCGTGCAAGATGCCAACGGCCGCGACTACGCGTTCCGTGGGATGACGAAGGACGCCACGCGTTTTATGCCCTATCCGTTTAATAAAATGGTGGCGGCCAAATACCTGGTAGAGGACAACTTCCTGGCAACACACCCCTTTGCACCGTTGGCGGTTCCCTACCTCGCGGATGCGATCGATGTTTATCACGCTAACCCGCGATTGTACTACATCCCAGCGCAGCCGCGACTGGGAGTTTATAACAGGCTCTTTGGCGGAGGCATGCACCTCGTGGAAGAGCGTGCTTCCGGAAAGCATTGGAAAGAAGCGCCCTTCTTTGGTTCGCCCGACAAGATCGTGAGCACGCCGGATATGGTCGACAATCTTTTGAAGGACAGCAAGTACCAGGTGGATGAAGAATGGGCGGTGCGCACCAGGCTACTCGACTTTCTCCTTGGCGATTGGGACCGGCACGATGATCAGTGGACCTGGGCGAGTTTCGATCAGGAGGATGGTTCAAAACTATACCGGCCCATTCCCCGCGACCGCGATCAGGCTTTTTCGGCCTATGACGGATTGGTTTCGGCCATGGCCCGGCAAACGCTGCCATTCCTTCGTCAACTTCAATCGTATGGCCCGGAGATCAACAGCATGAAATGGACGACGTGGAGCGCGCGGCTTTTTGACCGGACCTTTCTGAACGAGCTCAGTTGGGCGCAGTGGGAAGCGCAGGTGAAATTTATACAGGAACACCTCACGGATGAAGTCATCGAAGGTGCGTTCCGCGATTGGCCGCAAAAAGCACGTGAACTTTCGGCGCCGGGGATCATCACCAGCCTGAAGACCCGCCGCAACGACCTGATGAAAATCGCGCGGACACACTATGAGTTCCTGGGGCAAAAAGTTGATGTCATCGGCACGGAAGAACGGGAACGTTTTGAAGTGGAGCGCATTGACAGTGACCATACCAAAGTCACCGCCTATGAAATAAACAAGAAAGGGGAGATCAAACGGCAGTTCTATCAGCGAACCTTTGAGAACGACGTCACGCCCGAGATCGATGTGTATGGCAACGGCGACGACGATGACTTTGTGGTGAAAGGCGATGTGTCGAAGGGCATCCGCGTGCGGCTCATTGGTGGATTGGGGAACGATGAATTTACGGACGAGTCGCGTGTGGCACGCGGCAGCAGGAAGACCTTTGTGTATGACGACCTCCGCAAGAACACACTCCATGCAGGACCCGAGACCCGCGACAAACGGACCGATGTCGCCCGCTTTAATATTTATGACCGGCGCGGCTACGACAGCGAGTATGACATCGCCATACCGTTTCCCATCATCGGGTTTAACCCCGACGATCAGCTCTTGTTTGGAGGAACTATGAATTTGGTGAAGCACGGCTTTAAGAAGATTCCTTATGCGTCCCTTCAGCGTATGGGGGCTTCGTTTGCCACGGGAACGCTGGCCTTCAAGGCCAACTATGAGGGCGACTTCCTCAACGTGGTGAAGAACTGGGATTTCTATCTCGACGCGCAGTATCATGGACCCAGTTTTGCTTTCAACTTTGCCGGCCTTGGCAACGAAACGCAGCGGCCGGTAAACAATCCCAACTTCTACCGGGTGCGGCAAGGATTGATTCGCTTGTATCCGGCCATTAAGAAACGTTTTGCAGGCGTGGGTGGCTACTTCACCCTCGGCCCCACCTTTACGGCTTCGAATATTCAGAATACTGCCGGGCGTTATATCCGGATCTACGGTCAGGGAGAAAACGCAGAAATATTTGACCGGAAATATTTCGCCGGGGCCGAGCTTGGATTTCACTACAACAACGTCGACAATTTGTTTGCACCGCACGCCGGGGTCCGGTTCAACACGACCTTGAGTTGGATGGATAATATCAAGGATTCCAAAAGTTTTACGTCGCTGCGTTCACAGCTCGCCGTCTTCAAGGCTATCGACCGGAAGGAGAATCTGATCATCGGAACACAGATTGGTTATGGACAGAACTTCGGGAAGGGTTATGAATTCTTTCAGATGCCGACGCTTGGCGGATCGCTGGGCTTGCGGGGTTATCGCACCGAACGGTTCTATGGCGACATCGCCTACTGGCAAAGCACCGACGTTCGCTGGCGGATCAGCAGCAGTGTCAACCGGATCCTGCCGTTTACGCTGGGTATGTTTGGCGGCTTCGATTATGGCCGGGTATGGCTGATCGGCGAATCATCCGAAGCCTGGCATAACAGTTATGGCGGTGGGCTTTGGGTTGCGCCGGTAGATGCCTTGGTGTTTTCCTTAGGTGTGTTTATGCCAAAAGAGGAACACGAAGAATCTCCGCGAGGGGTGTTTCGGGTTGGATTTAGTTTTTGAGGGATGAAAGGAGAATGATGATTGTCCTGCGCCGTCTATCGCCACACTTCTTTTCCGTCCTTATCAATATAACCTTGTTTCCCGTCTAGCTTAAACGCAATCTTATCGTAGTCGAGGTAGATCTCGTCATACTTTTGTTGAGCGATCGTGTTTCCTTTTGTGTCCACGACGCCCCATCGGCCGCCGAGCCGGGTGGCGACAAAGACATTTTTCTGGTCATCGGTAAACACAATTTTTACGCTACTAAATCGGAGTGGGACTACCACATTTCCCTCCGTGTCCACCATACCCCAATGGCCATCCAATTCTACGGCTGCAAATTTGTCAAATCTGAATTCACCAACGGATTGATACTCGATTTTGCCAAGCACTTCTCCCTTTTCATTGACAAATCCCCATTTGCCATCGCGTTTCACGGCGGCCGCATAGCGGTAGAAGGTGGTCGCTTCATCATAAACCGGAGGGATAATTTCCACGCCCTCGCGATTGACAAATCCCTTTTTTGTGTTCAGGGTCACTAAGGCATGACCTTCCTGGAATTCTTCGACCGCATCATACCGGCACGGTACCTTTAGATTTCCTTCGAGGTCTATAAATCCCCATTTTCCATTTAGTCTTACACCGATCCTGTTTTCCCTCCACGCATAATCCACGGTCATGGAGTCATATTGGGGTGACGCGAGTTCCACGCCATCTTTGGAGATGAGGCCATACTTTTTGTTGTTTCGTATATAATCTACGCCGTAGCCGAACGCATGGCCCAAGGCATCATACTTTGTCGGAATAACTTCCTTTCCCGTGCCGTCGATCATTCCGGCTTTGCCTTTGTACAGCACCCAGGCCCTGTCTGTGCTGGGAAAGTAGTCGTCTGCGGAATCATATTTTAAAGGCGTTACCAGGACTCCTTTTTTGTTAATGAATCCCCACGTATGATTCAATTTGACCGGCGTTAATTTTCCATAAAAGTCGCTGGAGAAATCGTATTTGGCGGGGATAATGATTTGATCCTTTTCATTTTTGTATCCATATTTTCCATTCTTCTTAAACCGGACCAGGTAATCTTGCGCCATCACCGAAAAGGGTATCCACAACAACGCGAGCAGCAACGGGAATGTTTTCATGGAGATATGATTGATATTTAAACACTCAAAGGTACACGCCTTTTCAGAATTTTGCTGTCTTTACAACGCCTTTATCCATGCGTATGCCGCCGGCGTTGGTAGCCTGTGTGATAAATGGAATAAACAAAAAAGAAGGGCAGCACGCCGCTGCCCTTCCAATCTTTGCCTTTTACTGCTCACGGTAAAGCCCGCCTGATTCTGGCGAAGGGTTACTTTTCAATCAATAGCTTTTTGCGATACACGGAATAGCCTTGAACGATCTTCAACAGATACAAACCTGTGGGCAGGTCGCTTACGTTTATCGTCGGCGATTTTCCCTCCGTGGTTGCCTGCTTCACGCTCATGCCGCTGCTGGTCATGAAATGAACCGTGGCGGGTCCGTCTTGCTTAAAAGAAAGTGTTACAAGATCTTTTACAGGGTTGGGGTAGACGGTAGCGTCCGATTCTTCTGTCTCCGGCTCGATCAGTGTGCCGGCCGTTTCGGCGGATGCCACGGTCGCCGGTTGTGTTCCACCGTGGAGCGATTCCTTGGTTTGCTGGGTAGCCTTGCGGCAACTGTAGCCGGTGGGTGTTTCGATGACAACGCCAAAGGGCAAATTGCCATTTGATCCTTCGACCACCAGGTAATATGTGCCGGCCGCCAGCGTGGGTTTCAGCGGGGTGCCGTCGGTTAACACGAGAACGTACGTTCCAGCGTCATCGCCGGAGTCGACCCATGAATAGTATTGCTCGTCCACGAACGTTCCCGCGCTGTTCAACAGCACAAGGTGTAAATTATTTTGTCCGGTCCAGATCCACATGGAAACCTCCGACGCGCTGGCCAACGTGAATTTGAAATAGATATCTTCAGACGGTCCGCCGTAGTCGTTTCCGTAACCTGTAGGGTCAAGGAACGGTGAAGTATAGCCGCAACCTCCGACGTTAACAGCCAGGGGGTTGGCAAACGTGCTGCCGGGCGATCCTGTTACGTTGACGGTAATGTATTTAAAATCGTCGCAGCCGTTGGGCGAGATGGCCCTCACCATATAGGTTGTGGTTACGATAGGGGAGGCTACGACGCTCGCACCCGTGGTTGAGCTTAGCCCTGTTGCCGGCGACCATGCGTAGGTGACGCCAGTGCCAAACGCCTGCAACGTGGTTGAGTTGCCTGCCGCGATGGTCACATCCGATGACGTTGTAAAGATCGGAACCGCGCTGATCGCCAGTGGTAAATAGTTCGTGTCATCAAAGCCGCCATTGCCTTCGCTCACTACATAGTAGACACCCGGCTGAAGGAAGTAGACAAGTTCAACGCCTACATCGCACGAGAACAAAAACGCGCTGTATGGCACCACATTACCGGAAGCATTCAACAGCGCGATGGTGCCCGACACACCGTCCTGCTTGCAGTTCATGATCGACACTTTTGCCTCGGCGGTGAGATTGAACTTGTGAAACACGTCGTCGGTTTGGTTGCCATACTCGTTGCCGTAGCCGTATTCGGGAAAGTTGTACGACATGGCGCTGTAGTAGCTGCACATATTGAAATTGCCGAGGTCGATCGGGTTGGCCATCGTCGTGCCCGCGCGCTGAATGGTGATGGTGATCACATTGCTAAAGCTTGACGAGCCACCCGAGGTGACCTTGCGTCTGAAATACTGGGTGATCGAAACGGCAGGCGGATCATAGTGTTGGCCGGTAGCGCCCGCTATGTCCGTAAAACCCGATGGGTTGGCCAGGTTGGCCCACTGCCATTGGTATACAAAGCTCCCGCTGCCACCGCTGGGTGTGGAGCCGCTTATGGTGGTAGGGTCGCCCGAGTCAGTAAACGTGGCCGTCCCCGCGTAGGAGATGGTGTTGTTGGCAAGCGGTGCTGGCGATTTGGTAATGGACACAACGTTGCTGTTGGCCGTGACGCCTCCAGAGGTAGCCTTGCGGCGGTAGTAGGTGGTGGTCGTCGTGGTGGGCGCGCTAAAACTCGGTGGATCGTAGCTCATGCTGGTAGCCCCCGAAATATTGCTGTACCCGGAGGATGAGCTGGTAGTGCTGGACTCCCACTGGTAGGTGTACGAGCCCGTGCCGCCCTTTGGCAAATTGCCAGTAATCGCGCCGGGGTCGCCAGCACCTTCAAACAGTGTTTTGGAAGGCGCGGTAATGATATTCTCATACACCGGAATACGCGCCGTAACATCGGCGCTTTTGGTATTAATTCCGGTTGTATTCTCCTCGAACTGCGCATAGACGACGCCGTTCTTGTAGTCGAGCTGGCCCGGCATGATACCAAAAACATAGCTGCCGCTGAAAATATCGTTGGACCCCGACGGGTTCCAGGAACTGGCTGGAACGAATTCCCCAAGGGTAAGGCGTACGGCCGTGCCATTGGCTGGTTTGACGTAAAGATAAATCCAACCATCGCCGATCGCCTGCGTATGCGGCTTCGACATATCGATGGTATAAGACATATTACTCGATCCATTCGGCAGGGGTACATCAAAACTTGTTAAACCGTTTACTTTAAAAGTAACGGTCACCGCACACAAAGCGCAGGTTGTTGAAAGCAACAACAACCACGCAGACAGTAAAAATGTTTTCATAGATAACTTTTTTGGTTTACATTTTAGAATAAACGAAACGTGTTTTTGCCTCCATGCGCAAAGTGCTACGTTGCATCAGGGCGGCATCAGAGGAAAAAGCGGAGTGAACGGAATGAACTACACAGGTGTGCAGCAGCGGCAATCTTGTGGTGTGCTTTCGCAGATTTTGTTACGAATGTGAACAGCAATACGCGAGTGAGGTGGCGGTGGTGGCGAGCAGTCGGGCGGCGACAGAGAGAAATTTTGAAAAGATGTTGTTAGCATTATCATAACGTTTTTGGTATAACCAAATTTAACAACGACCTGTGTCGGTGGATCGCGAATCGTTGTTATCAAATTGTTATAAATGAAAAAAATAACCCCCGGTATCGGGGGTATTCAAGAACTAAAAAAAACTCGCCATGTGAAGATAAGAATGAGGTAACTTTGAAGTTGGCAATGAAGGCTATCGAATAAAGCGTGTATGGAAAATCAAATGCAATACAATTCACCATTGGGTGAGGAAATCCCAAATCCAAGTTTAGAATTTCTTAAAAAAGTAATTTTTGAATACACGGCGGATTATTGGTCCAGCGAATCAACCGGAGATTCTGCGCTTGTAACCAAAAAAGATAAGCGTGAATTGTGGCTCATTTTCTTTTTTGACGAACCCTACGGTTTTTTTATTTACTACGACATCGAATTTGTCCCGCTCCACAAAGGCACCCCTTTAAAGGATGATCGATATGTTGAGCACGTTGTTGGAACGGAAGCTATGCGCATACCTACGATATGCTATCGTACGCGTGAAGAGGCTTGGGCGATAGTGATGGATTTCATCAATGATCAAAGAATGTCCGATTCGTTTAATTGGGTTAGACTGGGAGAAATTGATTAAATCTGGCCTCTGCAGGCATGACCTATTTGCCTGCGAGCCCCTGAGTCAAAAAATCAGTTCATTAACACGGTCAATAGGGTAGGAGCCGTTCGAATGCGCCAAATGCGCGGTCAATGTTGTAGGCCATGTTTCCCGTACTTTTTCTTAAAGGCTTCGACGGCCGCGTCTTCCATGGGCCTTTCAACACTGGTGACTGAAATGAGTTTTCCCTTTTCGTTCACGGTCCATCCGTAGGACCCGATGTCGTGGCTATCAAGGACAATGGTTGTATCATTATACCAGGTGACAGCCCATTTCATTACATCCGAAGAACCGGTTCTTATGTAGTCCAACTGTTTTTTCTCCTTATCAATCAATCGAAACATCAACCCATACTTATCCCTCGGATTAGCCTTGTCGCCCAGCATTATCTCAAGTGTGTATCGACCGGAAGGTGATTCGTGTTTCTCTAATACCGGTCCTTGTCCGGCACAACTGTTCAGTATAGATAGGGTTATCAACGTAAAATAAATCCTGGTCATTCCGAATTGGTATTGTCCTGGTGAAGATATAATATTTTATCTACTACTACTACTACTACTACTACTACTACTACTACTACTACTACTACTACTACTACCACTACCACTGGCTCCTGAACTCAGCTTGCCTTGATAGATTTAAACGGATTCACCCATAACCACAACATACTTCCCACAAACAACACGCCTGCCAACACAAACAGTGGCGCATTAAAGCTGTGCGTAACATCGACGATCTTTCCAAAAAGGATGACCAGGAAAAATGCTCCCGTCTGTCCAAAGAAATTCATCATTCCCACCACGGTGCCCACGCGGTCGCCCCCAATGTCGACACACGTCGCAAAAGAGGCGATGACGTTGAAAGGATAAAAGAGTAGTCCGCTATAGAGGCAGATCACTACCAACACATTGTTCGGCGTGAGCGCGGCCGCTAAAAAAGAAATGGCCATCAGGCTCAACGCCAGCACCCCAATGACCCTCCGGCCCCAAAGCAAGCCCTTGCGTTTCACCCACCAGTCGCTGAGAAAACCGGCGGATAGCGCGCCGACGATCCCGAAAATAAATGTATAGAAGGTGATCATTTTCATTTCACTTTCCTGAAAGTGCCGTCCCTCTTGCAAGTACACGGGCATCCAGGCGATAAAAAAATACAGGCCCCACTGCGAACAAAAGAACGCGCCGATCAGTGCCAGCAGGCTTCGGTTGGTGAGTGCTTTTTTCCAGGGGAACACCGGCCGCTCTGTCACAAAACGCCGGTTGTCTTCAATGAGCTTTTGCTCTGCTTCGGAAATGCCTTTCATCTCCGAGGGATTGTTCCTGAACCAGGCGAAGCACACCGCCACCCAAAGCAAGCCGATGATGCCACTGATCATGAAACTCGCGCGCCATCCAAACGCCGCAGCTATGGGAATGACGATGAGGGGAGCCAGCGCCGCACCCGCATTTTGTCCGACAAACAAGGCGGATAAACTTCGTCCGGTTTCATTCACGGGAAACCACCGCGACACTACTCCCGAACTGGTTGGAAACGCCCCGGCCTCGCCCGCGCCAAACAGAAACCGAACAGCAATCAGCGACACTAACCCTGAAGTAGCTCCCGTGAGTACGGTGAATATCGACCACCAGATGACAATGCGCATCAACACCGCGCGCTGCCCGATGCGGTCGCCCAATATGCCGGAAGGAATTTCAAACAACGCATAGGCCAGTGAAAACGCAGCCAGCACCCAACCGAATTCTTCGTTGCTTAAATTGAACTCCGATTTTATGCGGACACCCACCAGCGAAATGCAGACGCGATCGAGATAGGTGATGAGGATCAGAAAGAAGAGTAAGATGAGTACGCGATACCGGTAGGGGAGTGTTTTTAGCATGGTGGAGCTTTGGTTCGGGGCGTGCAACGGTCGCTAGCAGACGATGCATCTGACAGGTGACCGTTGCGGCCCAACCAAATTTAGGTAAACACAAGCAGTTCTCGCAATGATCTTTTAATCCCGATTTTGCGATCGGTCAGACAGCCACATACACCCAAGTCAAACCTCCCGACTTAAGCGGAACGGCTACTCTTTTGTAATCATCGACTTCATATTCGTCTGCCTGTAGAAGCTCTTCCTTCGTAACGCTAAAGACCATTCCTTCTACTTCGTCCTCTGCTTTTCCACTATGATATAAAATGGGATGATGCGTTAGCCCGCTTTTAGCAAGCACTTCCTCGTCGACAATTTCGATATAGGAAAGTGAATAGCCGATGATGGCATCCTTGCGGCCCTGCAATAAGCGATGAAAAGTGCTCAGCTGAACAGATTCCAGTTGCAAGGTGCCGTAGGAGAACAAGTTTTCCGTCATGCTATCGCGAGTAAGAAGTTGCCAGAATATTTCGCTGTCTTCAAGTTACTTGGCTCCCGCTTTTCCCGCTGCGGCCCGGGTCTTTGTTACTTCGTCCACTTTAACTTCATCGGCTTTGTTGCCAAACGATTTTCGAATGTAGGTCAGCACATCCGCGATCTGCTGATCGGTCAGCCAACTGTGCGGCGGCATAACATTCTGATAAGTTTCGCCGTTGATCTTGTCTTTCTTGTCATAGCCGTTCAAGATAATATTGATCAAAGCCGTTTTGTTTCCGGTCACGAGGTTAACGCCGGCTAGGGGCGGATTCATGCCCGGTGCTCCTTTGCCATCGCGTTGGTGACAAGGCGCACAATACGTGTTGTAGACGGTTTGTCCGGCGACCATTTCGTTGGGGACGGCTTCTTCCTCTTTCTGCACTTCGGGTTTGAACAGCACGCGATCGGCTGTTTTCTCAATGCCATCCTTGTAATACACAATGCGCCAGATGCGTCCATGCTGTGAGTCGGAAATGTAGAGCGACCCGTCGGAACCTTCGGCCAAGCCGCAGGGACGAAAGAACGCGTTGCCGGGATTGGTGATGGGCTGTGGTCCAATGAATCCATCCGCAAAGACTTCGTATTGGCCCGACGGTTTTCCGTCTTTCATGGGAACGAAGACCACTTTAAAACCTTGCTGCTCGTGACCCAGCCGGTTCCAGCTTCCGTGAAAAGCAATGAAAGCTCCTTGCTTGTATTTTTCGGGGAAGAGATCGCCTTTATAGAACAACACATCGTTGGGAGCCCAGTGTCCCGGGAAGCCGAGCAACGGTGCTTTGGCTTTTTCACAGCGGTCGCTCTTCACGCCATCGCCGCCATATTCCGGGTTCAGGAATTTCTTGCCCTGGATGTGATCGTAATAGCAATAAGGCCAACCCATGTCGTCGCCTTGTTCGAGGTCGAAGAATATCTCCGAAGGGAGTTCCACGTTTTGATCTTCGGTATAAAATTCCGGCCAGTAGCGATGGAGATCATCTCTTCCGTGCTGAAGGGCAAACAGTCGGCCAGCACTGGCATTCCAGGTGAGCGCAACCGCGTTTCGGATTCCCGTCGCGTAACGGAATTTAAGGTCTTGTTTTTGGCCAAGGGTATTGTCATCAAATTTCCAGATGCCGGCCCGGGTTTCCAGTTCCTTACACGGATCGTCGCCCGCGGTGTGGGGCATGCGCAAATTTATTTCGCAGCAATTGCTGGTGGAGCCGATGTTCACATACATACCACCTTTATCATCGAATGTAAAGGTCTTTGCCATGTGCCCTACGCCGTCCACCATGGTTACCAGCGTGTCGAGCGCTTCGGTGGGCAACAATTCTCCCTCGGTCATCTTGCTTCGAAAGACATGGGTTTCATCTGCATAATACAGGTAGCCGTTGTGCAGTTCAATGCCGGTGCCGGTAACGTTGGAATATCCCTTCATGACATCCGCGCGTCCATCGCCGGAGGTATCGCGCAAGGCAATAATTCCCTTTCCATCCAGGGCAAGCTTGCTAAGATGCAGGTAGATGTCTCCATTGGAAGCAATGGCCATATGCCTTCCCCGTCCAAGGGTATCGACCACCACCACGGCGCCGAACTTCTCGGGTAGAGTAATGCCCCCGTTGTCCTTATCGGGTACCAGATTTTGAATTTTTGATTTGGTGCACGCCGCAGAGAGAACGGCAAGCGTCAACAGAACAAATCTTGATAATGATTTCATAATCTTATTTTGAGTTTATAAGCCCACTACGAATACTTTAAGCAGTCGATTGGGATGAATATAAAAGTAATTTATTTATGCTTTAAGCGAGTCGGTATTCGTCGGGATTCAACGATTTGTCTCTAATTTTTACACGCACGGGTAAGGCTGGTAATGACTGGAAGGAAATTTATGTCAATGCAATCCATTTCAGATGCCACAGGTGTATGGAGTCTCCCTCCAGAGGAGTTCAATCGGATAAACTTCCCTTTGCGCGGGAATAGGATGTTCTCCATGAAAGAATATCCAGGGATGTCAAAAATGTTGACGTGGTTACAGCGATACACCTCTTTATCACGGCCATAATATAAGGCGTGATTAATTTCACCCTGAAGGGTCGAAATGAGTGTAAACATACGTCCATAAATGCGGTTGCTGCATTTTTCAAAAAAAACAGAAAATCATTGTTATGCGCACGCCTGTTCCGGGCAATAAAAGCGCATAAAATCAAAATTCAATCGGTTGTGGACGATTGATTATAATTCGCAAGGTCGAAAGTCAAACCGGTCAATTTCACGGCATTTTTATGCGTAAATTATATAGAGACCTAAACCTAAACTGCAAAAATCATGAAAAGACTTAGTTGGCTTTTTTCAATGGTTTTTCTCGCGCTGGGATGCCAGGAAAACCAAAATGGCGATCTTTTCAAGGACACCTCAAAGTCCAAAGAAACCATCATTCTTCACAAGTTCAACGGCGCCAATGCAAGGACAACCGAAACCGGCATTAATTGTGGAGAAACCCATATCCTTCCGCTACTGGCGAATGACCTGGTGGTCGGGTCCGTTGAGATAACGGTCGATCAAACAAACATTACCCTGCATTACGACCTCACGGGAATGGAATGGTTTCTATATGATTTCAGAGTGTTTGCCGGGGATTGCAATAGCATACCACCCTTTTCCGATTACCCGTACTTCGAATCCTTTCCACAGAGCCCTGAGGTGCGCGAGTTCACACTGGTCATACCTTTAAAGGATCTGCCGGAATGCGGATGTATCGATGAGATCGTCACGGTTTCCCGATACAATCCCAGTACGAGTCAACTCGAGTTGCTCACCACAACATTGAATAAGGAGTATTGCTCCTGTAGTGAACCCGACGACAAGAACCTGCGCACCCAAACTCCGGGTGGCTGGGGCGCCCCGCCGAATGGTAACAACCCGGGAACGTATTTACACAAGAATTTTGGCGCTGCGTTCCCCGCAGGATTGGTGGTGGGCTGTAACTATACCATAACGTTTACGTCTGCGCAGGCCATTACCGACGGTTTGCCTTCAGGCGGTACACCGTCGGTATTGACCAAGAGCTATTTGAACCCGACGGAAAAACCAAAGGATAGCAACAATCCGAAGAATACGCTGGCCATGCATGTCGTTGCCCTCAAACTCTCCGTCACCTTCGATGCATGGGACGAAGACTTCGGCGCCTCGTCAACGAAGCTCGCTAATTCGGTCGTCACGTCCGGTGATTTTAAGGGCTGGACCGTAGCACAAGTCTTAGCTGAAGCGGAGAAAGTACTTGGAGGTTGTGCTTCGAGTTACACCGCGTCCCAAATGACCACCGTGCTCGATGCCATCAACTCGTGCTATGTTGACGGCAAAGCGAATACAGGTTTTCTGAAGAATCAATAGCGATCAGAGAAGATCACTCGCCTGGCGGATGAATGAAGAGGCTGTCTCAAAGAGGCAGCCTCTTTTGCTTGTCATCATACCGACCCCGTGCTACCTTCCAATCTTTTTTTGGCAAGCACAAAGAGAGGATACGCTACGATTGCCCCCGCTATTGTAAATGTCAGGAAGTTTGCATCATACCCCACCGGAAACTTATCCTCGAAAGAAGGCTGAAACATCGCTCTACCGGCCCCATCCAATCCCGTAAGGGTATGTAATAAAATATTACCCATAACATGCGCACCGATGGCTGTCCACAATGAGCTGGTTGCAGTAAAGGCATAACTAAATAGCAGTCCACCGACGGAACTGGTGACCATCATTTTTAGAGCTTCCATACCGAATCCAATCCCGGGAAGATGAAATAACGCGAAGGGTAGCGCCATCACCCATACGGCCCTACGCCACCCGATGAGGTTGCTGAGCACGATCAAAAGAAAGCCACGAAATATCAGTTCTTCTAAAAAATTTCCCCAGAAATAAGAATAGCATTCTTTAATGACCTGTATACCACTCAGCGCCCCGGCGGTGAAATGAAATGGAACAAAAAGGTATAACACGGTCCCTATGAGTAGCAGGAAAATGACGCTGATACAAGCGCCTAACAAAAAATTAAGCAATGACCTTACCGAAATGCCTAATCCCAAAGCCTCAGCAGGGAGGTGATTTTGTTTCAGAAGACGAATGCTTCCAACGGTAGTCAGCACAACGGTAAGTGCTAACACGGTTGTACGGATAATATAGGGTAACAAATTTTGGGATGGGAAGACCATCTGCGTCCCAACATTCAAAAGCCACGCCGCTACGCCTAAAAAAATGAAGAACCATACCGAGGACGGGCTGAGATGAAATTCAGATTGCCGAAGGAAGGGGTTGGTTTTTGATTGGGGAGTGAGGATAGCCATCCAGTGCTAATTATTGAAGGTTAACAAAGCTAAGGAACAACCAGAATGATCCAATATACAAACGTTTTGGAATAGGCACACCTCCCGATTTCATCTGATTTAGGGATTGTTTTCAGCAACACGTCCTCAAAATCTGCACAAATTATTTGGATCAGAGTTAAAATTCATATTATCTTTGTTACTAAGATAATTACTTACTAAGATATAATTATGGACACCGAGACCATCAAACGCGTACGAAAATTGAACCAGCAACACGCCTACACCTCCATCCAGATGCACGAAGCCGTCGCCCGAAAGGCAGGGCTTTCCGGGACAGACCATAAATACCTGGGATTTTTAATGGAAAAGGGCCAAATGACCGCCGGCGAACTTTCCAGTTTAACAGGACTAACTACAGGAGCCGTTACCGGTTTGATCGACCGGTTTGAAAAGAAGAAGCTCGTGAAAAGGCGATTTGCCGAGGACGACCGGCGGAAGGTGATCATTGAACCCAACACTGAAAAGATCATGACGCTTTTCGTGCCGCTGTATAAAGAATACCGGAGTAAGTCAGAGAAACTCCTCGCTTCATTTTCGGACAAGGAAATCAAGGTCATTGAAACCTATTTTTTAAAAGCCATTGAGATCATGAACGAGACAACCGATAGACTCAATACTAAATAATCACAAAACAGGATAACCCATGAAAAATAAGACCACCTACATACTTGATTTTCAGCAAATCGATAAAACAAAGCTTGCTGTTGTCGGAGGCAAAGGCGCCAACCTGGGAGAGCTATCCCGGATTGCCGGTGTGCCCGTGCCCGAGGGCTTTTGCGTTACTACGGAAGCCTATAAGGAGATGGTTGCGAACAGCGAAGGGTTTCACTCGCTGCTAGATCAGCTGGCCAATTTAAAAGCAGATGATCGGAACGGTGTTCGTGAAACCAGTGCAGAGATCCGGAAGGCGATCGAAGAAATAGCCATCCCGGAAGCTATTGCCAATGAGATCATGCGTCATCTTAAGGAGCTCGGTGAAGAAAATGCTTATGCCGTGCGTTCCAGCGCCACGGCGGAAGATCTGCCGACAGCTTCTTTTGCAGGCCAACAGGATACCTACCTGAACATCATCGGGAGCGCGTCCATCCTAAAGCATATCAGCAAGTGTTGGGCATCGCTATTCACCGAGCGCGCGGTTATCTATCGCCTTCAAAACGGCTTCGATCATCGTAAAGTCCACCTGTCTGTGGTGGTACAGAAGATGGTCTTCCCACAGGCAGCAGGAATTTTGTTTACGGCCGACCCGGTTACGTCCAATAGAAAAGTGTTGTCTATTGATGCGAGCTTCGGACTGGGCGAGGCCCTGGTCTCCGGCCTGGTGAATGCTGATATCTATAAGGTGAGCAACGGCAAGATCATCGATAAGAAAATATCCACGAAGAAACTGGCTATTTATGCTTTAAAAGATGGCGGCACGAAACAACAAGAGATTGAACCCGCACAGCAAAACAAATCCACGCTGACGGACGAGCAGATCCTACAACTTGAGCACATGGGTCGAAAGATCGAAGCGCATTTCGGCCGTCCCCAGGACATCGAATGGTGTTTGGTTGATGATGCCCGCCCGGGGCGCAGCCAGGCATCCGGTGGCTATCGGATTTATATTGTTCAGAGCCGGCCCATCACCACATTATTTCCCGTCCCTGAAGCAGACGATCGGGAAAATCATGTCTACCTGTCTGTCGGTCATCAACAAATGATGACGGATGCCATGAAACCACTGGGATTGTCTTTTTGGCTTTTAATGACCCCTGCTTTTATGCGTGTAGCGGGTGGAAGACTGTTTGTTGATGTTGCACCGATGCTGGCTTGGCCTGCGGGCAGAACAACGATGATAGATGTTCTGGGTAAGTTCGACCCGCTCATAAAAGACGCGCTTACAAATGTTGTAGGGAGGGAAGGTTTTATCAAATGGTCGCCCGATGCTAAAAAAGACCCGAGTGCCGCAGAAGGTAATAAAGCTGCGCCAATGCCGAATTATCAAGCCTTAAACGAATATGATCCAAACATCGTTTCTGATTTGATCAGCGCTAATCAAGCAGCCGTGGCGTTGTTAAAGCAAAACATCCAAACCCAATCAGGATCAGATCTGTTTGATTTTATCCTTGAAGATATTCAGCAATTAAAGAAGGCAAATTCTGACCAACGGAGTTTTGGGGTGATCATGACGGGTATGAATGCTTCGGCATGGATCAATGAAAAAATGAACGAATGGTTAGGCGAGAAAAATGCAGCAGACACGATTGCTCAATCTGTACCCAACAATGTTACCTCGGAAATGGGTTTGGCATTATTGGATGTCGCCGATGTGATTCGTCCCTATCCGGAAATAATTAATTATTTATCCCAACGTGTCGCGGTAAAAGACGATAACTTTTTGGATGACCTGGTCAAGTTTGACGGTGGTCAGAAGACCAGAGATGCGATCCGTAATTATCTCGACAAATACGGTATGCGGTGTAGCGGAGAAATCGATATTACTAAAACCCGTTGGAGCGAAAAACCAATCACACTGGTTCCCCTTATTCTCAGCAACATCAAGAACTTCGAGCCCAATGAAGGCAAGCGAAAATTCGAGCAAGGCCTGCAGGAAGCTTTGAAAAAAGAGCAGGAGCTATTGGAGCGATTGAAGCAATTGCCGGATGGTGAACAGAAAGCTGAAGAAACAAGACGAATGATCGAGCTTGTCCGGAATTACGCTGGATATCGTGAATACCCGAAATACGGCATCGTCAGGCGCTATCTCGTTTATAAGCAGGCTGTACTGAAAGAAGCCGAGCAACTTGTGCAAGCCGGTGTTATTCATGAAAAGGAAGATATCTACTATCTCACTTTTGAAGAACTTCGCGAAGTCGTACGCACGCATAAACCCGATAGCTACCGGATGGACTACCAGGTTATCAGCCAACGAAAAGACGAGTACAAACTTTATGAAAAACTAACGCCCCCGCGGGTTATGACGTCTGATGGTGAGATCGTCGCTGGTGCGTACAAGCGAGAAAATCTCCCAGCCGAAGCCATCGCAGGGCTGGCGGTTTCTTCGGGAGTGATAGAGGGACGAGCACGCGTCATCTTAAACATGGAAGATGCTGACATAGAAGATGGAGATATATTAGTCACCCCGTTTACTGACCCTAGCTGGACCCCCTTATTTGTGTCCATAAAAGGCCTGGTCACCGAAGTGGGAGGACTGATGACCCATGGAGCGGTGATCGCACGAGAATATGGTTTGCCCGCCGTTGTCGGTGTGGAGAATGCGACCAAACTGATCAAAGACGGGCAGCGCATCCGGGTGAATGGGACGGATGGATATGTTGAAGTGTTATAAACGGAGATGATCCTTTTGTAGCATATTTTCTCGGCGACCCTCTCGGAGGTCGGGGCGGTCCACCAGTTGGCGGATTTCTGTTCCTATCACCGGCCGGAGGGCTTATAAGGGTGTGTCGTTGGCAGCACGGTGCACGCGCTGCCAACGATAGACTCAGCGATTATTAAAATAGAACTCTAGAAACTCCTCCTTGTTGCGGGCAATAACAGGATCCCCCAACGAGTCGATCATGTCCGGAGGCATATGCTCAAGGGCACCTGGAGTCAGTAGAATAGGATGCTTGCCATCCGGCTCAAAGAAGACAAAATTTCCCAACTGCATCACTTCATAAATGCACGCTCCCAGCCGTTGGTCGTCGCACGGCCGGCTAATCGTCATGTGGCTTGTCGTGGGCGACTCCTGATCGAGATAGACCGTGCACTGATGGCTGTCATCAAACTCCAGGTCCATAAAGGCTTCTTCCCGATGGGTAATATAAGGCGCAAATACCTGGACAATCATGGCCGTTGAAATGGGCTGATCTTCGCCCAAGAGATGGGCCTGTAAAAAATACTCATACGACATAGGATGTGGATGACGTTCATTGCAAAATACAAATTTTAGGATGGCAGCAGAATAATAATGTTGAATTGGCCAGAACCCCTGCCGTGGATGTCTGTGCTGCCCGCACCGCTAATCAAAAATATAATTGATTTATTTCCGAAAAGTGTTATACTTAGCCTTACGTCTTAAACCAACCAAAAACTGAAATAACAAATAAGTCTTATGGGAAACGATACATCCAGATCAAGAAGAAAATTCCTCCAGCAAATTGGCGCAACCGGATTGGCGTTAGGCGCATCACCACTGTCGTCGCTTGCTGCGAAGGCAAAAGCCGAAGAGCGCATCCTAAGATATGAAAGAAAAATTTCTGCCGGAGACAAAGTCAGAATAGGCGTGATTGGCTATGGCGTTCAAGGACATTTTGATTTGAACTCGGCGCTTAAAGTGCCTGGAGTGGAATTGGCAGGGATTTGTGATCTCTACACCGGCCGCCTGGAAAATGCAAAAGAATTACACGGCAAGGACCTGTACACAACCATCAACTATAAAGACCTGCTCGACAGAAAAGACATCGACGCCGTATTGATCTGCACCACCGATGTTTGGCATGCGCGCATTGCTTTAGACGCCCTGGCAAAAGGCAAACATGTGTATTGCGAGAAACCGATGGTGTATAAGATCAGCGAAGGCCAGCCCGTGGTGGACGCTGCTAAAAAATCGGGGAAAGTATTTCAAGTGGGCAGTCAACGCGTGAGCAGCATCGGCTATGCAAAAGCCAAGGAATTGCTGGCTGCCGGAGAGATCGGCAAACTCAATATGGTGAATGCCGTATACGACCGACAAAGCTCGATCGGAGCATGGGAATATACCATTCCCAAAGATGCCAGTGCCTTAACCACCAACTGGGATAAATTTATCGAAGCCACAGAGAAAATGGCGTTCGATGCCAAGAAGTTCTTTTGGTGGAGAGCGTTTAAGGAAGTAGGCACCGGTGTGGCCGGCGACTTGTTCATACACTTGCTCAGCGGAACCCATTTCATCACCAACTCCAAAGGACCGGAGACTATTTTCAGTACAGGCCAATTCAGCTATTGGAAAGATGGCCGCAATTTGCCGGATGTCATGTCGGGCGTCATGCAGTACCCCGATAGCAAAGAACACAATGCCTTCCAACTCACGCTGCAAGTGAACTTCATCAGCGGCACCGGTGGACATGAAGTCATTCG
This sequence comes from Chryseolinea soli, assembly GCF_003589925.1. NCBI lineage: Bacteria > Pseudomonadati > Bacteroidota > Cytophagia > Cytophagales > Fulvivirgaceae > Chryseolinea > Chryseolinea soli. Next base: position 7,420,052 of record NZ_CP032382.1, on the reverse strand, counting down.
CCTGGTGGGCTCCGAAGGCGTTATCGAAGTGAATGGAAACAACATTACCGTAAAACACAGCCTCATGCCCGAAGCACCGGGGTTTGGCGGCTACGATTCACTTTTCACTTTCTCAAAAAGCATGCAGGACGAAATGCAAAAAGAGTTCGATGCAAAATGGACGCCCGAGCAGAGAAAAAGAAAAACAAAGGAGGATATCATTTTCAAAGTCCCCGAAGGTTATAGCGATCATGTCGACCACTTCACCAATTTCTTCGACGCGATAAGAACCGGCAAAACCGTAGTGGAGGACGCCGAATTTGGATTCAGAGCGGCAGCACCGGCCCTGGCTTGTAACGAAAGCTATCTCTCGAAGAAAATAATGACTTGGGATCCGGTGGCGATGAAAATGAAATAGCAAGCCACCACCGAATGAAATTTCATAGGAGAACAGCGTATGCTGTAATTGTTCTTGCTTTGATCCTTACCCGCCACAGCGCCAAATCTCAGGATTCGGTGAGGCTTCAATTGGCTTCGGCCGATGGAGAATTGTGGTGGAGCGGCGTGATCAATCATGGCAACCTGATGCCCCTTTCGGATGGATACCATGCCAGCCTTTTCAATAATCTCTACGGCAACCAGGCGCAGCCGCTACTGCTTTCGAACAAGGGAAATGTAGTGTGGTCTGACGATGCGTTCACGATCGATTGTAAAAATAAAACTATCGTGTTGAAGAAGCCGGGTGGCGAATTCAAGACCTTTCATGCCGGCAACACCTTGAAGGATGCTTACCTGTATGCCAGCAAGTCCTTCTTTCCACCCTCGGGACTTGCCCCGGCAAAATTCTTGTTTTCAAATCCCCAATACAACACCTGGATCGAGCTGCTCTATAATCAAAACCAGGAAGACGTATTGAAATTATGCCAGAGCCATAAAGGACAACGGTTTTCCGCCCGGTGTTATCATGATCGACGACAATTGGCAGGAAGACTACGGCACGTGGAGGTTTCATCCGGCCAGATTTGCAAACCCAACGGCGATGGTCGATACGCTCCATGCCTGGGGCTTCAAGGTAATGCTTTGGGTATGCCCGTTTGTGAGCCCCGACTCGGAGACGTTCAGAAAACTTCAGCAGGGCAATGCATTGTTAACCGATGCAGAGGGTTACCCAAAACTTGTAAAATGGTGGAACGGCGCCAGTGCCGTGCTCGATCTCACCGATCCCAACGCTGTGAAATGGTTTCATGAACAACTTGGATCGTTGATGAAGACGCACAAGATCGATGGCTTTAAGTTTGATGCCGGCGACCCTGAGTTCTACGTCGATGTCCATGGAGACCGGCCCGTTTCTCCCAACGAACATGCCACACTGTTCGCGAAAATAGGACTCGACTATCCCCTCAACGAATACAGGGCCACGTGGAAGATGGGTGGACAACCGTTGGCGCAGCGCCTGAGGGATAAAAATCATAGCTGGGACGACCTGAAGCTCCTCATCCCCGATATTTTATTACAGGGCATCATGGGCTATCCGTTCACTTGCCCGGACATGATTGGCGGCGGTGAGATGGGATCATTTGTAAACCTGAAGGCTATCAATCAGGATCTCATCGTAAGGTCAGCCCAAGTCCACGCCCTGATGCCCATGATGCAATTCTCCGTCGCTCCCTGGAGAATCCTCGATGCTGCACACCTCGACGCCGTAAAGAAAGCTATTGCGCTTCGCTCGAAGTATACATCTACTATTTTGAAGCTGTCGGAAGACGCGACAAAAACCGGCGAGCCCATTGTAAGGATGATGGCCTATGAATTCCCCGGCCAGGGACTAGACCAGGTGAACGATCAATTTATGCTGGGAAGTGAAATATTGGTTGCGCCGATTCTCAATGGTGAGAATACGAGAACCGTGATGTTGCCGAAAGGAAAATGGCGTAACATGATCGACAACAAAGTGATTTCGGGGCCCAAGACGATCACGCTGAAAGCGCCAGTATCGGAATTGCCGTACTTCGTAAAGATCTAAGAACAGTCAGAGGGCGAAAGCCGCTTTGTTTACATCAACGTGGTGGATAGCACAAAAAGGGACTGCAAGTAATTGCAGTCCCTTTTTATTTTTCTACAGGGGGTTATAAGATTGTTTCAGTCTGGTCGCGTTAATCTGGTCGCCTTAGCCTTAGCAGAGCTGATTTACTTCGCCTCCTTCACGATAAGCTTCCCAAGCTCCTTGCCCGATTTAGCATAAGCTTCCGTCAAACGCACGCCGGTCTCGAAGTCATAACCCATGGCCTGGTAGCCCAGCGCCTTAATGATCGTGATCTTGGCAACTACTTTCGAGGGGTTGGCCGTTTCAACCACTGTTACTTCAGCATCGATATAGGCAGGTTTGCTCGCTACCCCTACGTTGAATCCCACTTCGGTGCGGGTGGTGTGGAAGATGATGGTGTATTGTGCCTTCTCATCAACGGATGACATGTCCGAGTATTTGTTAAACAATTCCCGGAATTGCGGCTCAAAACGTTCCTTGCGGTCGGTCACCCAGGATTCCGCAAACTTGTCGCCGCGGCCAGGCTCTTTTTCGTTAAGCTCGCTTTTTCTTTTCTCGAGGTATTCCTTCTCGGGGATGCCTTTTGCACCAATCAGCATGTCGTTGTACGTGAACTGGGCGAAGACAGACTTTTGACCTTTCAAAGGGGCCAGGCTTCCTTCAACAATTTTGATCTTTTGAGCATACGCGGCCAGTGACAGGGCCAGGCATGCGACCGTGAAAATTTTCTTCATCATAAGGGGTTGGGATTTTAAATATGAAGAACGCAAAACTTCCGTGCTTATCCCAGGAAATACGATAGCAAATTATGGTTTTCGTATCATCCCCGGTCGCTTGTAGCCTTAGCGAAGGCGACATATTTTCTTTAAATTTAACAAGACCAACGCCCACCTTATCCATGATCGTCGACTGCGCCGAATACCACGAAGGCTGCAGGGTCACAAAAGTGGCCATCGCAGATATCAACGAAGTGTTGAAAAAGCCGAATCGTTTTGTTTGGATAGGGTTGGAGGAGCCCGATGAAGCCATGCTCAAAATCATAAAGAAAGAGTTTGGCCTCCATGAGCTCGCCATCGAAGATGCCCTTCGTGCGCATCAGCGGCCAAAAATCGAAACCTATGGCGACACGCTTTTCATTGTGCTCCGCACCGTGCAAATGAAAGGCAAGCGGGTTGAACTGGGGGAAACGCATTTTTTCGTAGGACACAATTTCATCGTCAGCATCCGGCACGGGTCCACCATTAGTTATGCGGATGTGCGCGCCCGGTGCGAAAGCACACCCCAGCTTTTGCGAAGGGGGCCCGCATTTGCGCTTTATGCCCTGATGGACTCTATCGTGGACCAATACTTCCCCGTCATCGATACGCTCGAAGATGATCTTACCTCCATTGAAGAGAAGATCTTTCATGAAAAGTTCAGGCGCGACACCACCGTAAAGATCTACAAACTCAGGCGTCAACTCCTCGATGTGAAACGATCGGTGTCGCCCCTCATCGACATCTGTAACCGCCTGATGCGCTTCGATCTGAAGATCATCGACGAAGACACCCGGCCGTACTTCAGGGATGTATACGACCATACGATCCGCATCAATGAAATGGTCGATAACTCGCGTGAATTGCTTTCGGCCGCCCTGGAAGCCAACCTTTCCATGATCACCATATCGCAGAGCGAGATCGCGAAGAAATTCGCGGGATGGGCTGCCCTCATCGCGGTGCCCACCATGATTGCCGGAATTTATGGAATGAATTTTAAGTCCATGCCAGAACTGCAATGGGCGTGGGGCTACCCGTTTGTCCTGGCGTCTACCGTTGCTATTTGCGTCTTACTCTACTTCCGGTTTAAGCGATCCGGGTGGATCTGAGCTCCGGGTCCTGGCAAAGGTACTCGAGGAATAAGAGGTCGTCGCTCAATACATAAACACAAACCCTTACGAAAAATGGCTTCTGCTTTACCCGAAGTGTGGCTCCGCGGCCCACTTCCCAATGTGCCGCCGCTGTTGCAACCTATCGCCCATGCGCTCTTACAGGCGACGGAGGAGTTGCGCGCACTGATGAGCGACTTCCCAAACGAGTTACTTTGGCAACGCCCCGCAGGGGTAGCTTCGGTGGGCTTTCATTTGCAACACCTCACTGGGGTACTGGACCGGTTGTTTACTTACGCCGCTGGAAAATCTTTGGATGAAAGTCAGCTGCGCTATTTAAAAATGGAGGGTGCCGAGACGGATCACCTCACCGCCAGCTTTTTGGTGGATAAATTTCGAGATCAAGTGGAGCGTTCCATTCAACTCCTTGTGGAGATGGGAGACCAGCACCTGACGGATCACAGAGGTGTTGGTCGCGCCGGACTACCTTCAACGGTGATCGGTCTGCTCACCCATGCCGCCGAGCACACGATGCGCCACACGGGTCAATTGCTGGTGACCGTTAAAGTCCTCCGGAATCGCTAGGGAAGAAAATGGAGGCGATGATAGCAAGAAATGAAAGAGGCTAATGAAGCAACTTCGTCGTGTCGGCTTCAAGGCAGGACAAGGATGCTATTTCGCCAAGGCGGATGAGGATCTTTCTGGAGGATGTTTCCGGCTGCAGCAGCGTGCATAAGATGTCACCATCTTCGATGGCATTGGGAAAGTAGAGTGATGGGGGGTGACGGGAGGTACTTTTTAAACGAATTTCGAGGAGCATTCCTTTATCGATACTTTCCGTAATAAGGGCTACCATCGTGCGGGGGTCGGTTGTTGTTCTCTTCACAACGTTTTAACACAAGAGGGTAGGGGAATGTTTTGATGAACTCACATCACCGTAATCCCCAAATCTTTAAAAGACGCTTCCGTACTTTCTTTTCCCTGGTCGTCTGTGATAATCACATCGACCGACGTCGCCGGGCATATGAAAAAGGCTTCCGCCGTATTGATTCTTTCGTTTGGTGTCAAGGCAACGACTTTTTTAGAAACTTCGACAATGGCTTTTTTAACTTCACTCTCTTCGTAGTAAATGGTGGTTACCCCGATCGTTGGGTGAATGCTGCAGATCCCCATGAAATAGATATCGGCGCGCACGTTCCTCAAAAAGTTAATGGTATCGTGCCCGATCGATGCGAACGCGCTTTTATTTAAACGCCCGCCGGCAAATAATACCTCGATATTGGGATGGGACTCCAACACATTCACAATGGGGAAGCTATTGGTCACCACGGTGATGTGAAGGTCGCGGGGAAGGATGCTGGAAATGGCCATCGCCGTTGTGCCGCCGTCAAAAACGACCACCTGGCCATTCTGCAACAAGCCCAATGCCTTCTCGGCAATGGCTCGCTTGACATCCGTTTGATAATTCAATCGATCGGCAAAATGATGAGGTGTCGGCGAGTGAGGGACCGCACCACCGCGCACTGCTTTCAACAAGCCCTGGTCGGTCAGCTCTTTGAGATCCCTTCTCACGGTATACTCCGAGACTTTGAGCTGTTCGCTCAGGGTCTTCAGCGTCACTTTCTGATCTTCGGAGAGCTTGTTAAGGATCAGCTGAAATCGCTCTTCTTTTAGCATAGTTGCAATATTATGCATTTTCAAGGCATTTTTTTGCCCGAAACAAGTCAAATTATGCGATTTAATTACTTTTTTGTTGCAATATTGTGCAATTATATCCATTATTGTTGCATAATATTGCAAAACATGACAGCAGAAAGAAGAGAAATCGAGCCCATTGATGGCGCCCTGTCGCCAACCCTAAACATTACTGACAAAGCGAGCGACGGCGTTCCTGCCGGTGAGGAATTGCAACCCGGTTCATTCCCATTGCGCCTGCATCGCATTTGCGTTGGGGCCATCTTTTTCATGCATGGGCTGTGCTTTGCCAGTTGGGCATCGCGTATTCCCAGCATCCAGGAAAATTTGAATCTTACAGCCGCCACATTGGGGACGGTGCTTTTTGCGCTGCCCGTTGGCTTTTTCATTTCCCTTCCATTTGCCGGATGGTTTGTAGGCAAAGTAGGAAGCAAGAAAGTCGTAGTGCTCTCGGCGGTTCTGTATGCACTCTCGCTGGTGAGCATCGGAACAGCATCCCATGCCTTGACATTATTTTTCTGTTTATTCTCCTTCGGGTTCTTCGCCAATCTTCTCAACATTTCAATCAATACACAGGCCATTGCCGTGGAGCGTCTTTATAAAAAGAAGTTGATGGCGTCGTTTCATGGCTTGTGGAGCCTGGCGGGTTTTACCGGCGCGGCGGTGGGTACGTGGATGATCGGGAATGGGTTTGCTCCCTTTCCACACTATGTCCTCATCTGCATTGTGTTTCTGGTAGCCAACGTGGTCTGCTCGTTTTATCTCGTCAAGAAGGATGAAGGCCTGGACGAAAAGCGTCCTCTTTTCGCGATGCCCGACAAGCCGCTGATCGGTCTTGGGATCATTGCATTCTGCTCCATGATGGCGGAGGGCGCGATGTTTGACTGGAGCGGCGTGTACTTTATCAAGGTTGTAAATGTAGAAGAGGAATTCACCGGGCTCGGATACACCACCTTTATGATTGCCATGGCCGGCATGCGCTTCATGGCCGACGGACTCTCCGGCAGGTTTGGGTTAAAGAGAATTCTTCAGGCCAGCGGAGTGATGACCACCATCGGATTGCTGGTGGCCGTGCTGATGCCTCGAATGATGACTTCCTTAGTCGGATTCTTTTTGATCGGCATGGGCGTTTCATCGGTCGTTCCGTTGGTGTATAGTGCTGCTGGAAAATCAAAAACACTGTCACCGGGGACGGCGTTGACTGCGGTCTCCTCCCTGGGATTTATGGGACTTCTCATTGGCCCTCCCATCATCGGATTTATTGCCGAGGTAACAAGCTTGAGAATTTCATTTCTTGCGATCACCATCATGTCGCTTGCCGTGGTAGCATTTTCTTCGCTGATGCGCGATGAACAAAAATCATAACAACGGTGTGGATAGGCCTTCGCGAAGGTGAGAGAATAACCCGTGATCTAAAGTAACGAGATTATTGTGCAGCGTTTGGAGATCAAAGTTCCCGGATGCGCACATTTTTGAACATGACCAGCATATCCTGGCCGCCGTGCAGCTGCAAAGCGATGTTGCCACTGGCATTGCCGGGATCATTTTTCAATTCGGCGGAAACAATTCCGTTGACAGTGACCGTGATGTCGCGTCCTTTGGCGGTGATGCGCATCGTGTTCCAGGCATTGGGCTTATAGTAGCGGCTCACCTGGTCGGCCGTCGGCTTCACCACCCAGGCCCGGCCGTTGGTTTCATAGAGTCCCCCGATATCATCCGTGGGGTGGACCTCGGCCTGGAACCCACGCACGCCCTCATTACCGCCCACGACATCGGTGCGGAAATAGATGCCGCTGTTTCCGCGAATGGCCTTAAAGGTAACGTCCAGCACAAAGTCCTTATAGGTTCTATCCGAAACGAGCAAACCATGACGCTGTTCGGTGACCGGACTTCTTCCAACGATCGTGCCTTCCTCCACGGTCCATGTGCCGCCGGGAAGTGTGTGCCAGCCTTTGAGGGTTTTTCCATCGAACAGTTCCGTCCATTTATCCTGGACACCGGCAATCATTGCATCGCGATGTGTTGCTGCTATAAAGGATGAGAGGACGCCCACCAGAATGGCCATCAAAAAAAAGCGTGTGATATTTTTCATCGTTGTCGTCGTTAGCTTGTTAAAATTAGTAATACTTTTCTGCCAGGCGACGCGCGTGATATCTTTTTATGGATTATACACGATGAGCGGCGTATTTTATCGTTCCCCGGTAATCCTATTCTTGCTGATGTTGTAAATGGGCATTGGGATTATGGACCTCCAGTATATTGAAGGGCTTTGCAAGATCCGTAAACTGGAATTGACGATATAAGCCATGCGCATCGTTCGTACCCAACATCTTTCTTCTTAAACGCTTTGACCACGGCTGCTCCAGGATGTGCGATAATATTTTTTTGGAGACACCAATTCCTCTGAATTCCGGAAGCACAAAAAAATCGGCAAACCATCCGAACGTGCAATAGTCGGTGATCACTCTGCCAAAGCCAACCTGCTGATCATCGATGAAGGCCCCTGCACAAAACGAATGGGCCAGGGAATGATCCACCAGCGTATAAGAAATGCCCTTCGCCCAGTACGAATCTTCTGAAAGAAAACGGTGTATCATTTTAACATCCATGTTCTCTTTTCCGGTTTTGATGATCACTTCTGACATATTCACTATTTTTTTTAAACAAAAGTAAACAAGCTCGTTCAACAGCGACAGTTGCAGTTTTACCTATTTTGACAAGCGCAGTTATCTTTTCGGGGAAGCGGTTGCTATCGAAAATAATTTTATTTAGTATTAAGAAACGCACCCACTCCAGAATCTGATTATCCCATCAAAGAAAAGTAATATGAAAACACTATTTGCAGTCGCCTTGATCTTCCTCTCCTGGAACGTCAACGCCTCCATCGATTCGCTCGTCCACAAGCGGGTGGTCTACAAGGTGGCCGATACCAGTTCGCTGCACCTCGACATCTTTTATGCGCCGGAGGCCCTGAAGCAAAAGAACAACACCGCACTGGTCTTCATTCACGGTGGCGGCTGGGCGTATGGCAGTCCCTCGGAGTTTTTTGGCGCATGCCGTCGCTATGCAAAGGCTGGTGTCATTACGTTTTCGATTCAATACAGGCTTTCCAAAGACGCCAAAGGCAACGTGCCGGTTGCTGGTATCACTCCGGTGGAATGCGTGAAGGATGCCCGCTCGGCCATGCGTTGGGTGCGGGAGCACGCCCGTGAGTTTTCCATCGATCCACAAAAGATCGTCGTGGGCGGACAATCGGCGGGGGGACACCTTTCCTATGCCACGGCCTACATCGATCAACACAACGAAGCGACCGACAACCTCAAGGTGAGCCCCATGCCCAATGCGATCATCTCTTTTTCAGGAACAACGAATTGCATGGAAGCCTGGTGCGACATGCTGCTCGGCGAAAAGCGCAGCCAAATTTGGAGCATCTCGCCAGCCCACAACCTGAAAAAAGGCATGCCACCCACCATTGCCTTTCACGGCGAAGAAGACAACGTGGTGCCACTCTGGACCATTCAGTTCTTCAAGCGGGATACGGAAAAATTCGGCAATCATTTCGAGCTCATCACCTACGAAGGGCGCAAGCACTATCTGGGCGCGGGCAACAAGACCTATTCGAATCTGTTCGATGAGGAGATTATGGAGAAGACCGATGATTTTTTGCGGCGATATGGTTTCTTAAAATAACGATCGGCCATCCTTACTAATTCTCAAAGTTTGCCCGGATCGGTCCTTGCGCGGATGACTTCACTTTCTTGAGACGGATCTTCAGCACGGAGCCTCTTGGCGTGAGCGTGGAATGGTAAGTTTCATCACCGTTCCAGAGACGTTCGCGAACCCACTTGTCGCCTTCGTAATAGCCTTCTTCCACCAGCACATATTCGGCTTTGGAGAAACCCGAACCGTACTTGGGGCGGAACCGGAATTTTGCGTCGAACCCCACGATCAGAAATTCATTCGGACTGAGTTGTCCGATGAGCGCGCGGCCGCTGCGGATGGCCCGGTCTTTATAGGTGGGATAACCGAAGTCGAACAACACATCGAACTCGTCAAAGCGCACGAGTTGCTCATACAGACCTTCTTCTTCACCAACGGCTTTGATTTTGTTTTGTTCCTGGAGGGTCAATACGGTATTGGAAACTTTCGAAAGCAGCTTATAGTTGTTGGCGATATCAGAGAATCGTTCGTCCAGTTTATCCAGGCTACGCTTATCGTTCGGGTCAGCGTGAAAGGGATCGATGCCATAGACCGCCAGGCCCTTCGCATGATAATTGCCAATGGCGTAAAAATGAAATCGCGCATAGGTGATGCGGTTGGCCGTCTCCGGAATGAAGAGCATGTTATCGTCGCGGTCATATTTTTCACACAGGTCGATAAAGACATTCGGGTTGGAGATATAGATATCGGGCGATAGAAAATCCAGTTGAGGAGCCGCGATCTTCCAGACGCCGATCATGTTGGTGGTGGGGCCACCGCTGGGATACTCGCCGGGTGTATGGAACAAATGTTCCCGTCCCCACGCGTTGGCGTACATCGGGAGATTGTAGATGGCCTTTCCGGCATCTGCGATCTCATTGATATAGGACGCAATATGCCAGGCGTTGAAAGTTTCGGCGGCGCTGATGCCGAAGAGGTCGCTCCATTTTCCCGCCTGTTTGTTCAGACCCGTAGCCAGTTTGTCCGGCACATTGCCATCGAATAGTTTATTGGCGGCTTCCGAGTAGTCACGATCGGTGCCCAGCGAACCGGATTCATTCTGTACTTGTATCATGATCACCGTTTGGCTATCGCTGTCCGTTTCTTTGACGTGCTTCATCAGGGCGGTGAAGGCCCGCTTGTCGGCTTCGAGGTTGACGCGCGATACGGGTGACAAGACCTGGATCTCCTCGCCATAGCCATTTTTCATCAAGGGATATTTCTCCGAATGCTCGAGCACCCACGGCGGCGCGTACGTGGAGCTTCCATTTTTGTAGGATGCAAACCACAGAAGAACAAGCTTGAGCTTTTCTTTCCGGGCATTCAGGATCAGGTTGTCGAGTTCTTTAAAATTGAATACGCCCGGTTCCGGTTCGATGTTCTGCCAGTAGACCGGGGCCTCGAGCGTGTTGCAGTTGAGTTCCCGCAGCTGCGTCCAGAACTTATCCGTTACAGACGGCCACGCGCTGCTATTCCACAGTTGAGCACCCAGCACCAAAAACGGTTTCCCATCCACCAGCAATTGATACCTGCCGTTTCGCTTCACCACCTTGGGAAGTTCTCGGGCATGCGACAATGCCAGCGTACACGCCAGCACCAAGGTCAGGAGTATGAGCTTCTTCATCATTGGAAATTTTCGTCTCTGAACAATGTGTGCCTGGCTACTGCTGAGGTCACGACATTACGGATGCGGCCGATGACGCCAATCGCTCGATGACCATCACTCACTTGTCTCTTTTGAACGCAACCGCTTCAATTTCTACCAAATAATCAGGATTTGCTAAACCCGCTACAATAATTCCGGAAATAACGGGTGGATTTTTTAGCTTTTTCAAAAAGCCCTGAGCGCCTTCAAAACCCTTTCGAACGTCCTGACCTTGCACAATATAGATGGTCAATTTAAACAAGTCGTCCAAGCTGGCGTGGCAAGCCTTCAGGATGATCTCAATGTTTTTTAAAACATATTCGGTTTGTAAGGTGATGTTCCCTTTCCCAATGATCTCGAGGTCTTTTGTGATGGCATTCTGCCCACCGATATAAATGGTGCTCCCATTTCCTTTGGTAACGGCCGCTTGAGAGAACGCAGGATTTTTTAACAATTCGTCGGGATTCAGAAATTCTATGCTTGAGTTCATATTTTTATTTGTTTTGTGAGATGTTGTTATACAAGGATTGATAACTAGCAACAAACGAACAACGCTTATGTTTGACTAACATAATTAAAAAGTCAATTTAACGCTATCTGTGGGATGCTAAACTCCAACGAGACGATCGCATTCTTTGCGTTGACTTGCTCGCCTGCTTTAGCGAAAGCGGGTCGTTAAATTTTTTCTCCTGCCAGGCAAATTACTTCCCTACTCGCATACCCGGCACGTCAGGTCGCAGATAAAGCGTAAGACACGCGCAGGCCATAGCAAACCCTACATAGGGATGCCACAAAGCAACGATCGCGGCACCACCAAAGATCAAATTGGTCAATACCGATCGCAGATGAAACAACCGCCTGGCTTGATTCGGAGCACCCGCGCTTTTTTTTGTACCCAGGGTTTCCCAAATCAATATGAGGTAAGTGATATTCACCATCAAGAACGTAAAAGCATACATTGAAACGGGAACCCGCTCCAGCCGGGTCTCCGCCATCCAGTCGGTGAGAAAAGGAATCAATGACACGGAGAAGAGATGGGCAAAATTGGCCCAGATCAGCCGTAGGGTGGGAGCTTTTGCATGATGCATCAAAAAATGGTGATTGATCCACACGATGGCGATAAAACCATAGCTCGCCATGTAGCTGATCCAGGTTGGCCATTCCGCCCAAAGCGCCACAAAGGTCGGATGCTCCGGGCGTTTCAATTCTAAGATCATGATGGTGATGATGATGGCAAAGACACCGTCTGAGAAGGCATTGATACGCTCCGGCGTAGATTCGCGAACCATGTCGCCTTTTTCCATTCGCTGTTCCCTTTATGTCATAACTGCAGGGCGCGCAGATTGTTTAGGAGGACCAGATAAACGAGATCAAGAAAGCTTTAGCCTTTGGCGATGATTCAGTCCCCATTGCACCAGTACTTCATTGACCGGTAGAACACTCAGACCATATTCGGTAATGGAATAGCTCACACTCACCGGCCGGGTATCCAAAACCGTCCGGGTAACGAGCAGGTTTATTTCCAGATCGCGCAATTCCTTCGTCAGCATCTTGGATGAGATCCCTTCCACCTCGCGCTGGATCTTTTTGAATGTGTTTGTTTCGGCGGCATGGTTATTCAGGTGGCGCATGATTCTTAGCTTCCACTTTCCGCCCAATATTTCGAGGCTGTCGATGATCGCCGCCAGCTCCTGTTCGCAAGTCGCTTCTTGTACGTTTCCGTTGATGTTCATGGTGGCCATAGTTAGAATGGTTACCTTGAGGTAACCGGCTACCCCAAGTTAACCCATAAAAATGATAAACGATTGTTCTTTAATTTTGGTGCAGCATTGGCGCCGGGGAACGGCATAAAAACCAGGAGATATGAAAAAATTGAATTACTATGTATTGGATGTATTTGCCGATCAGAAGTATAAAGGCAACCAACTTTCTGTTGTGCACAGTGATGATGACCTCACGCTCAACCAATACCATGAGATCGCCAGGGAATTTGGCTATTCCGAAACATCGTTCATCCGCTATTCAACAAAAGAGAATGCCCTGATGGTGCGTTCTTTTACACCGGCGGAATTTGAGGTGATTGGTGCCGGCCACAATCTTTTAGGAGCCGTGTGCCTGGCCTTGCTAAAGGGGTGGGATATTTTTAAAAATCAGGGGGGAAGTTCGCACGTCATGATCAAGGATACGCGGATCCCGGTGAAGATCACCGAAGAATCCGGTCTTCCTTACGTTGCCATGAAACAAGCACCCGCCACGATAATGGGAACGGTACCGACAGACGTGGTAGCGAAGGCCGTGGGGTTGACCCCTGATGATCTGGATTTAAACGGTTGGGCGATCAACATAGTTGAAACGGAGGTTGCCCACCTGATGGTCCCGGTAAAGGATCTGGACGTTTTACAAAAAGCGGTATCCAACAAATCCCTTCTAAAAGCGGCTTCCGGAAAATATGGTTTCGAAGGGTGTTACCTCTTCACCACAAACCAGCCCAACCCTGCGTTTCTCGCCGAAGCAAGATTCTTTAATCCGGGGATCGGGATCGACGAAGACCCGGCAACGGGAACAGCAGCCGGCCCGTTGGCAGGTTACCTGGAAAAACTCGGCCACATCAAAAAAGATAAAGACTTCCGGATCTTGCAGGGAACAGCCGTAAAGCACCCTTCATCCATTCGTGTCCACGTTTCAAGCGATGGGATTTGGGTGAGTGGTTCTTCCGTGATTGTTATGGAGGGGACTCTATATCTGTAATGGTTTTGAGTCTTTAGTACCAACGACTCAAGACTAAGGACTCAGGACTAAATACTAATTTACTTTTGGGCTTTTAAACGGCTCAGCGACTCCTGCGTAATCCCCAGGAAGGAGGCGACTTGTTTATTGGATAGTCGGAGAATTACTTCCGGCATCCGCTCCCGCAAATCCCGATAGCGTTCGCGTGCCGTCATGCTGAGCATGGACTCAAGCCGCCAGGTGCTCAAGACCTGGGCTTGCTCCAACGAACGTAGATAGAGTTTCGAAAAAGTTTCGTGGGTGTTGACAAGATGAAAAAAGTCGCTCTGCTTAATTTTTAACAATTTGGAATGTTCCAGCGCCTGCACGTTTTCAAGCGACGGGGTCTGTGTAATAAAGCTGGAGAAGGCGCTGACAAAGTGGTTCTCAAAGGCTATGTGACGCGTGTTTTCTTCTCCTTTGCGGTTTGTGAAAAAGGTCCGGAGACAGCCCTGGCAAATAAAATAGGCGTACTGGCAAACTTCATTCCGTTGGTGAAGCAGGGTGTTCTTTTTTATTTCCACAAACTGAAACTTGCCAAAGACATCGTGACTGTCGCGGTCGGAGAAACCATAGTGGTTGACGAGAAATTGATGGAGGATCAGGAAATTCTCATCCCGCAGGAGATCGCCATTTTTTGTCATCGTCAAAGGTAAGAAGAAAGGGCGGGTAGACCACCCATGATCTTACCGGCGCATATACATAAACCAATTCCACTCCCAGGTCTTGCCGTTATCTTCTGACGTGGCCTGGCTCCAGATGGGATTGTTGGGGTCGCGCGCGTCCCAGCGGTAGACGGTAAGCAGGTTTTTGCCATTGTAGTTATCCTTGGAGAAAAAGTGCCCCACCTTGTTCTCAAACGAACCCACCACCGGCGGCAGTCCCAAGACACCAAAATTTGAATCGGCCCAGTAGATATTCCACAGTTTTGTTTGGGGGTTGAATAACCGCAAGGTCATACCTTCAAAGGGTTTGCCGTTTCGTTCCGCAATAAAGTTGTCAACGTTCCCGATGCCGCGGAGGATGATGCGCATTTCTTGCGTGGACTCGAATTCCGTCCATTCAATAGTATTGTCAGGTTTCTTTTTCAACATCCGGTTGTGGATTTTCCAATTTCCTGCAAAAAAATCAAAGTCATTTTTCGACGAGGTGGAAGAAGGGGAGAGGATCAGTTCTCCTTTCGAATCGAAGACCACGGGAGGCACCGGCAGTTCAGCATTTTTGGATTGTGCTTTTCCGGTAAAATGGAACATCAGCCATAGCGCGAGGGTTAAATACTTCATAGGGAAGGGTTTTAAGGGTTTGGGTGATTTTACCGTTATTACGTTTTTTAATAGTAAAAGTATTCACTTTACCATTAAAATATATTTTGAAGGTAAAATTATCCCCCGATTGGTGGGGAATTTGGTCCGGGGTGGTATCTTTACGGTGATGACCAGGAATCCGAAAATCGACGAAATGCGCCTGGATGGCGGCGTGCCCTGTCTTGATTTTGTCAATACCGTGCCCGATCGATTCGACGGATCAGACCGCGATAACCTGAATAATTTTAGCGACCTGATCTATTGGGCGCGCAAAGCAGGGATCCTCGATAAAGGCGCTTTCGCTGCATTAGAAAAAGCCGGCCAGACCAACGAGAAAAGGGCAAGAGATTTCTTTGCGGAGGCGGTTGATCTCCGCGATTTGATCTACGCGATATTCAAACCCATCGCACTCAAACAAAAAGTACGGCCGGCCGATATGGAAGCCTTCAATAAATTGACATCGAAATATTTCCCATTCCTCGAAGTCGTCTTTCAGAAAGACAAGTTTAAGGAAGAATGGAATTTCCCACCCGGTCATTTCTATGCGATCACGGCACCCCTGGTGAAGTCGGCGCATGCGTTGTTGCTTTCCGATACATGGAGCCGGGTCAAAGAATGTCCAAACTGCGGGTGGCTTTTTTGGGATACTACCAAGAATGGAAAAAGAAAATGGTGTAGCATGGAGGATTGTGGCAGCAGCGCGAAGGCTTTGGCATGGTACCACCGGCAGAAGAAATGAACCATGGATCTTTTTTTACAGAACCCCTAGCTAGGCCGCGGCAAATCTTGCTGCTGACGGCGATCAAATACTTTTATCAACAATTCCTTGGTATTTCCGATACGATATTATTTCTTTGTCTATCGATTATATAGACAATCAATTCCCACCAGATTGATTTTATACCGAAGAAGGGAGAGAATGGGCTCGACGATCTTCTAGCAACCTGTCGCCACCAGGATAAGGTGCTAACTCCTACCAATGACGCATTGGAGCTATAAAATTTTTAAGCCACATGAAAATGAAAATGTTTCCCAAGGACCTCCTTGGCCCTGAAGCAATCGCGAAGAATATGACGGATGGTTTCCGTTGTTGTTGTTGCTGCTAAATCTACCTCACTACCATCTCCACTTCTATTCGTGCATCTCGTTAAACGAGGTTCGCCCTGCTTCGGCAGGGAGTGGCAGGTCTTTGCCCACACTTCTGTGGGAATAGTTTAGTTCTCCTTTCACAGGAGCCAAATCGATAAACAAACCAACATTAACATGAACATAAAGAAAATCGCTGTGACAGGGCTTGCCATCATGGTCGCCAGCGCGGCGGCATGGGCACAGCGCGATCCGCTTCAGCCTTTCCAGGGAAAGATCGGACGAACCCTGGAGGAATCCGAACAATGGTATCCGCCCAGAGTGAAGGCTGCGGCAGATGCCCCCAACGTGGTGTGGATCCTGCTGGACGATGTGGGATTCGGCGCCACGTCAACCTTTGGCGGTCTCATCGAAACGCCTACGTTCGACAAACTCGCGGGCAACGGCCTTCGCTATACGAATTTTCATACAACCGGAATTTGCAGTCCCACCCGCGCCGCATTACTCACCGGGCGAAATGCACACAGCGTGGCGATGGGGCATCATGCCGAATTAGGGATCGGTGCGCCGGGATACTACGGCGACATTCCGTTCGAAGCCGGGACCGTTGCCGAGATCTTCCGGGAGAATGGATACAACACCTATGCGCTGGGGAAATGGCATGGCAATCGCCCCATCGACCTCACGGCCGCGGGACCTTTTAACCGTTACCCTACCGGTCGCGGCTTCGATCACTTCTATGGATTTTTGGGCGGCGCCACGGACCAGTGGCATCCGGTATTGGTCGAAGAGAATAATGCCATCGACATTGAGCCGAACACGAAGCATCTCAACGAACTGCTCGTCGACAAAGCCATCTCTTATGTGGCCAATCAAAAATCAGCGAATGCCGAAAAGCCGTTCTTCTTGTATCTGGCTACGGGCGCCACGCATGCGCCACACCAGGTAGCCCCGGAGTGGAGCGACAAATACAAAGGGAAGTTCGACGGAGGTTGGGACAAGTACCGCGAAGATGTTTTTAAACGCCAGCAAACTTTAGGGATTCTCCCCAAGGGAACCAAGCTTCCGCCACGTCAGCAAAACCTGAAGGCCTGGGACACCTTAAGCCCCGATGAAAAGAAAGTGTTTGCCCGCTTCTTCGAGGTATATGCCGGATTTTTATCATACACCGATCATGAGATCGGCCGGTTTGTGAACTATCTCGAGCAAATCGGTGAACTGGACAATACCTTGATCTTTGTGGTCATCGGCGACAATGGGGGAAGCAAGGAGGGATCGTATACCGGAACCACCGGAGCGTCCGTGACATCGAAAGGGCATGACATCCCTTTCCTGGTGAGTCAATACGGCAAACTGGGAACGGAATTCACCAATGAGAACTATCCCTTGGGATGGTCGCAAGCCGCCAACACGCCGTTTCGATATTGGAAGAGCGACGTGAATGCCGAAGGCGCCACACACAATCCGCTGATCGTTCACTACCCGAAAGGCATCCGGGAGAAGGGCGGCATCCGCACGCAGTATGGGCACGTCATCGACATTCTGCCCACGACGACCGAGCTTGCCGGTCTTAAAATTCCAACCGAAATCAACGGCTACCCGCAAATGCCGCTTCACGGCACGAGCCTGGCGTATACGCTCAGCGATCCGGCAGCGCCCAGCCGGCACACGCTGCAATACTACGAGCTCCACGGCGGCCGTGCCATTTACAAGGACGGCTGGAAAGCGTCGGTGTATCACCCGCGCAATGTGTTTGGTGAAGCGCCGACCGACGACATTCATTTCAACCCTGCACCGTTCGACAAAGACAAATGGGAGCTCTACAACCTGAACGAAGACTGGAACGAGACCAATGACCTCGCCGCCAAGAATCCGCAGAAGCTGGAAGAGTTGAAGACGCTTTTCGACCAGGAGGCAAAAAAATACAATGTCTACCCGTTGAAAAATTATCGCGCGGGATTGGCTGCGCCCGAAATAAAATCCAAGTCGATCATCCTGGAAGGCACGACGGTGAAGACCCGGATCAACATCGGCAAGGGCCCGGTGACGATCACGGCGAACATCGAATTGACGCGCGATAAAAATGAAGGGGTGGTGTTTGCCAACGGTGGATTGACGGGAGGTACGAGCTTGTTCTTCCAGGGCAACACCTTGTATTATCTGCTCAACGACGGTGTTACGGAAACCCTCATCACCGCTTCCAGGGCACTCACCAAAGGCAAACATGCGATCACCGTGGAGTACGCACCCGGCAATGTGGTGTCGCTTTCCGTAGACGGTCAGCCGGCCGGCAAACAGACCGTAGAAGGAGGCGTGAAGTATATCGCGTCGTTTGGCTCGGACGGCGTGAGCGTGGGCAAGGATCTTAACTCGCCCGTGACGAAGCGCTATACGGGCCCCGATCCGTTTACCGGCGTGGTGAAAAGTATCGTCGTCGAGCAGGCCGCGGAGAAAACGCTTTGAGATCATCCTAAACCAACTGTACAAAATTGTATACACTATGATAAAAATAGATAACCGCTTGCGCGGAATACTGATGAAGCCCGTGCGTTTTCTAGCCGTCACCTTCGCGTTGGGCGCCTGCCACCCGGGCAGCGTCACCGATCCTGCGGCGGAGACTGCGTCCACGGACGAATTCAAAGGAAAAATTGCAAAGACATTTGCTGAATCCACAGAATGGTGGCCGGAGAAAAAGCAAGCGCCCAAGGATGCGCCCAACGTAGTTTACTTTCTCATCGACGATGCCGGGTATGGAACCTCCAGCGCGTTTGGCGGCCTGATGGAAACGCCGACATTGGATAGCCTCGCCAACCATGGTCTGCGCTACACCAACTTCCACAGCACGGCCATTTGCTCGCCGACGCGCGCCGCCCTGCTGACGGGACGCAATTCGCACTCCGTACACATGGGCTTGTTCCCCGTAACGGCCACGGGCTTTCCCGGCTACGACGGTATTCTGCCGGCCGACAAAGCCGCCATTCCCCAGATCTTGCGTGAAAACAATTACAGCACCTACGCCGTGGGAAAATATCATCTTACACCCATCAACGAGATCACTCCCGTGGGACCGTTCGATCGTTGGCCGCTGGGCATAGGGTTCGATCATTTCTACGGATGGCACCTGGGACACACCGACCAGTTCCGTCCGAATCTGTACGAGGACAACAACGTGATCGATGTGGAGCCCAACCATAAACACGTCACCACCTTGCTGGCCGACAAAGCGATCAAGTACATCGCCAATCAACGGTCGCTGGCCCCGGAGAAACCGTTCTTCCTCTACTTTGCCACGGGAGCCACACACTCGCCGCACCAGGTAGAGAAGTCGTGGAGCGATCTGTACAAGGGCAAGTTCGACAAGGGCTGGGATTGGTATCGCGAGGAAGTTTTACAACGGCAGAAGAAGCTGGGCGTCGTGCCCGCGAATGCAGAACTCCCCGAACGCAACCCGAAAGTGCCGGCGTGGGATAGCCTTTCGGCCGACGAGAAAAAAGTGTATGCCCGCTACATGGAAATCTATGCAGGCTTCATGACACACGCCGATCATGAACTGGGTCGCGTGGTGAACTACCTGAAGGAAATCGGTGAACTCGACAACACCGTCATCATCGCCATCGTGGGCGACAACGGGTCGAGTCCCAGCACGCAACACGGCAGCCTAAATCCATACATCAGCGGGCTGGATTCCAACAAACAGGTAGCCGAAGCCTTGAAGAACATCGACAAGTTTGGCACTGAGCAATCCTTTTCCGATGCACCCTATGGCTGGACGCAAGCCACCAACACACCGTTCCGTCAATGGAAAGCCGACGCCAACTCCGAAGGTGGAACACACAATGGCCTGATCCTTTTCTACCCGAAGAAGATCAAGACCCCAGGCATCCGGAATCAGTATGGCCACGTGAACGACATCGCCCCGACCACGGTAGAGCTGGTGGGCGCGGTGGTGCCGGAGAGCATCAAGGGAGTGAAGCAAAAGCCGTTTGAAGGAACAAGTTTGGTGTACTCCATCGATGACGCCAACGCGTCGTCGCGTCACACGGTTCAGTATTACGAGATCAAAGGCAAGCGTGCCATTTACAAAGACGGCTGGAAGGCTTCCGTCTATCATGTGCCGGGAACGGACTTTGCTAAGGATGTTTGGGAGCTGCACAACCTCACGGAAGATTTCAACGAGCGCATCGACCTGGCGACAAAAAATCCGGAGAAGCTGAAGGAGCTTCAGGATGCTTTCGACACGGAGGCTTACAAATACAATGTCTACCCGTTAAACGACGGGGCGAAGAGCGGCACGCGGGCGCGTAGTGCATTTGGTAAAAAGGATAAGATCGTTCTGTACAACGGTGTGGATCAATTGCTCAATTTCAGCGGCCCTCAATTTCTCGAGCAGTCGTTTGCCATCACGGCCGATGTGGATCTGTCCACGGCCAAAGACCAGGGTGTCCTTTTTGCTACCGGTGGTGCCTTCGATGGGTTGAGCCTGTTTGTGAAGGATGGCAAATTCCAGGTGGCCCACAACACAGGATCAAAGATCGCGCACCTCGAATCGAAACAGGCGTTGCCCGCCGGCAAGGTGAGCTTGAAATTTGAGTTGACCTATGTTGCCCCGCCGGAGAAAAGCCCGAACACCGCTCCCGCGGGATCGGAAGCTATCTTCATCAACGACGCGAAAGTGGCCGAACGGGAAATCACAGCCGCCGACATTAAGTACATCGCGTCCTACAAAGACGGCATCGATGTAGGAGCGGATCTGAACTCGCCGGTATCGGATCGCTACAAGGTGCCATTCCGTTTCACGGGCAAATTGAAGAGTGTTACCATCGAATATAAATAAACAGACCCTGAGGACCTATGCCACACGGCGTTGCCGGCGGCTATCGGTGAGTTGAAGGGCCCCAAATAAACATCAAACGGTATTTTATGAAACGCATTTTTCTTTTCATGTGGCTAGTGGCCGGCGCTTCGGCATTTGCTCAACCCAATCCTGGTACATCCTATTTCGAAGGCAGCAACCTCTTTACCACGGTGACGCGCTATACTTCTCTCGGCGAACACCGCACCGGTACGCCAACGGACTTCGCCACCTCCGAATGGTTGGGGAAGGAGTTGGCGGCTTCGGGCTATACGGTGAAGTACCATGAATTTTCATTGAAGCAGTTCTTCCCGGAGGTCGTGCGGGTGACCGATGCAAAAAAGCGCGTGCTCAACGCTTTTCCATTTTGGTATATCAGCGATAGCATCAAGCTCGACGTGGAAGGCGTGTTAACGGCGCGGGCCACGGTGGTGAAAGACAAGATCGTGGTCGTGAACTTCACCTCCAATCAACCCGGTCAAAGCGGTGAGCAACTCCTTGAAAAATTGCACGCGCTCGTTGCTGCCGGCGCGAAGGCGATCATCGGCTACACCGAAAATGAAGCAGGGGAAATCGCCGCGATCAATGCACCGAAAGCAGCCAAACCCTGGAAGGCGCCGATCGTGCTGGTGTCTCCGGGCGATGCGAAGCAATTGTTGGAGCAGGAGGGACAAACGGTGAGGGTCACCATCAAGGGAACGTTCAAGCAGGTGACGGCCCGCAATGTCTATGGCACGATTGGAAATGGAGATCAGTATGTCGTGGTGTCTACGCCGATCAGTGGATGGTTTGGTTGTGGTGGCGAACGCGGACCGGGTGTCGCCACCTGGCTGGCACTGGCACAGTGGGCCGCCGCAGAAAAATTGCCTTACACGTTTGTGTTCACGGGGAACTCGGGCCACGAACTTGGTGGCTGGGGAGCGAAGGCATTTCTCGACGGTGGCGCACCTCCCGTGGACAAGACGAAATTGTGGGTACATCTCGGTGCTGGCATTGCCACCCTGTCGTGGAAGTCTACACCATCGGGATTGGTGAAAGAGAACCACGTGGATGCTAACCGGAATTTTTTCTACAGTGATGCAGCGGCAGCGTCTTTTCAAGCCGCCTTTAAAAATGTGGCGGGCAATAAATGGCCGACGACCCAACGGACTGGCGGTGAATTGATCTACGTGATCGACAAGGGTTATCCCAACGTTGCCGGCGCAGCCTACAGTCATCCCTACTTTCACATGAAGAGCGATGACGCTTCAAAAACATCGCCGGCTATTTTGGAAGAGGTGGCGATTGCTTTCCGGAATTTTATTGAAAACCAAATCCGGCCTCAATAACGGCTGTTGTTGAATTTTTTTATGTTATAAGCGTCCGGGTCGCCAGACCCGGATTTTTTTTGTGTGCGCGGAAAGGCCTTTCATGGATACAAGGGAGAATGGCTGGCAAAGGATTCCCCCACAAAGCCGATGTCCAACCCAACCCTTAACGAAAGCCGCCGCGCGTGCAACCTTTCGCATCTCCCCGAAGTCTTTAGAAAGAATATCCCATTCAGAACTTATGCCGATGGCCCAAGATCGTCAATTACCTGTCCGGATTCGCGCATTGCACTTTGAAAATGAACATTTCAAGAGCGTTGTAATCCGTACAGTTGTCATTAACAGCTGTTTTGAGCATGGCACATGGATTGGATTGGGATGGACGGGATTCGGATCAACTAAACACCATACCTTATAATAACATGAAAAAGATGCTCACCCTTTTTGTCGCGCTAACCGTTTGGACGGCCAGCCTGGCGCAAGATAGTCCCTACATGACCAAACCCCTTTCGAACGAAAAGGTGACCGATGTTTATGCCCGGACGTCGGGCGGCGGCATTGCCGTTTCCGGGGTCGGTGTCAGTGAAACGCGTATCGAAGTATACATCACAGGAAACAACGGAAGGAATACGCTTTCAAAAGAGGAGATCAAAGAAAGGTTGGAAGACTACAACCTCAACGTGTCGGTTTCTGACCATAAAGTAACGGCCGTTGCCGAGCCGAAACGTTCCAACATGAATTGGAAACAAGGGCTGAATATTTCCTTCAAGATCTACGTTCCTCAAAATGTTTCCACCGACCTCAGCACGAGCGGCGGCGGCATCGACCTCACCAATTTATCGGGCACGCACAATTTTTCAACCAGCGGCGGCGGACTGGAACTCAGAAAGCTCACCGGAACCGTCCGCGGCAAAACGTCGGGTGGTGGCATTGACCTGGCCGACTCCGGAGGTGACATTGTTCTTTCAACCAGTGGCGGCGGCATCGACGTAGATGATTGCAGCGGTCAGATCCGGTTGAATACTTCGGGCGGGTCGATCGAACTGAATCGATTGGATGGAACCATCGAAGCCGAAACCAGCGGTGGCCCCGTGCGCGGCGACAACATCAAAGGCCAACTGACAGCCCATACGTCGGGTGGGGGCGTTTCTTTGCGCGCCTTGGCTTGCAGTGTCGACGCTTCTACCAGCGGCGGCAACATGGACGTGGAGATCAGCCAATTGGGTAAATATGTTACCGTTTCGAACTCAGGCGGAAATATCAACCTGTCGCTACCCGCTAACCAAGGTCTTAACCTCAAGCTGCGCGGCAATAAAATCAAGACCAATAACCTCAATAATTTCAGCGGCGAAATGGACGAGGACAATATCAATGGAAAGATCAATGGTGGCGGTGTGCCGGTGAACGTGCAGACCAGTGGTACGGTTACTTTAGCGATACGATAGTCACCACGAAAAATTTTTGAAGGCCCGGATGTCTAAGATGTCCGGGGCTTTTTTTTTGTGAACTAGAAGGGAAACAACTTTATTCCTGAGCAATTGGGAATATCTTTTTCAGTGGCAGGCACTCAGCAATTTTCGACCCCGGCCCAGATTTCCTTCACATTCATTTGACAAATTAAAAAAAGTTGTAACTTTAATTCGGAGCCCAACATGCTGCCCTCTGAACGGCAGCGTTGGGCTTTTTTGTTTGTTTGAATGATAACTTCCTGTTCTGTATCCGGAAGGCTCTCCTGTATTGTTAGCACGAAAAAAAGTTAATGAGAGCATTGTCGGCTTAAGCATTTTGTACGAAGAACGAAGCTTTGCCATGCTGGCGAAGAGACTTGTATTAAGACCGTTTTACTTTATCCCCGTTAATGACTATGTGGAAATTACTCCTCGCCCTCATTGTCGTTGCCCTCTCTACGGACGCCCTTGCACAGGGCCGGGCTTTGGCGACACTTGGATCATCGACTACTGCGGGCCTTGCGGCCTCACCCATCGACAGTTCGTGGGTTAATCGCGTCAACTATTATTACAAAACGCAACTTGGCATTCTGGACAACACCTATAACCTCGGTGTGTCGGGCACCACATGCTACAATGCTATGCCCACAGGATATGTTCCACCCATCGGGCGGCCCTCACCCGACGCAGCACACAATGTCACGCAAGCCCTTTCGCTGCTGAGCGGATTGTCCACGCCGTCCAATGGCGTGATCATCGTTAATTTTCCCACGAATGGGTACGATGGCTTCACCATCGCCGAAATACTCACGAGCCTTCAAACGATCTACAACGCCGCTGTTCAAACCGGCAACCGGTGTTATGTCACCACAACCCAACCGCGCTCGGATGGAAATTTCGCCTTGTCGGCGACCAAGAAAAAGCTGGCCATCCTGAAAGACTCCATCATCAACCGGTTTGGGGTGGACCATACGCTTAACTTTTGGGACGGCATGTATAATCCTGCCGACACCACCATACTGCCGGCCTATTCCGCGGGCGACAATGTTCACTTCAACAATGTAGGGCATCGCGTATTGTTTCAGCGCGTGCGCGATAAAAACATCTTCAACCTTTCGCCCGCCTACGGCGATTATCGCAGCAACATGGCCAACGGTGCCACCGGCACGTGGAGCACTGCGTCTATCTGGCAACGCTATACCGGCACGGCGTGGGTAGCCGCTACCGTACCACCCAACAACAACAGCGGCGTTGTTACGATACAAAATGGTCACCGCGTCGACATGACGTCGTCCACGATGTTCGACCAGGTGGTAGTGGCCGCCGGCGGCCAACTTTTCATTTATAACTTCACCGTACCTACTGTATTTACATTGAGCGACGGAACCGGAAACGACATCGAGGTGAACGGTAGCTTGTTTGTATCTATCAATTCTTCCCTCACCGGGGCAGGCACCATAACCAACAATGCGGCGGGGACTTTTACAGTAAGAAACCAAGGTATACTGGCGGTGAAATCCACAAACAACGGCACCATGAATGTGAGCGGAACCGGCAACTTCCAAAGCACGACCGTGACCAACAACGGAACGTTTAACCTCCTGGACTTTACACTAAATCTGAATACGAATGCTTCCCTGATCAACAATGGTCTCATCAACCTGACCAGCACGGCCACCAGTTGGATTGCCACCACGGCGGGCACGGGTACCCTGACAAACAACGTTGCCGGTACCATTTTAAAAACCAGCGCCGCCTCATTTTTCGAAGTCAATGCGCCCGTTACGTTTATCAATCACGGCACGATGAAAGGTGTTGGCGAGTATATGTTGCTCAGCACAACGATCAACAATGACGGTACGATCGAGCCTGGCAATGCTTCGGCTGCCGCACTAACGATCAATGCCGTGGCGGTGTCAAACAAGTCACCGCTCTTCAACATGGAATTAAACAGTACCGGTGCAATAGCCGGGACCAACTATGATCAGATCCGGGTCACAACATCGGGTGGATCGACAAACGCCAATCTCACTGCCGCCCGGCTCCAGGTGACCGACAATGCGGGTGACGCGATAGGAACCACCTATACCTTATTTACTTTTCCCTCGGGCACCATCACGGGTCCATTTGCCAGTGTTAGTTTGCCCCCCACGTTGGGCAATCTTACCTATACGGCCACAGCGGTCACCGTGCAGAAAACTTCCAACGGCAAACACTGGGTGGGTACGTACCTCTACCAGAATAATTTTCAAACCACTTCGGAACTCAACGAATGGAACCTTGTGGAGAACAACGGCACGGGATCGTGGACGCTGACCGCCAACAGCAGCGCTATTCTTAAAATGGACAACGCTGCCGGCGCCTATGCCGTGCGGATCTTTCATGAAACCGGCGGCGTGCCCTCGCGCTATCCCCTGGACAAAGTGAATGGCATCGTAGAATTTCATGTCAATGCACTGACGGGTGGCAACCAGCGATTCTTTTTGCAAGTACAGGAGTTTCAATCCAATGGAACGTACATTCAGCAACAGACCATTTTAGCACCCCAGAATATACCTGGTTTTTTTACGATCAACCTAAGCAGTTTTACCTGGAACGCGCTCACGACACAGATACGATTTATTATCGGGGGTGAGAATTTCTCCGCTCAGCAAGGCACGATCGAGTTTGATTATTTCAAGTACACCAACAGTGCCCAGACGTGGTCGAGCTCCGCGAATTGGTCAGCCACCGCCGCGGGGGCAGGAGGGGCCGGTGTGCCCACAGCAACGGAGGTGGTGTATTTTGATAATGTAAGAACAGCCAACTGCACCTTCGATGCGCCGCTAACCGTCTCCAGCATCCTGGTGAACACCGGCTACACGGGCGTGATCACGCAGGGCACCAATCCCATAACGATAAATAATACCGCGAACTTTGCAGCTGGTCATTTTGCAGGGGGGTCGGGAAACATCACCGTTGGTGGGACCTTCACGCTTTCGGGAGGTGACTTTCAGTCTACCACCGGCATCCTGGAATTTCGCGGCAATACGGCCTTTACCAGTGGCACGTTTACACCCAATGGCGGTACGGTTCGATACAACACCATCAATGCTGTATCGCAGACCATTTCCGGAACAGGGCCGTCCTTTTATAACCTGGAATTTGTAGGATTAGGACGTACCTATAACATCACGGCAGGCACGCTGACGGTGCAAAATGCTTTAACATGCACGGGCACGTTGCCCTTGACACTAACCACCGGTTTGATCGACGTAAAAGGAGATGTGACGCTAAGCAATACCGCTACCGGTGGCGGCGGCAATGCCACCTTGCAGTTCAGCGGCACCGGAATACAAAATCTTTATGCCCCTGCCGTTGCCGGGCAATGCGTGTTGCCGAAAGTGACCATCAACAAATCTTCCGGTAGTCTTGTCGTGAGAAATACGCTCTCGGTGACGAACGACTGGACCCACGTAGCAGGAACGGTGGATGCCGTTACCAACAATTCTTCTGTCGTGTTTGGAGGTAACAATCTGACGGTGACTTCATCTGGAATGCACTTCAATAACTTCAGCGTATCATCCAATATCATCCTGCTGGGAAGCTCCGTGAATGTGGATGGCAACCTGACCCTTGCCGGTGGAACCTTGTCGGCAGGCAATAATGCGATCAACCTGAAAGGAAATTGGACCAACAACGCGGCGTTTACATCGGGCAGTAGCGGAACGGTTAATTTCGCTGGTGTTACAACGGCAGTCGGCGGTTCGTCGGCCACGTCCTTTCAAAATGTGACCGTGAGCGGAGAGCTTCATGCACCGCTGGCGCTGCCGGTTGCTGGTAATTTTGTTAATAATGGAAATTTCGCAGCCGGCCTGGGCGTCGTAAGGTTCAACGGCACAACACCACAAAGTATCGCCGGCACGTCGACCAGTCTTTTTCACAACATTGAAATCACCAACGCTACGGCTGCCGTTTCCGTGGAGACCAACCAAAACCTGCAAGGCGTGTTGACGCTGGCCAACAATGCGGTGTTCAACGCCGACGGCACGTCCGACAATGCCGTCTTCACGCTTCTCTCCACAGACGATGACCCGGTACAGGATGCGGCCATTGCCGCGCTTCCCTCCGGCGCGCAGGTAACGGGAAAGGTGACCGTGCAGCGCTATATGTCAATCGAGGGTGCAAATAACACCAGGATCTATCGCTACATCGCTTCACCGGTATTGCAGGCGCCGGCGTCGGATCTTCAGGCAGAGATTCCGATAACCGGTTCCTTTATCGGCACCAGTGCATGCGTTGCCTGCGCCCAGACCATGTATGCGTATGATGAAACCGTGATAACGGACATCAACGGAAGCCACACCGCCGATCTCAACGATGGCTATGTCGGTTTCCCTGCCACGACCAACACCGAAGTGCTACAGCCTGGTGTTGGCTATGCGATCTTTGTGAAGGGCAACCTGCTGGCTTCGCCGGTTTGGGATGTGCGAGGCGCCATCAACCAAGGTAATGTAACACCCGTGACATTACCGGTGACGTTCACGTCTTCGGGCAACATGACGAACGACGGCTGGAACCTGGTGGGCAATCCTTATGCGTCGACCATTGATTGGAACGCCGCGTCGGGATGGACAAAGACCAATGTCGACGGCACCATCTATATTACCGACAATGGTTTTGTGCCCTTGCGCTACGCCACCTGGAACGGTGTGACCGGAACGAACGGCGGCTCCGGCTATATTCCGATGGGCCAGGCCTTCTGGGTAAAGACTTCCGGAACCCCAACACTCCGTGCCAATGAAAACGTGAAAACTCCGGGACAATCCACAGCATTTTTCCGGCCCAAAGTAAACGACCTTGTGCGTATCACACTCTCGAACGGCAAAATTCAGGACGAAGCCGTGATCCATTTCAGAGAAGATGCCACCCGTGGATTCGACGACCAGGCCGACGCCTGGAAACTGAAGAATGTCAATCTGAACCTTTCCTCCCTGACCGATGCCAACGAAAAACTCACCATCAATTCCATGCCCGCATTGCTGTGCGATACCGAAGTAAAGCTTGCTATTGACGACGTTGGTCAGGGCAACTACACATTGGACTTCTCCAGTTTGGATTCGTTTTCCGGCAACCCCACCCTGACACTGAAAGATAATTTTCTCAAACAAAACATTTCGCTCGCACAGCAATCGACGTATGCATTCCAGGTGACGAGTGACACAGCGTCGAAAGGCGCGGCGCGATTTGCGCTGACGATTGAAAAAGAACCTCCCGCGATCACCATCGTCGAAGAAGACGGCGTTCTAAAGATCGACTTCGATAGTGAAATCCAGTGGTTCTTAAATGGAGAAGCCATTGCCGGTGCCGCTTCGCCCACATTCACACCCACCACGTCGGGCGTCTACAGCGTAACGGTTAGCAGGCAAGGCTGCGAACTTACCGGCGCGCGCGAATTTTTAATAACCGACGTGGAGCACGAGCCTGTTCCCGGCGTAAAAGTGTTCCCTGTTCCAATAGAGAATGTGTTACAGGTTAGCGTAGACGCCGCGCTTCATATAAAGACGGCAACACTGGTAAATGCCCAGGGCAAAACGATCGATGCCATCGCCTTAACCTGTTCCCAGGGTACTACCTGCACCGGCACACTGGACATGAACGATTACGCAACGGGGTTCTATACCATCCTTCTGAAAGGCGACGATAGCATCATCTCTATGAAAGTAATAAAGAATTGATCCCGTCTTAAGCATACGTCGCTGGCGCGTATTGAAATAAGATTGCCGGTGATATCTTTTGGTGACCCGGAGCTTGTCCATGCCTATTTTTTCACGGGAGACACCGAGTAGCCGGTTTCGGCTGCTTGTTGAGCGCGGCCGGTATAAAAGTCGCGGTCTTGAGGCGCCCAGGTATCCAATCCATCGACATAGCGGTTGAACATGCAGAAGGCTGCGGCAATCAACACAGTGTCGTGGACTTCGCGTTCGGTTGCTCCGGCAGTATAAGCGTCTTGCACCAAAGCTGGTGTTACGCTCTTGCCGCTTTGTTGAACCTGGGAGGCGATAGCCAACAAAGCCTTCATCTTTTCGGATAAGTCTGAAGAATGAAAGTTTTCTTTCAGATCATCCATGGCCTTCGTGTCGCATTGTAAATAATGCTGGGCCACGGCGCCGTGCGCTTGTTCGCAAAAGAAACAGTTGTTCCGCGCCGAGACGATCGTGGCGATGAGCTCGCGCTCGCCGCGGGAAAGCGAATTTTCACCACGCATTAAAAGTTCCGTGAATTCACTCAGCGGTTTGGCCACGTCCGGGCGGAGCGACAGGGGACCGCGAATGCCGGGTATTCCTTCGGGGATGGTGATATGAGGCATGGTGTGCAATCAATGTTCACTCTAATATATAGAGGATTGCGATAAAAACTCACTTCCTGTGAAGAAGTACCTCATCGTTATACTCGATGATCTTTGTAAGGATCTCTGTGGCTTTATCAAAATCGGTTGTTTTGAACATGGCGCGGTACTGATTCGTCAGGTCGCAAATACGCAGTCGCACCTGGATCACCAGCCGCTTGCCGCGGTCGGTCAGCATGATCGTAGTACTCCGTTTGTCGCGCGGATCTGCCTTTGACTTAATGTATCCCAGCTTTTGGAGTTCTTGTGCCACTTTGCTCATGGCCTGCTTCGTTACGCGCGCCTGGAAGGCAAGCTCTGTGTTGTTCGTTCCATCCGGCGAAATATTCATGAGCACGGGCATATAGACCATCTTAAAGTCGTCGAACCCTTCCTTTGCCAGCGATACGGTTGCCCATTCGTTGAACTGATGCTTCAGAATAGAGATCAGCTTTACCCAATTACCCGTCTTAACGTGCTCAGTTTCAGCCAATTGTTTGTCCAGTGCGTTCATTTCTCAATTTTCTGATACAAAAATACTAAAAAAACAATAGTCAACTAAGTTGACTTTAATAGTCAACTTAGTTTACCTTTACTTCTACAATCGATACGCTCATGGAAAACACTACTGCACCCGCAAAGAAAAAAATTGCC
Organism: Chryseolinea soli; assembly: GCF_003589925.1. Taxonomy (NCBI): domain Bacteria; kingdom Pseudomonadati; phylum Bacteroidota; class Cytophagia; order Cytophagales; family Fulvivirgaceae; genus Chryseolinea; species Chryseolinea soli. Next base: position 7,389,342 of record NZ_CP032382.1, on the reverse strand, counting down.
CCTTTTATCATCGCCTTCATCGTTTTGGTTTTGGCGTTCTTTGGCATCCGGGCATTGCTCCACAGTTGGAAGTACGAAAGCACGGACAACGCCCAGGTGGAGTCACGCTCCATCCCCGTCATTGCTCGCGTGGCCGGATACATTGATTCATTGCGTGTGGATGACTATGGTAAGGTCGCTGCCGGCGAGGAACTGATCATCATCGACCCGGAAGAATTGAGGCTTTCCCTGGTGCAGGCGCAGGCCGACTTGCAGAACGCGCAAGCCGACATGGCCAATGCGCAGGCGGCCTTGTTAAACGCGGGTGCTAATAAAAGAGTGGCCAGCGCCAATGCAGATGTTCAACGCACGCGGAAGGAAAAAGCAAGCGCCGATCTCGTACGCGACGAAGCACTTTTCAAAGAGGGTGCGATCACCCAAAAGCAACTTGACGATAGCCGCTCTACCCACGAATCTACCAGCAAGCAATACACCGCGAATGCAGAGCAAGTGAACTACGCGTCCACGCAAGTGTCGATCGCGCAGGCACAGATCCAGAAAATAAATGCACTGATCGAAACACGCAAAGCAGCTGTCGATCAGGCAAAGCTGAAGTTGTCCTATTGCAGCATCAAAGCCCCGGCCGCCGGTCGTATTGGCAAGCTTAGCCTGGAAGTTGGACAATATGTTCAGCCCGGACAAACCCTGTTTACGATCGTGAACGACGAAAAGTATTGGATCGTCGCGAACTTCAAGGAGACGCAAATTGAAAAAATGAAGGAAGGCCAGGAAGTGGAGATCACGCTCGACGGCTACCGCAATACGCCCATCAAAGGAAAAGTTTCGTCATTCAGTCTGGCCACCGGCGCAAAGTTTTCGCTGCTGCCCCCCGACAACTCGACGGGGAACTTTGTCAAGGTGACACAACGCGTTCCCGTCAAGATCGAAATTGATAAGGCGGAGGACTATAAAAATATTCTGAAGGCAGGGTTGAGCGTGGACGTTGAAGTCAAAGTTGACTAGTACCCGCTGTTTTGAACTTGGATTAGAACGGATATTTCAGACAAACAGAATTTACAAGCCATGTCGAATCAGGTTACCGGTTTTGCGAGGACCATTATCGTCATCACGACGATCTCTGCTGCGATCATGGAACTGATCGATACGTCGATCGTCAACGTGGCGTTGGCAGACATCAGCGGAAACCTTGGCGCTACCATTGAGGACACCGCCTGGGTGATCACTGCCTATGCGATCGCGAACGTGATCATTATTCCACTGACGGGATTTTTTGCCAAGCTCTTTGGGAGAAAGCGATATTATTTGGGGTCCATTGTTTTATTCACGATAGCGTCGTGGTTGTGCGGGCAGGCCGGGAGTCTTGAGATGCTGGTGATCTGGCGTTTTGTCCAGGGGATCGGTGGCGGTGCATTGCTGTCCACGTCGCAGGGAATTTTATTTGACGCCTTTCCACCCGAGAAACGGGCGATTGCGGGTGGGATGTTTGGAATGGGGATCGTGCTGGGTCCAACGATCGGTCCGATCCTGGGGGGGATCATCGTTGAAAATTATCATTGGTCACTGATCTTTAACATTAACATCCCTTTCGGGATTGCAGCATCGTTGCTGACCATTCGCTTCGTCGGCGAAACGGATGAAGAGAAAGATCCAAACCGCGTGAAGCCAAAAATTGATTTCGCTGGGATTGCCATGCTGGCCGCCGGCATCGGCAGCCTGCAATATGTTTTGGAGCGCGGACAATCGGACGACTGGTTTACCGACAACACCATTGTCGCCATGACCGCACTGGCTGCCATCGGATTGATCTCTTTTGTCTGGCGACAGCTCACGATTGCAAATCCCATGATCCAGTTGAGTTTATTAAAGAACCGGAATCTTGCCGCCAGCAATATTCTGACCTTCGCGGTGGGGTTTGGTTTGTTTGGGTCTGTATTTATTTTCCCGGTGCTGGTGCAACGCGTACTGGGATATACGCCCACCGATGCAGGACTGGGGCTCGTACCGAGTGCGATGGTTGCTATTTTTATCATGCCCATCATTGGCAAAACACTTTCGTCAGGCACACCGCCGCTGGTGTATGTGATCATTGGGTTTACCTGTTTTATTCTTCATGGATACACGTCGTCGTTGGCGAGCCCTGATGCAGGGTTGGCATTCTTTTTCTGGCCGCAGATCTTCCGCGGTTTTGGAACGGCTTGTTTGATGGTGCCCTTGATCAATCAGGCGGTCGTTGGATTGACGCCGCAACAAATGCCTTCCGGTATTGCGCTCACCAACATGATCCGTCAGCTTGGCGGCGCGTTTGGGATTGCCGTGATGAACACCCACATCACCAACCGGTTCGCATCGCACCGGAATGACCTCGTGAGCAACCTGCAACCCAATGACCCCGTCATGATCCAGCGCCTGGCGCAGACAAAAGCCGGACTGATCCAGGGTGGTGTCGATCCGATCACGGCTATCGATGGAAGCTACAAGATCCTTGACCTCGCCATCGTCAAACAGAGCTACCTGATGGCCTACCTCGATGGATTTATTTTGATCTCACTGTTCTTTGTTTGTGCGATCCCCTTTTTATTCATGCTGAGAACCCAGAAGATGGACAAAGCCACCCTTCAGAAAGTTCAGGAAGAAAGTCATTAAGTCTTTTATGCAACACCTTATGAGAAAAGTAATTATTGCTGTTTTTGTTTTTGTTTCCGGCACCACGTTCGGACAAGCCAATCCCGAACTGAGCGGAATGATCCGGCATTCGCTGAATTATTTTCCGACTGTTCAGGAATTGAATGCCTCTGAAAGCATCTCGTCACTCCGCGTGGACGTTGCCAAAAGCAACTATTTGCCGAACATCAATGGCAACGCGGTGTACAGCTACGTCAATCCTGTGGGTCAGGTGCAAATTCCGATCAGCGCGACGGAGAACAAGCTTTTGCAATTCCAGCCTCATGACAATTATAATTTTAATGTGGGGCTCAATCAGACCCTCTGGGATTTTGGCCGGACAAAAGCGCAGATCGAGAAAGCAAAAGCAGATGTTCTGGTAGCACATCAAAATACAGAAGCAGCAAAGTTTCAGGTGGCTTCCCAGGTAGCTACGATATATTATGCGATGATCTATTTGCGGAAGTCGATCGAAGTTCAGGACTCGGCCATTGCCTACTATCAAAACAACAAGAAAATGATCGAAGGACGGATCCGGTCGGGAGACGCGCTTCAGATAGACCTTTCAACGATTGAAAATAATATTGACCAGGAAGAAAACCGGAAAGTTGAATTTGAACGTCAGTATGATCGTCAGGTCTCGTTGATGCGGTATACCACGGGTGAAGCGGCGTCCCCTGTTGGAAAGGATTTTGATTTCACGTATGTGCCGGGAAGCGCCGACTTTAGCAACAATCCGAATGTCATTGCGGCCACCCAACGGATCGCTGCTGCCGAAGCTGATTTGAAATTATCTTCCAGCAACCGGCTTCCGAATCTCAGTTTCCAGGCAAACGCCGGATACAAAAACGCCTATCAGCCAAACATCGAAGAACTGCGCTTCAACGTGTTGGCAGGAGCGACACTGGTGTTTCCCATCTACCAGGGCGGGCGTGTACGGCAGAACATTTCGATCGCCCGGAAGAACGCTCAACTCAGTGAGATCTCCAGGAACAATACGATCTCGACGCTGCAAAAGGACCTTGAGTCGGTGCAAGCCGATATCAAAGCCTACGACCAGCAGATAAAAAATTCGGAAGGCCAGATCACCGTGGCAAAGGAAACCTCGCGGCTCACGCAGGTGCGCTATAGACAAGGGGTGGCCACTTACCTCGATTTGATCAGTGCCAGCACGAATCTTCAGCGTGCGTATTTGAGTCAGATCCAATACGAATACCAGAAGACGCTGGCATTGGTTGAGCGTTGCCGGCTGATGGGGGTGAAGTTCTGGCAGGAATAGTCGAGGATGCGTGCTAACGGGACCGCGCCGGGTGACGACGATGGCAGGCGGTTCCCGGCAAACGCCGGTGAGATGTTGCCGGCCATCCATATTTCATCGACACATTGCCATCAGACGTCTATTAGTCCGTCGCCCCACACAATTACCCTGTACTTTTAGGCGTATAGAGGTAAAACAAACAGAAATTTATGAACCTGATAAAAATGTTCTTATGGGTCGTCGCCATCTCCTTGCTGGCAGCCGGTTGCAGCAACGAAGGGCTCAACAGCGATAGCAACAGCGACACCATCCTAAACCAAACCGTCGTCGACATCGTACAAACTTCGGCACAGTTGGCCAGCGGTACGAGTTTTGAAATTGTGGGGAGCAGCAGCGACAGCACCGCCGCGATCAACTGCAAGCCCGGTCCCAATGGCCGCAGAGGCAACGGCCGGCACAACGGGATATTGGATGGTCTGAGTTTGCTCGCACCAACGGATGAACTCCTGGCCATTGTCGATGCAGAAAGTGCAAGTGATTTCCGGGGGCTGCGGATCTCGAAGAGTGGGGGAGCGACCATCACCAACTACAATGCCGCCGGTGAAACCGTGAGCCTGCCCATTTCAGCAACCGACGGTCCGCAAGGATGCAGTTTCAGCGGGCATCAATTTCCTGTCTATGATTCGCTGCTGGCCACCATTGCAAAAACGGTGATTGATTTTGGCAGCGGGGTAACGCTCAGACGGGACACCGTTAAAATTACCCGCTCCGGAAAAATAGTCATCACCCGCACGGTGGACGGCGCAACAAAAACAGAAGTGACCACATTTGATAATTATAAAGTAAACGGCATTGGGATTTCGGGAACAAAGACCCGCATCTCCACCTTTGATAAATCCACCGGTTCCGGAACTTCGACAACGTCTGTAGCCGACGGCAAAATTACATTGGCCGATGGAACGGTAGCCACCTGGACTTCGGAGAAGTCGAGAGTCTCCGACATCACGCTTGACGAAACCACCTTGAAACCCACGAGTGGAACGATCACCACCACGGTGGACGCCAAGGTCGTTACTTCCGATGGGACCGTGATCTACTCGCACAAAACCAACGCGCCGCTGATTGAAAACGTGGCCTGCGGAAATCGCCGCAGAGGCCCCGTCAGCGGAAACCTGGAGACCGTATACCGCACCGACACTGTACAAGTGGACTTCGGCGACGGAACATGTACCAATAAAACGATCACGATCACCTTTAACGGCGTGACCACAACAAAAACGATCGGTGAATAGGTAGGAGCATAGTGGGAATGGTCTCACCGACCGGAGCCTTTGTCTGCACCTTTGCAGCAAAGGCTTTTTTTATTTAATGCCATACGGGATTTTTTTCCAGTTTTTATTTACAAATATGAAACATATATATTACTTTCACGTTTGTAAATAATATGATCAAGGTTTCTCCTCCTAAATGGGCCGACCGCTTCCTGGAGTGGTATTGCAATCCTTCTTTGCTGGAAGAGATCCAGGGAGATGCGTATGAGCTATACGGTCGTACATTGAAGAACAGGGGCCGGAAGATCGCGGACCTCCAATATGCGTGGAATGTCCTGCGTTTTTTCAAATGGTCAAACATCAAGCGATCATCGTCTCAACCGCAGTCAAGCCTTATGATGTACCGGAATTACTTCACCGTATTCAAACGCGGCTTTCTCAAGGAGAAAGGCTATTCATTTCTCAACGTATTCGGGCTGGCGATCGGCATCGCCTGTTTTCTTTTGATCAGTCTCTATATACGGAATGAATATAGTTTCGACCGCATGCACAGCAAGGCCGACCGGATCTATCGCATTCACGAGATCTTGCAATCGGACGGCGTAGGCGAGCGTTCGGCGAGTCAGCCTTTCCCGGTGGCGGAAGCATTGGTGAACGATCATGGCGCGCAGATCGAGAAGGCCGTGCGCTTCTTCAATTTCCAGGCGCCCACATTGGCCATGGCCACCATCGATAACACAAAGGAGTTTAATGAGTCGCGCGTATTCAGTACGGACTCTACCGTCTTTGATGTGTTTGATTTTCCGTTCATCGAAGGCGATCCGAAAACCGCCCTCAACAAACCGGAGACGATCGTGCTCACCGAGAGCATGGCGAAAAAATATTTTGGCGACGAAAGCGCCATGGGCAAATACCTGAAGTTCCAGGGCAACACCAATTTGCTCGTAACAGGCGTGATGCGGGACATTCCGCTCAACACCCATTTTCAGTTCGACTGCCTGATCTCGCTGCTGACCTTCGACGAGGTCTACGATCCCCGTGTTCCCCAACGCTGGCATTGGTATTGGAATCCGTGCTGGACTTATCTACTCTTGCGCGATCCAAGCGACGCACCCCAATTGCAGGCTGCCCTGCCCGCGTTTGTCAAAAAGTATTTTCCGGAATTTGTCCGCAACGATGTCACGATGGAATTGTTCCCGATGACGGACATTCATTTGAAGTCCCACATGGACTATGAGATCCAGCCCAACAGCAGCTTGACCACGCTCTATGTGTTTGGTTCCATTGCCATCTTTGTGTTGCTGATCGCCTGTATCAACTTTGTCAACCTCAGTACGGCCCGCGCAGCAAACCGCGCGAAGGAAGTGGGTATGCGCAAAACGTTGGGTGGGCAACGCCTGCAGTTGGTGGGACAGTTTCTTTTTGAGTCGATCCTGCTTTGCTTGTTGTCGGTGGTTATTGCCATCGCCATCGTGGTGCTCCTGCTCCCGGTATTCAATGTGTTTGCCGAAATGAATGTGAAGACGATCGTGCTGCTCGAGCCTTTTTATCTCGGCGTGCTCACCTTGCTTCCTTTGGTGGTGGGCATGGTTTCGGGAATATATCCGGCCTTTGTGTTGTCGTCTTTCAAGCCGATCACGGCGTTGAAGGCAAGCCCTAACCGGGAGAGCGGCGGCACCTTCCGGCGAGCGTTGGTGGTGGTGCAGTTCACGTTGTCGATCGTTCTGCTGGTGGGCACCGGCGTGGCGATGGACCAGCTGAATATGCTGCGAAAAAGTGATACGGGTTTTACGCGCGAGAATGTGATCATGATCCCCGTGACGCGTTCTCCCGTCGCGCAAAATTATAAAGCCTTGAGGAACGAATTTTTGAGGAATAGAAATACGGTCAGCGTCACAGCATTGGAAGAAGTGTTGGGGGCCAAGCACCAGGTGGGCAACTATATTTTTGAAGGCCAGGAAGATTCCAGACCCTTCCCGCGGCTGACGGTGCGCCACGATTTCACCAAGACGTTCGATATCCCCATGGTGGCAGGCCGTGATTTTTCGGAAGACGTGATCACGGACGATTCGCTGGCGCTGGTGGTGAACGAAACCTTTGTGAAACAAATGGGGTGGGGGTCAAATGAAGATGCGATCGGGAAGAAGTTTGATAACATCCCTACACACAAGATCATCGGTGTAGTGAAAGATTTTAATTTCACCTCGCGGCATCAACCCATCCGGCCGCTGGTGCTTCAACTAAATACGACGCTGAGGGCATTCGACGTGCGGATCAAATACATGGCCGTGCGCATCACCGGCGAGGATGTTCCCGGCACCATTGCCTGGCTTTCCAAACAATGGAAGGCGCAGATCCCCGGCTGGCCCTTCGAATATTTCTTCCTGGATAGTGATCTGGAGAAACTCTACAAGGCCGAAACCAAGATGAGCAAGATCGCTGTCGTCTTCTCCGGGCTCTCCATCCTGGTGGCGTGTCTGGGTCTGTTCGGATTGTCTACCTACACGGCAGAGCAGCGTAAGAAGGAAATGAGCATCCGCAAAGTATTGGGCGGCTCCAATGCGCACATCTTCATGTTGTTTTCTAAACACTTCTTCAGCATGATCTTGATCGCGAACGTAGTGGCGCTGCCGCTGGCCTATTTTGTGATGAAGCGATGGCTGGAGAGTTTCGCCTACCAGGTGAACATCAATTTTGGATTGTTTGCTTTATCCGCCCTGGTCGCTGTGGGCATTGCCTTGTTCACGATCAGCTACCAGGCCATCCGTTCGGCGAACAGCAACCCGGCGGAAGTATTGAAACGAGAATGACTTTGAGAATAATTTTTATGTGTCGATTATGAAAGGAACATACCTGGGAGAATTGGAAGAGATCGTGTTGCTCGTTGTGGGCATCTTGTATCAGGACGCCTACGGTGTTGCCGTGATGGATGAGATCAAGAACCAGACCGGCCGGGATCTCAACATCAGCGCCGTGCATACGGTGCTGAGCCGCCTGGAGGAAAAGGGATTGTTGAAATCCAAAATGAGCGACCCCACCGGCGAACGGGGCGGCCGGAGAAAGCGCGTATTTCTCCTGACGGCTGCGGGCAAGCGAGCACTGGAAAACGCCAACGAAATGAGAAATCAGTTATTCAATAAGATCCCCAAGGTCGCCCTGCAATTCGGCGCAGCTTAGGGCATCAGTTTTTTGTTGTCCATAAACCCAAGAAAATCATGAAGACATTACTCTATCCGATGTTGCTGGTCATGTCGATCTCAGCGACGATTTGTGCCGGACAATCCAAACAGCAGGCTTCGCTGGATGAAGCAAAGAAGGCGATCGCGGAAAGCAATGCAAAATATTTTGTCTTGTACGCAAAAAATGACGGGTCGCTGGTGAACCTGTATACCGAGGATGCTTGTCTCTTCGTGCCGGGGGCGGCACCGACGGCATTTTGTGGCCGCGCGGCGATTGGAAAGTTTTTTAAGGAAGGCTATGAAGTGGTGGGATTAAAAAGTGGAAAATTCACCACGACCAATGTCTATGGCGATGGCATTGAATATGTGACCGAGGAAGGTCTTTCCCAAATGTTCGACGCCAATGGAAAATTGTATGATGAAGGAAAATACATGGTGTTGTGGAAGAAGACGAAGGAGGGATGGAAAATGTATAAGGATATATTTAATAGCAACCAGGCGCCAAAATAGACGCGAGATTTTCAATGCAGAAAGCCCGGCCTGGTCGGGCTTTTTTATTGGCCATCGATCATCCTAATCCATAAGGCAAAGGGAATATTCCCGTGACTTCTTAACTTACAGGAATAAGATTGATCAGATTTATATGAGCCAGGAATATACCATACCACCCCAGACCCGCATTGGGCACGTCCACCTGAAGGTTTCGAGCATTGAGCGAGCCCTCGGCTTCTACCGCGATCTTCTCGGCTTTGAGCTGACGACGACCTATGGCGATCAAGCCGCATTTATTTCCGCCGGCGGATATCACCATCACATCGGGTTAAATACCTGGCACAGCAAAAATGCCCCACCGGCAAAAAGAGATGGCGTGGGACTTTTTCACACTGCCATTGTCTACCCGACAAGAAAAGATTTAGCCATTATTTACGACCGGTTGAGAAAGGCCGGCTACCCGCTTACAGGCGCCAGCGACCACGGCGTGTCGGAGGCGCTCTATTTAAATGACCCGGACAACAATGGAGTAGAACTCTATTGGGACAGACCAAAGGAACGCTGGACCTATCATCCGGATGGAACGATCAACATGTTCACCCATGCCCTTGACCTGGCTGATTTGCTGAGAGAGCTTGCGTAGCGGCAGTGCTTGTTCGGGAGAACTTTTGGTATTAAGGGACAATCACCAGGGGAACGTTCATATGTTCCATCAGGTCATCGAATGTATCCTTGCTCTGGGAACACATGTTTTTGTCCATGACCAGAAAGCTGATTTCACTTTTTTGGGTGTGGTCCTCGATCCGGTCGGCCACGAAGCCGACCTCAATTTTGAAATCGTATTTTACGCCAGCCCCCTTCAGGTAGTCGTTTTCAAAGGCCGCGAATTTTTGTAATGCCTCTTCCTCCATCATTTTTTTCCACACCACCACTTCGCCAGTCATGTTTTTGGTGAGCCGGTAGGTATACAAGATGGTCAGGTCGCTGCCTTGCGTTTTCGAAAATTGGACCGCCCATTTGAGCGCCTGCCGGGAGGCTTCGGAGAAGTCGATCGTGCAAAGTATGCCCTTGGTCATAGCGTGATAAAATGAAAATTCTCATTGCAACCTACGATGTTGCGGGACATTTTTTTTGGATGAAAGTCAAGGAAAAAACTGACTTTTGTCATGAATCATAGCCTCGCCGATCTTAAATTGCGCATATGGGTAATTCACCACACACAGGCCTTATCACCAATGAAGCATTTCGTGAGATTTTTCAGAGCATGTCGGAAGGCATTATCATGGTCGACACCCGGGGGAAGATCGTGGTGGCCAACCCGGTAGCGGAACAGTTGTTCGGATATGCTACCGATGAGCTCACCGGGTTGACCCTGGAGGAACTGTTGCCGGCGCGCTATCGGAACGGGCACGTGAATTTCAGAAGTGCGTTCAATTCCAATCCTTTCCCCAGGCGAATGGGTGCGGGCCGCGACCTGACGGCCTTGCGTAGGGATGGTTCCGAATTTCCGGTGGAAATTTCGTTGAGCTTTACCAAGGTCAAATCCGAGTTGCTGGTCATGGCCTTCATCAGCGATATTTCCATGCGCAAAAAGACCGAGGACGCGCTGAAACGAAGCGAGGAGCAATTGATCGTCTATGCCGTGGAACTGGAAAAGAAAGTGGAGATGAGGACGGAGGCCCTGAACAACTTCATTTTGAAACTGGAGGAGGAAGTAATCGAAAGAAAGAAGGCGGAGGAAGAAGTACGGAAGTCGCTGGAGAAAGAAAGGGAATTGAATGAGTTGAAGACCAAGTTCGTTTCCATCGCCTCCCACGAATTCCGCACACCGTTGAGTACGGTGCTGAGTTCGGCGTCTCTCATCAATCAATACAATGAGCGGGGCGAGTCAGACAAGATCAACAAACATGTTCTGCGCATCAAATCGTCGGTGAATCAGCTGACGGGAATTTTGAATGATTTTCTTTCACTGGGAAAACTGGAAGAAGGGAAGGTGGAGGTGATGAACGAGACGATCCGTCCGCGGGAGTTTTTGGATGAGGTCAAGGAGGAGATGAACGGGATACTGAAAGAAGGGCAACAAATTATCTTGGATTGTAAGATGAATGCCTCAGAAATAGTGTGCGACGCCCGGATCCTTCGAAACATTTTGTTCAATCTGATCACCAACGCGAGCAAGTATTCCGATGTGAACAAATCCATCTACATTACTTGCCGGGACCTGCAGGGATCGGTGCTCTTTGAAGTTCGGGACGAGGGGATCGGCATACCGGAAGAAGATCAGAAGCACATGTTCGAACGTTTCTTCCGGGCCAGCAACGCCGGCAACGTGCAGGGCACCGGGTTGGGGTTGAACATTGTGAAACGATACATCGACTTGTTGCAGGGCAGTATTTCTTTTTCAAGCGAATACAACAAGGGAACGCTCTTTAAAGTGACCATCCCAATCTCGACGAACCCCCTACCGAAATGAAAAAGATCCTCTTGATTGAAGACAACCCCGACGTCAGGGAGAACACATCCGAAATCCTGGCCCTTGCCGGCTATGATGTGAAAACGGCACCCAATGGCAAAGTGGGGGTTGAGCTGGCACAAAAAGAGAAACCGGATCTGATTGTTTGCGACATCATGATGCCGGAGCTGGATGGCTACGGTGTATTGCACATTCTGAATAAGAAAGAGGAAACCGCAAGCATTCCTTTTATTTTTCTCACGGCAAAGACCGAAAAGATCGACATCCGCAAAGGAATGAACCTCGGCGCCGATGACTACCTGACGAAACCCTTTGACGACACCGACCTGTTGAACGCCATCGAAGCCAGGCTCCGGAAAAGCGACATGCAACGGGCGTTATACGAATCGACTGCTGCGGGGCTCGATCAGTTTATGAAAGATGCCCGCCAGGTCTTAGACATGAAAGACCTGGGCAAAGACAAGAAGACAAAATCATTTAAAAAGAAGAGCGAGATCTTTGCCGAAGGCGACACGCCTTTAAATGTGTACTACGTAAAATCCGGCAATGTTAAAATATTCAAAGGTCATCCGGATGGCAAGGAGCTCATCACAGCGCTGGTCAATGCCAACGATTTTTTTGGTTTTGAGCCGATACTGGAAGGCACACTCTACCAGGAGTCGGCCATTGCCATGCAAGACACGGAGCTGACGGTGATCCCCAAACAAGACTTCCTGACCCTGTTGCAGAGTCCCGACGTTTCGGCAAGCTTTATCTCGCTGTTGTGTAAGAAAGTAGCGGAGAAGGAGAACCAACTGGTGAACCTGGCCTATAACTCCGTGCGACAGCGTACGGCCGATGCGTTACTTAAGGCGATCCAGCTCAAAGACAACCAGGAGAACATTCAGATCTCCCGCGACGACCTGGCCAAGATGGTGGGCACCGCGGCGGAGTCCGTCATTCGTGTGTTATCGGATTTTAAGGAGGAGGGGCTGATCGAGATCGAGGGAGGGAAAATAAAGATCAAGTCGCCATCTAAGCTCGAGAAAGTAGTCCGTTGGAACGTTGCCCGTTAGCGGCACAGCACAATGTCGATCATTTCGCCATGGTGCTGACCCGCCTCGATGCCGGCGTGGATAAAGGTCCTTGCGATCAGGATCACACCGGAAAGGATCATGAGACTTGTCGTGGCCTTTTGGATGCTCAAGTTAGATTTCTTTATCGCCAGCAATATCATAGGAGCAAGCCCGATCATGACCGGCAACGTACCGGCTCCAAACAGCACCATAAAATTAAATCCATCCACCGGACCGTTAAGCATCATGCAATAGCCGAGGGCCAGCAAGGTCATGCCACAGGGAAGAAAGCCGTTTAGCATGCCCATCAGGAAGATGGCGGGAGAGCTTTTCCGGGTTAAGAAGAAAGCGAATTTTGATTTGATCCAGGCGGTGATAGCAGTGGCGACCTTCATCAGGACGGGAACGTTGAAGTGGTCTATTCGAAGAACGGCAGCCAGGATCAGGATGATCCCAAACGCGATGGATATTATATTTTGATACCGGGCAACCGGGAAGAGAGACCCCGCGCTACCGGCGGCTGCGCCCAATAGACCATAGGTTAGAATCCTGCCCCCGTTGTACAATACCCTATTCAAGGCCACTGCCGGGGTTAGGTTGGTCACCGCCATCAGCAACGGACTGCACATGCCGGCGCAGTGCAGGCTTCCGGTTAGACCGATCAATAATGCCGTGTACCACATATCAGAGATAGAGGATCGTTTCGTAGTAGAATTCTTTCTCGTGCATGGTCCAGGTCATGCGCGCGATGTATTTTCCCTTCTTCAGGCTCCCGATAGAAAAAGTTTGATCGGGTGCGTTCGTCGGCTGGAGCGAAAAAGTTTTGTCCTGCGTGGCATCGCTGGGAGAATAGAGGCTGAGACGGCCTTTTTCAAGTTGGGAGAATCCGGCGAAGGTGATCTTCAATGACCGGTCCTCGCCAACTTGAATGTTTGGTCTATCGATTAAAGCCTCCGTGTTTCGCTGGCGATCCATCTGGGTTTGGAAATCCAGTTCTTCCTGGTAATAGGTTTTTGATACCAGACTTACTTCTTGCCGTATGCAGACCGTCACCAGCACGCCGATGAAGGCGGCAAACAGGACGAACGCTAAGACGATGGATTTACCCCAGTTCATACGATTTTTGTTTTTAGGTTAGTCGCGTTGCTCATCTTTCAGCCGGCTGTTCATGTCCGACGATTTAGTTACCGGACCGATGAACTTTACCTTGATCGTTTCGATACGTTTTCCATTTTCATAAATACCCAAGCGCACGACCGTGCGGGCGCTTACGACATCTTTTTCAGGGATCTTGATAAAGAAAATATTTTTGACCATGCCCTCGGCCTGGATGATGATTTCCTTGCCGTCCGCTTTCTCCAGCACGGCCGTGGCGGGAGATTCGACACGGGTCTCCAGGTGGATGTCGTCGAACGTCTTGTTAAGGAATTCAACATTGTAGAGGTTGGTGATGAAACCGTCGGGCGTTTTTTGATACAGCGTGCCCGGAACTTTTAGCACCGTGGTTTTCACGTCAGAGCGCGTGGCCAGGGTAAAGGCCAGGATCCCGGCGAGGACCAGGAGCACGAACGAATAGCCGATCACACGCGAGGTAAAAAGTTTTTGCACGCCGTCCTTGATGGAGGTGTACGAGGCATAACGGATCAATCCTTTGGGTTTCCCGATCTTCAACATCACATCGTCGCAGGCATCGATGCAGGCGGTGCAATTTACGCATTCGAGTTGCGTGCCGTTGCGGATATCAATGCCCGTTGGGCACACGTGGACGCATAATTTACAATCGATGCAATCGCCTTTCGGCGCGGTCGCCGTAGTGGCTTTCTTGATGTGTCCGCGCGGTTCGCCCCGAAGCCAATCGTAGGCTACGACGATGGAGTCTTTCACCAACAACACACCTTGCAGCCGGCCATAGGGACAAACCGCGATGCAGGCTTGTTCGCGGAACTTGGCATATACGCCATAAAAGATGGCGGTGAAAACAACGAGCGAAATGAAACCGGAAAGATTTTCAAGGGGAGAGTGCGTAATGATCTTATACGTTTCCGGGACGCCGATCAAATAGGCCATCACCGTATGGGCGATGAGAAGCGAGATGATGATAAAGATCGCATGTTTGGAAACTTTTTTGAAGGCTTTGTTCATGTTCCAGGGCTGCTGGTCCAGACGGCGTTGGGCAGGAGCATCGCCTTCGATCCAATACTCTATTTTCCGGAACACCATTTCCATGAAGAGCGTTTGTGGACAAAGCCATCCGCACCAGATGCGGCCAAAGACCACAGTGAACAAAATGATAAAAACAAAAAACGTGATCAGCGTGATGGCCAGGAGCACAAAATCCTGAGGCCAGAACGGCTGGCCAAAGATCACAAACCGCCGCTCGAAGAAATTCAGCAGGAGCAGAGGTTTGCCGTTGAGGGTCATGAAGGGGCCGCCAAATAAAAGGGCGAGTAAGGCTACCGAGACTACGATGCGCCACGTATGCAGGTTGCCCGATGGCTTTTTGGGATAGATCCAGATGCGCTTTCCCTTTTCGTCAACCGTGGCAATATTGTTGCGGAACTCTTCTTCATACTGATAGAGGTCTAGACCGTCGGTTTTCATTTTGTTTTTTATTTATAGGGACGCGCTCACTTTCAGGCTGTCGGTTTTTGGTGATGCCTCGGGCTTTGCCAATTCTCCCTGCGGTGCCTTGGCGTCGGGAGGGTTGGTGCCTTGCAGGCTGAGGACAAAGAAGGTCACATCGCGCACTTCCGAAGGACTGAGGGCTTTTCCCCACGCCGGCATGCCTTTCTCTACGAAGCCACCATTCACCGTGGTGTAGACATTTTTGATGCCGTTGCCATGCAGCCAATAGGCGTCGGTAAGGTTCGGACCGATGGTGTTGCCGCCGCCGTCTTTCCGGTGGCAGGAGACGCAATTGTCCTGAAACACTTTTTGCCCTTTCCCGATGATGCCCGCGTCGGCGGTGTACTCCAGTTTATCGACATCGATCACCGATTCGGGTTGGGAAGCCAGCAATTTCTGCTTTTCCAGTTCGGCTACAGCCACCTCGTTCTGGTATTCCTCTTGAGATAAGGGGAGACTTGATGAAAGATGAAACACGACGAGGTATACCGCAGACCAACCGATCGTGCCATAGAAAAGCCATTTCCACCAGGGTGGTAAGTGGTTGTCCAATTCACGGATGCCATCAAAGCTGTGGCCCATGTCGATGTCCTGTTCGCGTTCCACGGGAACGGAGTCGTTTAGCTTCTGGGTTAGGGTGGACCACCACGACGGCCGCGGTGTGTAGGCCACACCCATCGACTGGGCTTTAGCCCTTTCGGTTTGCTCGATCAGCATATGAAATGCCCGCAGCATCATGATGGAGACGGTGAGCACCAGCAAGAAAACGATAAAGACAAGGGCTGCCGTCACGTAGATCGGTGTTGCCGGATTGTTCACGGGGTCGTCCCAAAATGTTTTCGCTGCAGGCTCTTGTGCCCGCGCCGCCGTGAATGCCAGGAGGCCGGCGAGAAGAAATGTGATCTTTTTCATGATACCGGGGTTTCGGATGGTGTTGTATTGCAGTCGGTGGATTCAAGCGGCAGCTCACTCATTTTCCGGAGCATCGTTTTGTCGGCCGTAAACACCCACCACAACAAGCAAAGGAAGAAGACAAAGAAGATGACAAACGATATGACCGGCCAGATGGCGATGTTATCGATGCTTTGAAGAACATTCTTATACATAGGAGATCAATTTTTAGGGGTTTCACTGACCAACGTCGGATTAGCCGTTTCCACTTTGATGTCTTTGCCCAGTCGTTGCAGATAGGCAATGAGGGCGACGATCTCGGCATCGTCGGCCACTTCGATGCCGTCGGTTTTCAGCGTGGCGGCAATGGCGTTGGCTTGTTGCTCCAGTTCTTCGTTGGCTTTTTCTTCATAGCCGGCTTCATACGGCACACCAATTTTTCGCATCGCGGAAATTTTGCCAGGAGTCAGCTCCTTCTGAATGGACTGCTCAAACAACCAGGGATAGGCAGGCATGATCGACCCGGTCGACACAGCGTCGGGAGCCAACAGGTGGTTGTAGTGCCACGTGTTGGAATATTTTCCATTGAGGCGTGCGAGGTCCGGCCCCGTGCGCTTCGAGCCCCACAGGAACGGGTGGTCATAGACAAACTCTCCTGATTTCGAATACTCGCCATAGCGCTCGGTCTCCGAACGGAAAGGGCGCACCATCTGGGTATGACAATTCACACAGCCTTCGCGGATATAAATATCGCGTCCATGAAGTTCAAGGGGCGTGTAGGGCTTAACACTGGTGATGGTAGGCACATTGGATTTGATAAGAAACGTAGGGATCATTTCAATCGCCCCGCCAATGAGGATGGCCACCAGGGTGAGCACCGTAAAAATGACGGGCTTATGTTCCAGTAACCGGTGATGCCATCCGCCACTCGTCGCGATATAGGCCTTCTCTAGCGGAGCAGCTTCGGCATCTTCGTTGGCCACAAAACTTCCGGCATAGGCCGTTTTGATGAGGTTATAGGTCATGATGAACGCGCCGGTCAGATATAATGCACCGCCGGTGGCACGCAAAGCATGCAAGGGCAGAATCGCCATCGTAGTCTCCAGGAAATTTTTATACACGAGGAAGCCTTCGGGGTTGAATTCTTTCCACATGAGACTTTGTACAACGCCCGATACATACATGGGGAGGGCGTAGAAAATGATGCCGAGTGTTCCCAGCCAGAAGTGCGTGTTGGCCAACCGTGTGGAATACAGCTTGGTGTTCCACATGCGCGGGGTGATCCAATACAGCATGGCAAAGATCATAAAGCCGTTCCATCCCAATCCACCCACATGCACGTGGGCCACGATCCAATCCGTGAAATGCGCGATGGCGTTCACGTTCTTTAAGGACAGCAGTGGGCCTTCCAAGGTGGCCATGCCATAGGCAGTGACGGCCACCACCATGAATTTCAAAACGGGATCTTCGCGCACGCGGTCCCAGGCCCCTCTCAGCGTGAGCAATCCGTTCAGCATGCCACCCCACGACGGGGCGATGAGCATGATGGAGAAGACCACTCCCAGCGACTGTGCCCAATCGGGCAGGGAAGTGTAAAGCAAATGGTGGGGGCCGGCCCAAATGTAAATGAAGATGAGCGACCAGAAGTGTATGATAGAAAGGCGATACGAGTACACCGGCCGGTTAGCGGCTTTCGGCAGGAAGTAATACATCATACCCAGGTAAGGAGTGGTGAGAAAGAAAGCCACCGCATTGTGACCATACCACCATTGCACCAGGGCGTCTTGCACGCCGGCGTACCATGAATAGCTCTTGAAGAATGTTACAGGGATCTCGAAGGAGTTCACCACGTGCAACACAGCCACCGTAATGAACGTGGCAATGTAGAACCAGATGGCCACATACATGTGCCGCTCCCTGCGTTTGATGATGGTGCCGATCATGTTCCAGCCGAACACCACCCAAATGACGGTGATGGCAAGATCGATGGGCCATTCGAGTTCGGCATATTCCTTCGACGTGGTGTAGCCCAACGGCAAGGTGATGGCCGCAGCCAGGATGATGAGTTGCCATCCCCAAAAATGGATCCAGCTGAGTTTGTCACTGAACATCCGGGTTTTGAGCAGGCGCTGCATGGAGTAGTAAACACCGGCAAACATCGCATTGCCTACAAAAGCAAAAATGATGGCGTTGGTGTGCAGCGGCCGGATCCTGCCGAACGTGGTGTACTGCAGGTCAAAGTTGAAGACCGGGTACACCAGTTGTATCGCGGCCGTTAACCCGACGAGCATCCCCACGAGTCCAAACACAACGGTGGCGATCATGAATGCCTTCACGATCTTGTTGTCGTAACTGAATTTTTCTATTTGCATAAACATTGATCGGTTTTGCCCTAAATGATTTTCCGTTATAAAAGTATCGGCCGGTGGATCTTTCATAGGTGACGATTGCCATGGCAAAACCTGATTTTTGTCAGCCGGCTACTGGGGCCGGGACAGGTATCTTTGCTTAAATCAGGTATTGTATCTATGGACACCTTTATCAGCGATCTTTCCCGCAAGGAGTTTCCAGTGAGTGAGAAGATCTCCGCAAAGACCATCCAGTCGCCGGTTTTGTCGGTCATGCAGGCGCAACACCCCCAGTTCAAGGCGGGTGGTTATTGCGCGTTGACGGAGCTGAACATCTACCGTCAGAAATATATCGCGGGCTACCTGGCAAAGGAAGTGGGCGAATTGTCCGTATTGGAGGCCACCGTGCTGGAAGCTTTAAAGAATAAGGACACCCTCACCGACAAGTTGAATGAGGATGAGCCCTTGACGACGGGTCAGAAAATGGCAGACCGTATAGCGGCTTTTGGCGGCAGTTGGAAGTTTATCATCACCTTCTTTATGTTCCTCGCCGGCTGGATTGTTTTGAATGCCTTTTGGTTTCAAAATCGTTCGTTCGATCCCTATCCGTTTATTCTATTGAATCTCATCCTCTCCTGTGTTGCCGCATTGCAGGCACCACTGATCATGATGAGCCAGAACCGGCAGGAGGAAAAGGACCGCGAGCGGTCAAAGAAAGATTACATGATCAACCTGAAATCGGAGCTCGAGATCAGGGTGCTGCACGAGAAGATCGATCACCTCATGATCCACCAACAACACGAGCTCATCCAAATCCAGAAGGTCCAGATCGAGATGATGCAGGATATTATGGAGCGTGTGGGGAGTAATGGAGCAATGAAGGCTTAGCTCCGGACCAACACTTCTTGCACCAGCATCGACACGCCGGTTAGAAAGATCAGCACCAGAACGATCCGTTGAAATAGATTTTGGTTTATGCGGTTCAGCATCACTTTTCCAAGATACGAACCCAACCCGGCGGCGAGCATGAGCAGGGGGATATAGATGAGATATTGAGCCTGGAGGAAATCATGGTCGAGGTAGATCAGCGTCCGGCTGAGGTCGACGCCAAAATCGATGGCGGCAGACGTTCCCACGAAGAAGTTTTTATCCATGTTGAATGACGTCAGGGCCAGCCCTCTCACCGCCCCGCCGGTGCCGACGAAGCCGGCGAGAAAACCGGCAAGGCTGCCACTGAGAATGGAATTTGTTTTCGTGGGCGGGATAAAGAAGCCGGGCGCGAAATAGAGCAACGTGCTGAGCCCGGTCAGGAACAATCCCAAAATGATCTTGGCGTAGCTGAAACTGAAGACGCTGGTGAGGTAAGCCCCCACGATGGCCAGGAGCACACTGCTCACCCCAAGCCAGAGAAGCACTTTATAGTCGATGGTCTTCCGGAAGAGGATCAGTTTAGAGACGTTGCTAAAAATATGAAGCGTTCCGGTAAGGACGAGCACTGTTTTAAAATCATAAAGGAACTGCGCGAACGAAACGAAGAAGATGGAGGACCCGAATCCGCCGAGGGTGCCGAGGATTTCTGCGAGGAGTGTAATGATAAAGAACAGGACGAGGTCGAGGCGGTAGGTATTCATGGTTGTCTATCGTTGTGGAGCATTCTGGATAAGAGCACGCCCCATCAGCACAAGACGAAAGTAAAATAAGCCTCTCCCGTATTTCCTGATGAAAGTCATCTTGCGTCGCTGATACGTCTCAGGAGTTTTCATGCCGGGAATGATGAAGTTCGATGCAAATTCCTCTGCCTATGATCCGCCTGCTATTTGCCATCCCGCTCATGATCCATGGGCTTATCCACCTGATGGGGTTCTCCAAGGAATGGAACCTGGGACCCCCCAGTATGCTGAAACACAAGACGACGATTCCGCTCACCATGACCGCCGCAAAGACCGCCGGCTTGCTTTGGTTATTCGCGTGTTGTTTACTGATGGGAACGGCCGTCCTTTACCTCGTGCAAAAAGATTGGTATTGGATGGTTGGTATAGGTGGCGTTGTGCTGTCTCAGGGGTTGATCATGCTGTATTGGCGGGACGCGAAATACGCCACGATCCTTAACGTGATCATCCTGGTGGTATTGATTTTGGCAGGAGCACAATCAAAATTTGACAAAAGGCGTAGACAGCGAAGTTTCGGCAATGCTTCGTGCATCGGTTTCATCCGCAAGCTTATCTTCACGCCGGACAGATCTTCCGCAGGTCGTACAGAAATGGCTAACGGCATCTGGCGCTTTTGACAGACCGGTGTCCGCGATCAGGATCTCACAATCCGGCGCGATGCGCACAACACCCGAAGGGAAATGGATGGACTTTCAAGCCACGCAGTTCTGCACGATCGACCCGCCGTCCTTTATCTGGAAGGCGAGGATCAGCGCTGCGCCGTTCCTCTTCATCGCAGGCAGGGATAAATATGAAAACGGAAAAGGCCAAATGCTGATAAAGCCGTTGGCGATCTATACAATGGCAAATGCTTCGGGAAATGAAATCGACCAGGGGACAATGCTTCGATTTATGGGTGAAATGATCTGGTATCCTGAGGCGGCCATGATGGATTACATCCACTGGGAGGAAGTCGCTCCCGACCAAGCGCTGGCCACGATGACCTACAAGGGTGTGACGGCTACCGGAACCTTCACCTTCCACCCAAACGGTTTGGTGCAGCGTTTCTCCGCCGAACGCTTTGGCGATTTCCAAGGGGAATTCAGAAAGGAAACGTGGCAAGTAGACGTCACCGGCTATCAGAAAATGAACAACCGTGAAATACCCGAGGCATGTGAAGTATCTTGGATATTGAAATCGGGGGATTTCCTGTGGCTTAAGCAAGAGATCATTAAAATCGAATACATAACGGCAAACCACTGAGTCCATTGGCCAGGATCGTAGAGCTCCTGAGTGCCGATGATTCAGATCGCTTTGCTGAAGATATTTTTTTGTTCGTCTATTCTTTCCATTCGCTTATCGAACACCCGGCAGATATTCCGGATAAAGGGCTGGCCTGCCGTGGTCACTTTCAGGCTACCGTCGAATAAATAGAGGATGCCCTCTTTTTCCATTTCGATCAACGTATCGAGTAGGGGTCGGTCGACCACTTGTTCAAGGAGTTCGCGGTCCAACTCGCCCTGGCAACTGATCTGAAGAATGCATTGCTTTATCAACAGATCTTCTTCCGTCAGCAAGTGGCCCTTCACGATGGCGGTGCCATCCTTTCGAATCGCGTCGGCGTATTCTTCCACCTTCTTTTTGTTTTGGGCGTAAGCATAATGTGAGTCGCTGATGGCCGATGCGCCAAGACCGATCAGCAGGTCCGTCTGGTTGGTGGTGTAGCCCATGAAATTCCGGTGGAGCTTTTTTTGTATATGGGCTTTGAACAACTCGTCGGCGGGCAGGGCAAAATGATCCATGCCGATGTCGGCATAGCCGGCTTTCCGCAGTTTGTGCCGGCCTAGTTCGTAGAGATGTCTTTTCAGGTAGTGGGAGGGGAGATCGCCTTCGTCATACCCGCGCTGACCGGGCCGCAGCCAGGGAACGTGCGCATAGCTGTAGAATGACAATCGATCGGGACGCAACGTGAGCACCTTGTCGATCGTATCCGAAACGGTGAAGGGCGTTTGGAACGGCAGCCCATAGATCAAGTCGAAGCTCACCGATTTGTAGCCGATTTCGCGGGCCAGCCGGGTGACGTGCTCCAGGTTTTCGAAGGGCTGTATGCGGTGTATGGTATGCTGCACTTTTTCGTCGAGGTCTTGAACCCCGAAGCTCACACGCGTGAAGCCCAGTTCGTAGAGCATGCGCAGGTGTCCCTCCGTGGTGTTGTTGGGATGGCCTTCAAAGCTGAATTCAAAATCGTTGTGTAGCGAAACGCCTTCCAGCAGGGAGGTGATGAGCCATTGCAGGTTTTGGATGCTGAAGAAGGTTGGCGTGCCGCCACCAAGGTGCAGCTCGCGGATCACGGGCTTTCGTCCGAAGATCGTTTTATAGTGCTCCCACTCTTTTAACAGCGCTTGTATATAGGGGATCTCTACTGAGTGATTGCGCGTGATCCGCGTATTGCAGGCACAATAAGTACACAGGCTTTCGCAAAAAGGAAGGTGGAGATAGAGGCTTATTCCCTTTTTGTCGTTGGACTCATCAAACGCGCGACGTACGGACGCGATCCATTCTTCTTCCGTGAAATTCGCGGTGTCCCAGGCCGGTACGGTGGGATAGCTGGTGTAGCGCGGTGTGGGGAGGTCATATTTCTTCAGGAGGGCCGATGCGTTCTGGTCTTTCATTTTTTTTGTCGTTAGCAGGTTCAGGTTGTGGTTTGTCTTCGAACAACATGCGCACGGAGGGCGAATAAGTGTCGTCGAACTGGCCGCTTTTCAGGCTCCATAAAAATGACAGGAGAAAGCCCACGGCAATCACGAGACTGATCGAGATCAGGATGATAATGATTCCCATAGGCGTCGGGTTAAGGTGTGGACTAGTTTTCGGCGCGCAACAAAGTTGACGGCGAGGGTTGAAAAGCCCACCACGCTGATGCTGCTCACCGGCATGAGTATGGCGGCGACCAGGGGCGTGAGGTGGCCGGTGACGGCGAAGCCCAAGGCGATGGTGTTGTAAAAGAACGAGATGCCGAACGCTATTTTCAGGATGATCGACGAGTAGCGGGACAGGTCGAGGAACTTGTCCAGGTGGTTCAGCCGGGCGCCGTCCAGGATGCCGTCGCAAGCGGGCGTGAAGATCCCGTTGTCGTCGGAGATGGCCAGGCCGACGTCGCTTTGTTTTAGTGCGCCGGAGTCGTTGAGGCCGTCGCCCACCATCATCACTTTTTTGCCGGCCTGTTGCAGGTTTTGGATGAACGCCAGCTTGTCGTGCGGGTCTTGGTCGAAGCGCAAGTTCACGGAAGGGTGAAAGATCTTTTGCATGCTGGCCTTGTCTGCGTCATTATCGCCGGAAAGCAACGCCAAGCATTTCTTTCCCAATCGCGCCAGCATATTTTTGAGCTGAGGCCGGATCTTCACCGTGATGATGAAATACCCCCTGACCTCGTCGTCGATGGAAATAAATACGACCGAGGCATGCGGGTCCAGCTTTTCATAAAACCCGACAAACTCCGCCGACCCGACTTTGATGTATTTCCCGGCGATCACGCCCTGCACACCCTTTCCAGGCAGCTCCTTAAAATTTGAAAGATCCAGGGTATCGCGCGCGTGAATGGACTTGGAAATGATCTTGCTTAGGGGATGCGTCGACGCCGCCGTTAGAACCTTTATCGCTTCGCGTTCCAGCGCATTCAGATCGCCTGCAAATTCCACGGCCGGCTCGCGGCCATAGGTCACGGTTCCGGTCTTGTCAAAAACAACGGCATCGATGGCGGCAAGCCGTTCAATGACATCGGCATTTTTCAGATAGAGTCCATGCTTCCCAAACACACGAAGCATGCTGCCATAGGTAAACGGAGCAGCCAAAGCCAGCGCACAAGGGCAGGCCACCATGAGCACCGAGGTGAGCACGAGCCACATTTGTTGAGGAGCCAAAACGTACCACACACCGGCGGTAACCATGGCCAGCACGATCACGATCCACGTAAATTTCCGCGCCGAGCGGTCGATTATTTTTTGATATTGCCGCTCTTCGGTTTTGCGGAATGTGTCGTTGTTCCACAGGCTTGTCAGGTGACTTTGCGAGGTCATCTTTTCAGCCGTGAGCGTCACGGGTTGGCCGATGAGACGGCCACCGGCATATACGCGGTCTCCTTTTTTTATTTTTATCGGTTTGCTTTCCCCCGTAACAAAACTGTAGTCGAACAAGGCATCGTGATCGTTCAGCACCGAATCTGCCGGAACGATCTCCATGTTCCTGATCTTTAGGATGTCGCCTTTTTCCAATTCGTAAATGATCACCGGCTTCCAAGTGTTGTCAACGAGCCGGTTTACGGCCAGCGGGAAGTAGGAATTAAAGTCGCGATCGAACGCGAGGCTCTCATAGGTTTTTCCCTGGAACCATCGGCCGATCAGCAGAAAGAATACCAGGCCCGTGAAGGAGTCCAGGTAGCCTGGTCCGGTGCCGGAAAGAATATCAAAAGTGCTGCGCAGGAATAATGCCAGGAGCCCGGCGGCGATGGGCACATCGATGTTGATTTGTTTCTGGCGGAAGCTTTTAAACGCGGAAAGGAAATATTCGGAAGCGCTATAGAAAAATACGGGCGCGGAGAGCGCCAGGTTCAGCCACGAGAAAATAGATTTTAACGAAGCGTCGTGATTGTCCAGCCCCAGGTATTCGGGAAAGCTAAAGAGCATGATGTTGCCAAAACAAAATCCGGCAATCGCCAGTTTGTAAACCAGCGTGCGTCCCGACGCGGATTTTGTCCGGGCATCCTGCTCGCTGTCCTGGCGGATGACAGGCGCATAGCCTACCGCGGCCAACAGGTCCGCCAGTTCCGAAAGTTTGACCTGCCTGGGGTCGAATGCGATGGCCACGGTTTTGTGGCCAAAACTTACTTCTGCTTTAAAGACCCCAGGGTTCAGCTTTCGCAAATTCTCCAATAGCCAAATGCAGGAAACACAATGTACCGCGGGAACGTGGAACGTAATGCTCGAACGTTCCGGCGAGTCAAACGACAATAATTTCTGCCGCACTTCCGGGGCATCGAGATAAGCATATGATCCGGTCCGGGCATTTTTCAACGATGTTCCCGCCTGGCGATCTAATTCATAGTAGGTGCAGAGGTTATTCGAGCTCAGGATCTCAAATACGGTTTTGCAACCTTCGCAGCAAAAAGGTTTGTCGTCAAACCAGGCGGTGTCCTCGCAAGGCTCGCCACAATGAAAGCATACTACGGATTCAACTACGCCGGTCGTCATCGTTAACGTTTTTGATTTGCTGCTAGGCTTCAACGGTCTCGTCCTTCAGTGCGTAGGTCCACACCAATACTTTCGTATGATTGACCACGTCTTCGGCCAGGCTGCCATAGATGAGATGGGAGACCCCTCTGCGGCCATGGGTGGCCATCGCGATGAGGTCGCCGCCCACCCGGTTGGCGAATTGAAGGATGCCTTGCTCCGTGTTGGTGTCGTTAACGATATTAAGTGTGTAGTTCTTCAGCATGAAGCGCTTGGCAAAGGCCTCCAACCGTTTCAGGGTAATGTCGTCGGAAGTGAAATTCAGCGGAGTGTTGATCCATACAATGTGCAGGTGCGCTCCAAAAAAGTTCTGCAAGGCTTTGACCTTCATGGTGAGGTCTTCCTGGTTTTCGGTGTCGAGTGTGTTGGGGAAGACAATATTTTTGATCGGGCCTTTGTAATAGTCTTTCAATACAAGGACCGGGGCCGCGGAACTGCGGACGATTCGCTCGGCATTGGATCCAATAAAGAATTCGCGCGCACCGCTGGCGCCGTGAGAGCCCATCACCACCAGGTCGATGCCCTGGTCAACGATATAATCCTGAATTTTCGCGTGTACCGATCCGAATTCAACCACGGTCTTTACAGCGACTTCGCCGGGTTTGTGCTTTTCCAGTATTTTCGCAAATGACTTTTCTGCATTTTCCTTCAAGTCGTCGAGAAGTTCTTGTTCGAAATTCAGAACGGGCATGATCACGGTGTCGTGCAGAATAGGGAGTTCAATCACATTCATGAAATGAACGGAACCTCCGGACTGAAGCGCCATGTCCAGCGCAAACCGGAATGCATTGATCGCCGGCTTGGAGAAATCACAGGGGACGAGTATTTTTTTCATGACTTTGTCAGTTTTAATGATGGTCTAAAAGTAGCCCTGACGTTTGAGTCACTGCGTGAGGCCCGTCAGCCGGTAAACTGATTTATGTCAGTTTTTGGAGTATGTCGCACTGTGGAAGGAAGGGTAGTATTCTGAGAGATGATAGCGAGGTCTATTTTGATTCCCCATTTTCAAATCTTCCCGTCATCTCATCCACGGCAATCCGGAAGAGCACGGGTTTCTTTTCTTTGAGCAGCTCTTGGCCGGTCGTGTTGAAAACGGGCTTGACCGATTCGCTGGTGTTGTAGACCTTGAACCGGTCGTCGAGAAGTTCCAGGGTTTTGTCCTGGGCCGCGGGTGTCGTTATTTCTTCAAACTTTCCCCAGATCACAACGCTTCTCCAATGGACCATGTCATCGATCTGATCCACCTGGAAACACACGTTCGGATTTTTGCGCATCATCGTGATCTTTAAACCTTCCTTGGCGTGAGCATAGAGGTAGCCCTTCTCGAACACGTAGGAGAGTGGCACGATGTACATTTTTCCGGAAACGTGGCATCCTATCCTTCCAACCAATTCGGAAAGCAACACCCGCTCGCATTGATTTTTTGTCAGGGAACCCAGCATATACTTTTTGAGGTCTTAATAGTAAGTGCGCTCAAATTCATAGTTGTGGAACCGTTGGAAAGCAGCTTGCTCGAGCGCTTCGCGATGGTTGGGGTGCGCGATGTTGATCAGGGCTTTTGCCCGCTGGCGCATGTTCTTGCCATAGAGATAGGCAATACCATATTCCGTAACAATGTAGTGGGCATGCGCCCGCGTGGTCACAACACCCGCGCCCGGCTTGAGAAAGGCTGCGATCTTCGATTCGCCCTTGCGGGTCGTGGAAGGTAAAGCGATGATCGGCTTTCCTCCTTCCGAAAGTGCGGCACCACGCATGAAATCCATTTGTCCCCCAACACCCGAGAAATGATACGTGCCGATGGAATCGGAACACACCTGCCCGGTAATGTCCACTTCGATGGCGCTGTTGATGGCAGTCACTTTTGGATTGGTGCGGATCACCGAGGTGTCGTTCACATAGTCGATGTTGAGCACGCTCACGGCGGGATTGTCATCCACAAAATCGTATAGCCTGCGGCTACCCAGCAAGAAAGAGGTGACGGTCTTGTTGCGATATTTCCGTTTGTGTTGATTGGTCACGATCCCTTTTTCAATCAACGGAATGATGCCATCGGAAAACATTTCAGTGTGAACGCCCAGTTCCTTGTGGTTGGTGAGCGATCCCAAAACGGCGTCTGGGATGGAGCCGATACCCATCTGCAGCGTAGCGCCGTCTTCCACCAATTCCGCACAATGCATCCCAACGCGATGGGCGATCTCGTCGTCCGGATTGCCGTTCGGGACTTCGGGAAGTTCCTGTTCCATCAGCACCATCGTGTCGAACTTATCCTGGTGAATGATCCCGTCGCCAAGCGTGCGCGGCATGCGTGGATTGACCTGGGCAATGACGTGCCGGGCCGTTTGAACGGCAGCCCCGGCAATATCGACCGAAACTCCCAGCGAGCAATACCCGTGCTTGTCGGGTGGTGATACCTGGACCAAGGCAACATCCAGGGGAAGAATATTTCTCTTGAACAGGAGCGGGATCTCGCTGAGGAAGATGGGGACATAATCGGCGCGGCCGTCATTGACGGCGCCCCGCACGCATTCCGACACGAATAAAGAATTCATCCGGAAACTCTTTTGGTATTGGGGGTCGGTAACGATGGGTTGCCCTTGCAGGCTAATGCTCACCAACTCCACATTCCAAAGTTCGGCCGAACGCTCGGCAAGCTTCTTCAACAGGTAATGCGGTGTGGCCGCGCCACCGTGTATGTAAACACGATCGCCGGGTTTGATCACCTTGACAGCGTCTTCTCCATTGAGATATTTCATATGGCTGGTGTTTAAATGGTAATGGTTAATTTCCGACAATGACGGTCAATTTCCTACAGATAAACGGCGGCTTGCATTTTCTTTAAGTACATCATCACAGCGCATTGTCTTTTTGATTTTGGTCATAAAACTAAAGCCACCCCCGCTACCCTGGCATGACAAAAGTCATGGCGGACGATAATCTTCATCAGCAACGGCGATAGCGCGGAGCGGGTGACCAAAATCAGGGTGTAACAAAACAAACATCAGGGTAAAGCCTTGGCCGATATCCTACCTTTCGAAAAAGAAAAGATATGATCAGCGTAACAGGAGTAACCAACAACTACGTGTTGCAGCCGGCTTTGCTGGAGAAACACACGAAGACCCTTGACTGGCTATCGGCCACCGTGCTCTGGAAAAGCGAGCTGGCCTTCTTTCAACGCCAACTTGAAGACTTGGCCGCTTTGAGGCTGATGCGGGAAGATAGAAGCGAAGTAAATCATTTTCAAAACCTGGTCCTCTTCTACACCGTCGAGGTCATCGAGGATATGCGGAAAAAATTGCGCAACCATGAGAGCAAATTGGCCCGGATGCTGGAAACAAGAAGTGAATGGGAGATCCAATATTATAAGGAACACGGCGAACTCATGGAGGAGGCCGAGGCGCTGTCTGCACGCTTCGAAAAACTCAAGGCAGACTTGAAGGCGGCGATCGTGAAGCTAGCCACAGAAAATACTGACAACTATTGAATGTAAAAAAATCCCCCATGAAACAGAACATAAACACACTGGAAGAAGCGTTGGTGCTGGAATTGGAAGCACTATACCAAGCCGAGGCAAAACTACGGGAGGGCTTGAAAAAAATGACGACGATCATTCAGTCACCCAAGCTCCAGGACATTCTCAAACGCTACCTGGAAAGCTGCGACCATAAAAGAACGAAAGTCGATCGTGTATTTTCATACCTGAACCGCGAGCCCCGGTCGTGTCATACCCACGTGGTTGACGAGTTCATCAACGAGTTGTATGACCGGCTCAAGTTTGCGCAGGAACCCATGGTGCAGAACCACGTGCTGGTCAGCGAACTGTTGCGGATCAACCGGTATAAGGCCAGCGCCTACGAAGCATCTTTGCACTATGCGGAGACGCTTGGGTTGGAGACGGCAGCCGACTTGCTGCAAACGATCGTGCATTGGGAAAAGAACGACGAGCGCGAGTTGCTGGAACTTTTCTTTCATGAATGGAGCGAGGAAAATGTATTGTTATAAGAAAGCGCCATGCAGAAAGCAGGATCGGAGATAGAATTCCTCTCAGGGCCGCAGTCGCGATGGGAGGAATTCCGGTTTATCATAAAAGTATTTGTCGAATTTATAAAAGGATTCCGGGCACTGCATTTTGTGGGACCCTGTGTTACTTTTTTTGGATCGGCCCGGTTTGATGAAAAGCATGTGTTTTACACAGACGCCCGGCACCTGGCGGCGCGTGTTGCCCAGCTGGGGTTCACCGTCATGACCGGTGGAGGACCGGGCCTGATGGAAGCTGCGAACCGTGGTGCCAAAGAAGTGGGCGGCAGATCGGTCGGCTGCAACATCATGTTGCCTACCGAACAAGTTCCCAATGCCTACCTCGACAAATGGGTAAACATCCGTTATTTCTTTGTCCGGAAAACGTTGTTGATCAAATACTCCTTTGCTTTTATTGTCCTCCCCGGCGGCTTTGGCACGATGGACGAATTCTTTGAGGCCGTCACCCTCACCCAAACCAAGAAGATATTACCCTTCCCGATCATTATTTTCGATCGCGATTTCTACAAAGATCTGGTCGATCAACTCGAGTGGATGAAAAAGAAACACACGATCTCGGATGAGGACCTTCAACTGATCTTGGTGACCGACTCGATCGACGAAGCGTTGGATTTTATAAAAGAGAAAAGCATCAATCGCTATGGTCTCGTGCCAGAAAAGAAGCAATCGCCAATGCGCTGGCTTTTTGAAAAGGGATGACATTGCCAGCAGGGATGTACCCGATCGACTTGCTATGTGCTCCTCAACGCGTGGACGGGATTTGCAGTCGCTCCTGTCCATATCGTGAGGCTGGTCGAGAACATTCCGATCAAGAACACAAACATTCCACTGGTCACAATGGTAATGATATCCACGTCAATATGTTGAGCAAAAAGACTTGCGAGTAATCCATTCGTAAGCCTGTAGCCTCCATACCCACCCAAAAGCGTTGCGATCAAAAGGATCACAGCAAATTCTTTATTGACAAGTTTCAAAATGCTGGCGACAGAGGCACCCAATACTTTTCGAACACCGATCTCTTTTGTGCGCCGGGTCATGTTCAGGTTGGCCATCGCATAAAGACCGGAAACGGATAACAAACATCCCAACACCGTCATGAAGAAAAAGATCTTGCTGAGATTGCGATTGTAAATATTCGCTTCCTGGTACACGATCTCGGGTTGCAGGTCAGTTTGAAGGGGCTTGTCGGGATAGATTTTTTTCCATTGCCGGTCGATGTACTGCCGGGTCTCCGGCAACGTCGCGGCTTCCGCGCGCACCACCAGGATCTGGTATTGGCTGGGTTTCGCAAGGCGGTATAGGTAGTTCTCGGTGTTGTCGCTCTCCAGGTCCGTCAGGTGATCGCTCACGACACCGACAATGGTCAGGGTTTCGCCTTCCACTTCGACTTTCGTTTCCAGGGGATGTTCCAGGCGATTTCGTCTTACGAAATTTTCATCTACAACCACAGACCGGTTGTCAACCGTATCGGTCGCAGGAAACAGTCTGCCGGAGATGAGCTTTAGGCCCACGGTCGAAAAATAATCAGGGCCGACCTCGTAGACGGTTGCATTAAATTTTTCTCCCGCAAGGCTGGCCGGTCTTTCGGGTGCATTGATAAAAGCGAAATGATGAACGGAGGGCGACATTCCGGTGATCCGGTGATCGCCTTGTATCGCCTCGCGGAGGGCTTCGGCTTCATGAGGACCTTGTATCAATGCGGTGATGAGCATGTCTTTTTCGTAGCCAAAACTGATGTTGTCCTGGTAGGTGGCGTTGCGCGTGAAAACGGTTCCGGCGATCAGCACGACCGTACAGAGCGCAAATTGCATGACGAGCAGGCTTCGGGTGAAGAGGTTTGTGCCTCCGGGATTTTTGCCGCCCCTGAATAAAAGCAACGGGCTTTGCCGGCTTCCGAACACGGCCGGATAGAGACCCGCCAAAACGGCGCTGGCAAAAAGAACAATGGCCAGCGCGATCACCATGTTCATGCTATTCAGTTCCCGGAGTCCGTAGGGGAGTTCCCACATCGAGGCGAACTCCGGTATAATATAGAGTGCCAGGAAAAAGCCGGCACCCGCCGACAACGTGACCGTCATCAGGATCTCGCTAAAGAACTGAAGTCCGATCTGTAAACCGTTTGAGCCGGCGACTTTGCGGATGCCGATCTCTTTCAGTCGTTTCATGGAAAGGGCAAGCGTCGTGTTGGTAAGATTGAAGCAAGCAATCAACAGGATGATCCCGCCAAGCGTCATGAAGATCGTCAACGCAATAGAGGGAATGCGAAGGTGAAGATCGGATCGCCGGACATCGTTTGGGGAAATCGATTGACTAAACGGGACCAACTCATAACGCACCGACCCGGCCTCCGCCACAGCCGCATTGCGAAGGGCAGCATATTTTTTAAACTGATCGCCTATTGTCCCGGCCTGTGCAATGTCGGCGAGTTCAAACAAAACCGAGGCCGTGTGGGCGGATGCCCAATCGTTGTCTTTCACATCATAGAGATCCAGATAGTTTTCGATCCGCATCAGGATGTTTTCCGTGAACGTCGAATTGAACGGCGCATCCTTGAGCACTCCCCCGACGACGGCATTGAGTTTTTTGTTGTTGAAAGAAACGATCATTTCTTTTCCCAGGGGATCTTCGGCACCAAAATACTTCGCGGCAAACTTCTCGCTGATGAAAATGGAACTCTTGTCATCAAAGCTTTTGTAGGAACCCTGGGCAAGTCCCGGGGTGAACATCTTCAGAAAGCTTGAATCGGCAAAGAAGATGGTTTCATGAAAACCTTTTTCGCCGCGACTGAGATAGCCGCCGTCGCTGCAGTAGCGGGTGAAACGGGTGATGCCGGCAATGTCCTGGAGGGCGGCAGGTCCCAGGGGAAGCGGAGCCACCAGCTCTTTAAACGCGTCGCCACTATGGTCTTTCCGGTGATGCAAAACCTTGACCACATGGCTTACCCTGGTTTTGTCCACGGTGCTGTCAAATTCAAAATTGTAGGCGATCAGCAGATAGACCGTCATGGCGCATGCGATCGAGATCCCCATGCCGAGGGTGTTGATCAAAACATAGAGCTTGTTTTTCAACAGGTGCCTGAAGGCGACTTTGAGGTAGTTGGCGATCATTTTCGGTGAGGTTTGGATCCAGCACGTTAGACACCGAAGATCGCGTTCAGGTTACCAATAACGGTGAAAATCTATCCGTCGCGACGCTCCTCAAAAATAAAAAATACGCTTCAAAGCTTATTCCACAGCCTTAGGATTAACTCCTCACGGGTTGTGCCGGACCAGGACCTTTTGCATGGCAACGTTTTCATGATCGTTTGTGCGGATGAAATACATGCCTTCCGGCAGATGTCCCACCTGCATGTACTGGCCATCGCTCCGGGGTGTAACGACAACCGGCACCTCATCGCCCGACGCATCGTATAATTTTATCGTCAGGGTTCTGTTGTCAATCCGTATAAATTCGTCGGCTGGATTGGGATAGATATCGGGTCTCATTTTTTGGTTGGTTCAGGTTGCCGTAATGGTTATCGGGGTAGGAAATTTTGCGAAACCTTATAGGTTAGATACCAATTTCCCTTTAAAGGTTACAAAGGACAGCAAAAATATTTTCACCAGGACGTTCCGGAAAAGTTCAAAAAATCCAACCTCCGGGCCAGTGGGCAGTCCAGCCTGCTAAAACTTTCACGCTACCAACAGGGTTATAGGTGTAGATACCCGCAGCAGCGCGAGAACCCCATGGTGACTTATTCACGGAAACAAGAGATCGTTAACGGCCTGATCCACGGGATGGGAGCACTCTTTGGCATTAGCGGCCTGCCGGTATTAACGGGATTGGCCACGGCGCACAACAACACGGCCGGCATTGTGGGGTCGGGGATCTATGGTTTTTGTTTTTTGTTGTTGTTCACCTCTTCCACCATATTTCACCTGGCGCAAGACCGGATGGTAAAAAGTGTCTTTAAGATCTTCGATCACATCAGCATTTATTTTTTGATCGCCGGAACGTACACGCCTTTTCTCCTGGTATACATGAACGATTCCTTTGGCATTTCCTTGTTGTCCGTTCTCTGGGGACTGACGGTCTTCGGCATTGTTTTCAAGCTGCGGTATACCGGCAGGTTTGAAATGGTTTCCATCATCATCTACTTAATGATGGGGTGGATCATGGTGGTCGGTGGCCGGACATTTTTTGATCACTTACCGTTTCCGGTGATCGTCTTACTTTGCGTGGGAGCCGTGATCTATTCTGTCGGGATCATTTTTTATGTGTGGGACAAATACTTGTACACGCACGCCGTGTGGCACCTGTTTGTGCTGACGGCGGCCATCTGTCATTATGTGGCGGTTATGCTGGCGATGTAAGTCAAGTTCTCCGGATTTCGACAACGAGATACTCAACAATTGCAGCCCCTCGTTGAAGTTCGCTGGAAAGAGCTTCTCCGTCCTTAAATTCAGACCGTTAAGTTATTTTTTTTAGGATTTGGAATTCATAAGGAATTTTTTCTACCTTGGTGTACTAATTAAGTAGTACACTAATACACAAAACATGATCGATATTCAGAATTTGCATTTCCACTATGGAAAGAATCATGTATTTAAAGGAATTTCCACGACGCTTGAACCCGGTCATGTCTATGGCATATTGGGTAAGAACGGCACTGGAAAATCAACCTTATTGTATGCCATTGCGGGTCTGTTGTATCCGAAAGCCGGGAGCATCCAGGTGAATGGATTCGTTCCTGCGCGTCGCGAACCCGGGTTTTTGGAGGATATCTTTATGGTGCCGGAAGAATTTCATCTTCCGAACATTTCCATTTCGGATTTTGTAAAGTATCACAGCCCCTTTTATCCGAACTTCGACAAGGCGGCCTTTTATGACTTCGTCGGATCTTTTGACATTCCTCCCGACAGCTTGCTGCAAGGCATGAGCTACGGTCAGAAGAAGAAAGTGTTTATCAGTTTTGGTGTGGCCAGCAACGTGTCGGTGCTGTTAATGGATGAGCCGTCCAACGGACTGGACATCATCAGCAAAGGGCAACTTCGCAAAGTGATTGCCGGCGCGGCCACGGACTCTCGAACCATTTTGATCAGTTCGCACCAGGTCCAGGATCTTGAAAACTTGATCGACGAGGTGCTGATCCTCAAAGATACCGAGATCTTACTCAAACAAAGTCTCGACGCCGTGGCCCGCAAGCTGAGCTTTAAAATTTCCTTTGATCCCGACGATTTGAAAGATGCTTTGTTTTCGGAGTCGATCCTGCGCGGCAATACGATCGTAGCGCTAAACACGGAGGAGACGGAAAGCAATGTCGATTTGGAGTTACTCTATAAAGCCGCGATGGCCGATCCGAAGAAAATCAAGTCCATACTCAATAGCCATTCAGAAATATGAGATCTCAATCCCTTCAACTTAGCCGTTCATTTCTTTTCTTTAAGAAATATGCCTTCGAGAATCGCAAAGTCTACACGCTTCTTTACCTGGCCATCAGCGCTTTTTTAATTCTATGGTTGGGCGTTTACCTCACCTTTACAAACCCTTTTCTGTTCAGGGAAAGAAACCAGGTCGCATATTATTTTGCCACACTGTTTTTATCCGGATGCCTGTCGTCGGGATTGCTGTTTTCCGAGTTGGGTGTCAAACCAAAGGCGATCAACTATCTGTTGACACCCGCGTCGACCGGTGCGAAATTTCTATGCAATATTTTCTTCGGAGTGCTGGTGTTCTTTGCTGTATACTCGGCGATTTTTTACGTGATTGACTTGACGGCCGTAAGCATCGCCAATCGGAAATTTGATACCCATTGGCAGGTCGTCGATATCTTTCATTTGAACGACTTTGAAAACCCTTTCTTTGATGCGCCCCTGAGCGATTTGTTTTACCTGTACTTCCCGCTCCAGGCAGGCTTTATTCTCGCCTCTATTTATTTTAACAAACATGGACTTTTCAAAGCATTGGTAATCCTCGGCTTGCTTTGGGTGTGCTTTATCCTGCTTTTCTTGCTGGTTCATATGCTACTTCCCCAGGGACAGTTTTTGCAGGGAATTGATTCCTACGAAATAGTGGACCCCAGCGGCGACAACAAGGTGATCGTTATGCCCTACCTGTTGGCCAGTATCGCCATTATTTTTTCTAAGTTTTTGCTGACGCCGCTATTGTGGCTGGCATCCTATTTCCGGTTAAAGGAAAAGGAATTATAAACGGATAATAGAATGGAATTCAAAGAAACCCAGCCCATCTATTTACAGATCGCCGACTTCGTTTGCGAGAAGATCATATCGAAAACGTGGAGTGTAGAACAACGCATCCCTGCCGTCAGGGAACTGGCCGTGTTGTTGGAGGTCAACCCTAACACGGTGATGCGGACGTATGAATTTCTTCAGCAAAAAGATATTCTCTACAACCAACGCGGTGTCGGCTTGTTCGTGTCCCCGGGCGGACCAAAAAATGCCTTGGAGTACCGACGGTCCGAATTTATGCAAAAGGAGATGCCGTCGTTTTTTAAAAGCCTGCAGCTTTTGCAAATGGACCTGGACGACCTGGAACCGCTTTATAAAAAATATAAAAAACAAAATGCCTAATCCCCATCGCTATGAAACAACAGGGTGAGATAAAATTCAAGGAACGCGTTAAAGCCAGCAATATCATTTTACTAGGGCTTGTAGCGGCAAGCTTTGTTTTGACCGGCTTGACCACGGTAACGATAAACGTTAAGTTCCGGAACAAGGACTACCACAGTAGCAACAATGATGAATTGAAGTATGAAAGAATTCCGGTAAAGGATGCAAAAGTCGTTTCGCTGTCGAATCTGCCCAATTGCCGCATCGTCGCATCCGACTCCCTGCGATTGCGGGCGGCGCGGGAATATGTTTCGAGCTTTCGTGTTGCGCCATCGAACGATACGTTGCGCTTGAGTGCTCCGGCGTGTTGTCCGGGAAAAGAGGATGTCAATACACTGGTTCTGTACTTGCCCAGCGGCACCGTGGTGGTATCCGACTCCAGCAATATCGATTTGAAAGGCGGGCATGATTTTTTAAAGCGGCCTTCTTTTTCATTCTTTCTCAAAAGAAGCCACCTCACTTCAGAGGCCGTGGGGCGTCATGCTTTTTTTGAAAACCTGTCCATTGAGGGCTCCGGAAATTCGTCCGTGACCATTTCAGAATGGGTGCATATCATAAAACTCGATCTTTCCAATGTATATGATGCAGCGTTGCAAGGAGGCTTTAGCATCCAGGCACTGAAGACGTCTTTCACGATCGACTCAAATGTAACCGTGGTCCAAGAGAACAATCGAATCACGATCGGTTCGCCAAAGTGATGTATTCTTTTGACGCAATGCCCTTGGAGCGGAAAGTATCTTGAAATAAACTCAGCAATAATGTCTATATTGGCTGTTCAGGTGGACTTTCAAACCCCATCGCCCCTGGCCCTTATCGCCATGAAGTTTTTTTTGCAGGTCATTTTTATTTTTGGCGTCACGCGAATACTCGCCCAAGATGGCGCACCCATAAAAAGCGATAGCCTGGTCCTTCAGGACGAAAATCTCGTCACCGACCTTTTTGGTTTCGGAACGGACCCGATGAAATATCTCCGCTCATCCACACAACCGTCCCCCCAGACCCAAACACAGCCTGTGCGGAGCAAACACGAAAACAACGCCATCGATACCGCCTACCGGTTTGCCTTTGGAAGCGACATTTTTATCGTCCTGAAAACAAGTCACGGCGACGCTTCCGTGATCCACGCGGATGTGGAGACCCCGAGATTCAAAACCAAGCAAGGCATCGGCATCGGCATGACGACTGCCGATGTCATTAAAGCGCTCGAAGCCTTCAAGATAAAATCGATCACCAGATACCTCGTCTTGCGGGGCGACGATGCAAAGCATTATTTGATCGTATATTTTAAAGCGGGCAAAGTGGTATTCATGGAATATTTCACGCCACCATGAGAAAATTATCGCGCCGTGCATTCTTTGCGTTGACTTTGCTTGCTTGCCCGCCGAAGTTTTAGCGAAGGCGAGGCGGTTCAAAATGATTTAAAAAAAGCCGGGGCGACCCCGGCTTTTTCATTTGATTACGATGCTTTGATAAGACCCAGTTGCGTCAACGCCGTGACACCATCATCAAGTCCGATCTCTTCAACGATCTTACCGTTCACCAACTTCAAAACCGTTGTTCCAGTGAAATGCATTTTGCGCCCGGTCGCAGCCGGCAACGACCCTGCAAGAAAGTCGCTGAAAGCAGGACCGGTATGCGTGCCACCACCTTCCCAACGACCGACAACATAGTCGCCCTCCGCGATGAGATCCGCAGCTCCCCAAAATTTCAGATCGGGAAAAGCTGCCCTGAAATCTTGCATAAAGGCCTTGATGTCTTGCCGCCCACGGCGTGGATCATGCAACGAATACTGAAGCAGCATATCCGGCGATGCTAACTCATCCACAATACCGAGGTTACACGTCTCACCCCAAAAATCTGTAAACCAACGTCCCACAATGGCCTTGTTGATCTCTTCCTTCGATAATCCTTTTTGATTTTCCATAGTGTTAAATATTTAATTCAAAACTATAGCATGAGACAAAAGACTCGAACCCGATTCTTGCGAACTTTCCCAAATCCCAAATTCTACTGGCTACTGACTACTGGCTACTAAATTTTATACCTCCAACACCTCCTGCAACTTTTTTTGCTGTAAAGGTTTTGTCAAATAATCCGTCACCCCCAGCTTCTTTGTCCGTTCCATGTCCCTGGGGTCGTGCGAAGAAGTGACGACGACAATTTTTACCCGTTCTTTGCCGGCTACCTCGAGGCGATTGAAGGCTTCCAGGAAACTAAACCCGTCCATCACGGGCATGTTGAGATCCAATAGAATAATATCGGGAAGTGTCATGGCTCCCTGGTAGTATGAGTTGAAGAGATCCAGCGCTTCGCGTCCGTTCAATGCCGTGTGAATGTCTGTGGCCACCCCCAGGCGTTCCACTACTTTTTTGCTGAGGAAATTGAAAACGGCATCATCATCTACTAAGAGTACGTTTTTCATCTGATCAACGGTTTGATATCAAATAACTGTAGCGTTGCCGGTCGATCTTCGGAAGATCTCGGTGTCCGGCTTTCGTGTTATAAAATACGACTATTCTCCCGATTTTGAAAATCCTGCGTTATGCTGATGCCTGCGGTGCGTCCATTTCAGGTTTCCTCGATATAATTCATGTCTTTCTTAAAGGTCTCTTCCAGGTACAACAGCGCCACCATGCCCAGAGTGTAGGTGAGCAAGCCGGTGATCAGCGCGGCCGAGAGTGTGCCGGTATAATTTTTCAACAAGATGAAAAGAGACGACAAGGGAATGATCGTGGCCCTTACAAAGTTTGGTACGG
The DNA here is from genome assembly GCF_003589925.1 of Chryseolinea soli. Lineage (NCBI taxonomy): Bacteria > Pseudomonadati > Bacteroidota > Cytophagia > Cytophagales > Fulvivirgaceae > Chryseolinea > Chryseolinea soli. Next base: position 7,350,756 of record NZ_CP032382.1, on the reverse strand, counting down.
TGGTTGCCACCGTGGCGCGCAGGTTGGAGCCAAAGAGTTCGGCGGCTACGGTAATGAATAGCGTCCAATAGCCGCTGCAGAATCCCAGGCACAAACACAAGATGTAATACTCGCTGGCGTGCTTAATCGAACCCAGCAAAAGCGTCAGGGCAAACAAGAGCGATCCTCCCATAAAAACGAAGATCACTTTTTTGCGGCTCTGCAAGTACTGGCTGAAAAAGCCGCTCACGAGATTGCCCGCCACCTGCGAGGCGAAAACAAACAACACGGCCTTTCCGGCATCGACCGGCTCATCGAGTTGCATGGCCTTGCCCAGTTCCGGGGCGAGGGTGATGAGGATGCCAACGACAAACCATATGGGCGCGCCCATGACGATGCAGGTCACGTATTTCAATATCCGGGTCTTGTTGTTGAACAACATGCGGAGGTCACCGCGCCGGGTGTTGGCTTCTTTCAGCTTGATGAAGATGCCCGATTCAAATACCCTCAAGCGCAAGGCCATCAGCAACAAGCCAAGTCCTCCGCCAATAAAATAAGACACACGCCACTCGAAAAAATGAACGATCGAAAACGCCAGCAGCGCACCGAATACACCCATGGTGGCGACCAGGGTGGTGCCGTAGCCCCGTATGGATTTGGGAAGGATCTCTACCACCAGCGTGACGCCCATACCCAATTCACCGGCCAACCCAAACCCGGCCAGGAACCGGAGCACGGCATAGCCTTCCACGGAAGTGACCAGTCCATTGCCGATGTTGGCCAGCGAGTAGATAAGAATGGAACCGAACAACACCGACAGGCGTCCCTTCTTATCGCCGAGGACGCCCCAAAATATTCCACCGATGAGCATGCCCGCCATTTGCAGGTTCAACAACCCAATGCCGGTCTTCAGCAATTGATCGTCGGCCAGGCCCAGCGACTTGAGGCTGGGCACCCGCACGATGTTGAACAGGAACAGGTCGTACATGTCGACTAAATAGCCTAAGGCCGCTACCAGAACTGGGATGGACGTTAGATGCTGGAACGTGCTTTTAGTGGATAGATCTTTCATTCAAATATTTTTTTAATCGGTTGTTACAATCGGGGTATGGTCATTCCACCATCCACCATGACGACCTGCCCGGTGGAGTAGGGGAAGTCGCCCTTGGCCAGCGCGGCCACGGCTTTTCCAACGTCTTCCGGTTCGCCCCATCGTTTCTGCACGCACAATCCTTCGGCGATGAGCTTGTCGTATTTTGCGGTCACGCCCGCCGTCATGTCGGTGTGGATCACACCGGGCCGTACTTCGTACACGGGGATGTCGAATTCACCCAGGCGCACGGCAAACAACTGTGTGGCCATGCTCAGACCGGCTTTCGCGATGCAATACTCACCGCGGTTGATCGACACCACCGTCGCGGAGATGGAAGAAATGTTGATGATGCTCGCACGGAATTCTGGGTCGCTTTTCTTTTGTGCGATCATCCATTGAGCCGCCTTTTGCGAGAGGAAATACGTGCCTTTCAAGTTAGTGGAAAGCACCTCGTCGAAACTCTCTTCGGTGGCTTCGAGGATGTCGCGCCGCTCCCGCGGTGCGATGCCGGCATTGTTGACCAGCACATGAAGTCTCCCGAAATGACGCCGGACGTCGGCCAGAATATTTTCGCGGTCGGCCGGCGATGAAATGTTTCCACGGCAATACACCACATCACTGCCCAAGGCTTTTAATGTATCGATGGCACCCGCGGCATCCGCTGCGGGGCGCACGCCATTGATGGCGAGGTCAAATCCGTTTTTGGCCAGTTGCTCGGCAATGCCAAAGCCGATGCCACGGCTGCCTCCGGTGATCAGTGCTACGCGTTTCATGGACTTCATGGTTTAAATTTCAGGAACATCAACCCAGCATCGCTTGCTCCAGCTCTCCAGACCTTTCTCGGCTAGTTGGACACCCTTCACGCCTTGCAGAAGATCCCATTGAAAAGGATCGTCTTGTGCCACGTGTTTCAGGAACAACTCCCACTGGGCTTTGAAAGCATTATCGAAGACTTCCTGCTCCGGCACTTTCGCCCAGCCCTCAAAAAAGTTAATGGGTTGGACGATGTCGGGATTCCATACAGGTTTGGGAGTATTGCCATAGTGTTGGATGTAGCATTCGCGCAAGCCGGCCACGGCCGAACCCTTGGTGCCATCTACTTGCAAGGTCAGCAAGTCGTCGCGGCGCACGCGCACGGTCCAGGAAGAGTTGAAGTGCGCGATCACGCCGCCTTCCAGTTCGAAGGTGGCATAGGCTGCGTCGTCGGCGGTGCATTTGTAGCGTTTGTTGCTTTCGTCGACCCGTTCGGGGATGTGGGTGGCGCCGAGGCAGGAAACGGCTTTCACTTTTCCAAAGACATTGTCGAGCACATAACGCCAGTGGCAGAGCATGTCCACGATGATGCCGCCGTCGTCTTCTTTGCGGTAGTTCCACGAAGGCCGCTGGGCTGGGATGGAGTCGCCTTCAAACACCCAGTAGCCGAATTCTCCGCGCACGGAAAGGATCTTGCCAAAAAAGCCTTGCTGGATGAGACGTTTCAATTTTAATATGCCCGGAAGCCAAAGCTTATCCTGTACAACACCGTGTTTCACGCCCGCATTTTTACAAAGCTGGTAGAGCTCCATCGCCTCTTTGGTGTCGACGGCCACCGGCTTTTCGCAGTAGATGTGTTTGCCGGCCTTCACGGCCTTTCGAACGCCTTCGGCGCGCCGGCCGGTGGTCTGCGAATCGAAGTAGATCTTGTTTTGCGGATCGGCCAGCGCCTCGTCGACGTTGGTGGTTATTTTTTTTATGCCCGACAAAACGCCGAGCCGTTGCAGCTTATCTTCATCGCGGCCGACCAGGATCGGGTCTGGGATGAGCCGGTCGCCCGACCGCAGTTTGATGCCGCCTTGTTTTATGATCTCGACAATGGATCGCAACAGGTGCTGGTTGGTGCCCATTCGTCCGGTGACACCATTCATGATGATGCCGATTTTCTGTTCTTTCATGGTTGGAGGATTATCACGTTTTACGCTTATGAATTTTCGCGGTATGCTTTTATGATCTTTTTCAGGAACACGCTTTGGTCTTCCTGCCAGTAGATGGTTGAAAATATTTCGACTTCGTTAAACCCGGTAAACCCCGTGGCTTCCACCCATGAGCGGATCTGCCGCACGGGGATGCAACCTTCGCCCATCAACCCACGATCCAATAGCAGGTCCGTTGTGGGCGATTTCCAATCGCAGATGTGAAAGGCCATCAGGTTTCCGTGTTCGCCACAGCGTCTGATCTCCTGTTGCAGGGAAGGATCCCACCAAAGGTGATACACATCGACGGCCACGCCTACATAAGGTGAGTTCAACGCTTCGGCCATGTCGTTTGCCTGCGCCAGGGTGTTGATCGCCGAGCGCGTGTCGGCATACATGGGGTGCAGCGGTTCGATGGCCAGCCGCACGCCGGCAGCCGAGGCCTCGGGAAGGACCGCCGCAATGCCATCCTGGATTTGTTTTCGCGATTCCTCCAGGGGCTGTGTAGGATCGGCACCACAGACGAGGACGATCAGGGAAGTTCCCAAGGCAGCCGCTTCTTCGATGGCCTTCCGGTTGTCGTCGAGGGCGGCTTTTCGTTTGTTTGGATCTTTGCTTGGAAAGAACCCGCCGCGGCAAAGCGATACCACGGTGAGGTCATGCTCGCGCAGCAGGTTGCCGGTCTGACGGATGTTTCTCCCCTCGAGTGCGTCGCGCCAAACGGTGATGCCTTTCACGCCGGCGGCTGCATAATTTTTTGCAGCCTCTTCGATGGCCCACGGCTTGGTGGTGATGGTGTGGATGCAAAGTTTTGAGAGGTCTTTGGGTGCGGCGTTCATTGAATATTAAAAAAGGTGTGATAGGTTTCGTTGTTCATGATCCGTTGCAGATAGAGTGCGGCCTCGCGGACGTGATAGTCGCCCCACATGCTGGATTCTCCGTTGGGGATCTTACTTCCTTCGGGAACATAGTCCCAGCCGTTGGGCCGGTGATAAACGGAATGCAAGAGCAAGCCCTGATGTTTTGGATTGACGCTGAGGTAGGGTTCATCGAGGATGGTGTTCATCACCGTGAGGCCGGCCTGCCAGTAGCGGTTGCCGGCGGCTTCGTCTCCTTTGCGTTTCAAATAATGTCCAAGCCGCAACAAGCCTTGCGCGGCAATGGCGGCGGCCGAGCCGTCTACGGGTTCAAAGTCGTTGTAGGGATCCGAGGGCTGGTCGAGGTAATCGCCAAGCCGGTATAGGTTGGGCGCGCCGGTGTCCCAATAGGGCACGCCGTCGGTGGGGGTGTGGTCGATATAGAAATCGCACGTTGCTTTTGCGGCCTTCAGCATCACGGCCATGATTTTGTCTTTTCCGGAAAATGCTTTGAGATCGTCTTCGTTCACGGTGTCGAACCATTCGAGCTCCTCGGCGAAACCGCACATGGCCCACGCCAGTCCACGCGTCCAGGTGCTAAAGCCGGTGTAGCCTTGTTGTGAATTGGGGCAGCGGTAGTTTCCGTCTTTCACGTTAAAGATGATCTCATGCGCGGTCCGGCCCCATACATCATAGGTGTCGCGGCCTTCGCCGTAATACACGGAATAGTCGGCCGTGGCCTGCAGGTGTTGGATGACGCGGTCCAGCAAAACGATGCGCACATCGCCTTCGGTCTGAAGGATGTGACCCAGGCTATGGCTCAGCACCAGCGAACGCAGCGAGCGGATAGTATCTACAAAGAGGGAGTGCGGCCCATTAAAGGAATGAATAAACCCGCCCGTTTTGATGGTTGTCCAACGACTGGCCTGTACGGCACCGGACACTTTCAGGGCCATCACATAAAAATTCCGTTCCCATTCCTGATCAGGTGTCTTGCCTTCCTTCATCAGCCGCAACAAATTGCCATAGGTGCTCACGTTGTTAAAGCCATGATCATGCACGCCGGTGTGACTCACGTGCGGGGCCATCAGCTCAACAGTTTTTCTCCGCCCGAGCTCGAGGAACCGGTCTTCGCCGGTGGCGTCATATTGCAGGATGGCGGCGCCATATTGAAAGCCTTGTGTCCACTCGGTCCATCCCCGCGTGGTGTACCGGCCCTGCACGGTGAAGACGGGCGAGCCTTGTGAGGCGTGGTAGTGCTTTTCGATGAGGTCGATTTTTTTTCCGGAGAGCTCCCAGAAGGATTGGAGTTTGCTAGCGAAGTCGGATGGTTTTAGGTGCTGGCCTATTTGGATCATGAGGTGTTGTTTTTTTGTAATCAGGTTGTTGTGGTGGCTTGATAGGGTAAGCGTGGCTTGTCGGTCTGTTAGATCGTATCGTTCTATTTTGGGCTATAAAATTTAGTGATTACTGGGGTAATATCCATCGTTCTTTCCATATGTGGTTCGTTTTATTTTTGTGAGTGGACACGATTCTTCTATCTCAGAGCCTCAAAGGGGTGTCCACTCATCATGGAGATCGATTTATTTAGATTCTTCGATCGACGGTGATGAGAAGAAGCCGAGGAATGACTCTTTGAAAGACGGTTCGCGGCCTGCGCCGTATAGGCATGACGCTGTCTGGTGCATGCGACCCTTAACGATTAGGCGCAACCCTGTAAATCATTTGAACCGCCTCACCTTCGCTAAAGCTTCGGCGAGCAAAGAAAGGGGCAAAGGGCGCCCTCCTTCGCTGAAGCTTCGGCGGGCAGGCAAAGTCAACGCAAAGTAAATACAGACCTATCGCCCTTGTTGGTGTTCTTCACCAACAAGATTTGATGGCGTGGGTCTCTGAATGGTAATAAATAACATCGACGCTTTCTTTGTACGTTATTTTTGGAGGAAGGGGAATGTATTATTCGCTTCGAGTCGAGTTGAAGCTATTCTTGTTGGTGAAGAACACCAACAAGGGTGGTGAGCCTTCTTTGTGTCCTTTGCGCCTTTCTTTGCTCGCCGACTTGCCCGTCGTAGCTTTAGCAAAGGTGAGGCGGAGAAACCCTTCGAAGAGATTGCTACACTACGAGCCCAACAATGTTAAAATTCTAGCTGAAAGCTCTGGATTAGGATGGACAGATGCGTCCCATATTCCCTCACACATTAGCCGGTTGCCGGACACTTACAAACTCCTCCATGTTGATCGCTAGGGTGTTTTCACGAGCCTTCGGGCACGAGGTGGATAAATTTGTATTACATGAGGATAATTTATGGAAAAACACGTGTCGGGTGTTTGTCTACTTTCATCCTGTCAAAATATTCAAATCTCAATCCCCCTTATACATGAGAAAAATTTTAACTAAACACGTGATGATAACATTGGCCTTGTGCCTCGCGATGTTATCCTGTCAACATGCTTTTGCGCAAATTTCGGTTTCCGGGAAAGTTACCTCCAATGACAAGGAAGCTTTGCCGGGAGTCAACGTGCTGGTGAAAGGAACCAGCCAGGGCACGACCACCGATGCCAACGGAGACTACAAACTGATCGTGCCCAGCGCCGAGTCGGTTTTGATGTTCAGCTTTGTGGGCTACCTCACCGAAGAAGTGACGGTGGGCACACAGACGAACGTCGAAGTGATGATGATGCCCGATCTGGTATCGCTCCAGGAAGTTGTGGTGATCGGCTATGGAACACAAAAGAAAGGAGAGGTCACCAGCGCCGTGGCCAGCGTAAAGGAGAAAGACTTTACGGCGGGGGCCATGCGCGACGCTTCGGAACTGATCAAGGGAAAAGTAGCGGGCCTCACCATCACCAACGGCTCGGGCGATCCATCCGCTGGGCCAAACATTTCGTTGCGGGGCGTGGCCACGTTGCAGGGTTCGGCTGCTCCTTTAATATTGATCAACGGTGTGCCCGGCGATTTCAATACGGTGTCGCCCTCGGATATCGTCTCCATCGACGTGCTGAAAGATGCTTCGGCGGCGGCCATTTATGGAACGCGGGGCGCCAACGGCGTGATCCTCATCACCACGCGGTCCGGCGACAAAGCAAAGACGCCCACGCTGACCTATTCCCATTACTCCGCCGTATCCACCATGGCCCGCAAAGCAGATTTCCTGACGGCCAGCGAGTATCAAAAATATGCCCAAGAGTTCACCTTCCGGAATGATTTTGTGGGCGAAGCCAATGCCAACGGTGGGGTGACCGACACGGATTGGTTGGGTGAAATTACCCGGAAAGCCTATATGCAAAGTCACAATTTGGCACTGCAAGGTGGTGGTGCCAATTCCAACTATGCCGCCAGTGTTAATTATATCGGCCAGGATGGTGTGTTCGAGGGATCGTACAACAAGGAATTGAGAATTTCACTGGACGTCAGTCAATATCTGTTCAACGACAAACTGAAGCTGAGCGCCAACCTTTTGAGAGGCGCACAGGACATCGGTGCGTTGGGCGACGGAGGTTCGTTCAATGCCTTGATCTACCGGAATGCGTTGATTCGAAACCCCTTGCTGAGCATGCAGGACGACGAAGGCAAATGGATCGAAACCGATCGCTTGCAATACATCAACCCCGTAGGCCTGGTGCGTGAAACCTCGGGTAAGATCACCAACAACTGGACCCGGTTAACCTCCAACACAACACTGGAACTCGTGGATGGCTGGCAAACCAATTTGATGCTGGCCACCGAAATACGAAACAACTACCGCGGCTATGCCGAAACCAAGGAGCACTACAACTCGGTGAAAGGCCCCCGGAGAAATGGTTTTGCCTCCCGCGGCGACGATCAGATCAAGACAAACTACCTGGAGTTGACCTCCAAATATTCGAAGACAGTCGACCAGCACTCCTTTGCGGTGCTGGCAGGCTACAGCTATCAGTACAACGTCAATCAGGGGGGATATGCAAACAATTTTGATTTCCCTACCAACGCTTATTCCTACAACAACCTGTCGGCCGGAAACGCGATGCGCCTCGGAACAGCCCGCATGGACAGCTATAAAAATGACAACACGTTGATCGGTTTCTTCGGTCGCGTGAACTATGGTTTTGGCGATCGTTTCAACCTGCTTGCCAGCGTGCGTCGCGAGGGCTCGTCTAAATTTGGTCAGAACAATAAATGGGGAACCTTCCCTGCCGTTTCCGGCGGTTGGACCCTCAGCAATGAAGACTTCCTGAGAGGATCGTCGGTGGTGAGCTTTTTGAAGATCCGTGCCGGCTATGGCGTGACGGGTGTGATCCCGAGAGATTCCTATTTGTCAAAACCGTTGCTGACCTATGAAGGCGTTAGCGTGTTGGATGATGGCAAGTGGATCAATGGCCTCGTGGCGTCGAGCAATGCCAACCCGGATCTTCGCTGGGAGAAGTCGGGAGAGCTGAACATCGGTTTGGACTTTGCCATCCTGAAAGACAAGATCTCGGGTAGCGTCGATGTCTACTCCAAGCGTACCAAGGACATGCTTTGGGATTATTCTGTGCCGCAGCCACCCAATTTGTATAGCACTACGCTGGCCAACGTGGGCGAGATGCTGAACAAGGGTATTGAAGTGCTCATCAAAACCACACCGGTGAAAAGCGCTGCCTTTGAGTGGAATTCGAACGTAACGTTTTCCCATAACAAAAATGAACTCGTGAGCCTGTCGAATGATCTCTACAAGATCGAAGGCGACTATATCAATGAGTACGGCATCAGCGAACCCATATCCATGGCATCGCACCGCCTGGAGCCGGGCAAGCCCCTGGGCAACTTCTGGGGATTGAAATCGGTGGACATCACCGACGATGGTATGTGGGTGATCGAGCTGCCCGACGGAACCCGGCAAACGATGACCAGCAACTCCATGGCTACCGACAAGAACAGCCAGGTGTTGGGAAATGGCATACCGAAATATCGCGCCGGCTGGATCAACACGATGCGCTACAAGAATTTTGATTTGAGTGTCGTGCTGAGCGGCGCCTTTGGCTACCAGATCATGAACCAGCAACGGATGTTCTATGAAAACCCGAACATCAACTACAACGTGCTCAGCTCCGCCATGGACAACGTGTATGGAAAGAGAAGACTGGGCTATCTCAACCAGGCTTTTGTGAGCTACTATATCGAGAACGGCGACTATGTGAAAGTGGAGAATGCTACACTGGGCTACAACGTCGATGTTTCGAAGGTGAAGTTTATGCGCGCACTGAGGATCTATGTTTCCGGTTCCAACCTCGCCACGATCACCGGCTATAAAGGGATCGACCCCGAGATCACCCGGAACGACATCCGGATGCAGGGCATAGACAACCGCGACAAATTCCCTACGGTGAGAACCTATACCATTGGTGTGAATGTAAATTTTTAAAGAACGGATTATGAAAATAACAAATATGAAACGGTTGCTCTCAGGTCTATTGTTTTCGATCGGCCTGTTCTCCTGTACCAACCTCGATGAAAATATGTATGACGTCATTTCGTCGGACGAAACAAAACTGACCGCCGACGACCTGACCACGATCATCGCGCCGGCCTTTGCCCAATTCCGCGAAGTATACTGGGGATGGAACGGTCTTTTTGACATCTATGAAGAATCATCCGATTTGATCGTTACGCCTTTCCGCGTGGGCATCGGCTGGGGTGACCTGTACCTCGACATGCACAAGCACACCTGGGGGCCGGCCATCGAACACGGCAATAACTTATGGGTGCGTGCATACGCTGGGATCAACGCCTGCAACAAAGCAGCGTTTCAAATCGAAGCCTTAGGCGAGATCGAGAACAAGGAAAACACGCTGGCCGAGTTGAGGGCCTTGCGCGCCATCTACTACTACCTGCTGCTGGATAATTTCAGGAACGTCCCCATCGTCACCAGGTTTGATGTGCCCAAAGGATTTCTGCCCGAACAGAGCACGGGCCAGGAGGTATACAATTTCATTGAAGAGGAACTCACTCAAACCATGCCCTACCTGAGCGAGGAGAACAGCCAGAAAACCTACGGGCGTGTCACGCGATGGGCGGCTAAGATGACACTCGCGAAATTGTATCTGAATTCAGAGGTATATGTCGGCACCGCGCGATGGGATGATGCGTTGACCCAGGTGAACGATATCATTGGCAGCGGTCAGTTCACCTTGTTGTCGAGCTACTCGGCCAATTTTGCGGTGAACAACACCAACACGCCGGAGGAGATATTTTCGATCCCTTACAGCAAGGAATACACGGCCAACATGAATACCTACTATCCTTTCAAGACCCTTCACCCGTTGAGTGCCGCTACGTATAACATGCCTGAGCCCTGGGGAGGAAGTTGTGGTATCCCCCAATTTTTAGATACGTATGACAAGAACGATAGCCGGATGAAAGAATGCTGGCAAGGCGGCTTGCAATACAAAGCCTCCGGAGAACCCATCATGGACGGCGACAAACAATTCGAATACATCAACTACATGACCAGCGTCGACGCGGCGGAATACAACGAAGGCTATCGTTTTGTGAAATACGAAATACCGATCGGTTTCACCATCAATCCCGACAACGATGTGCCGATCTACCGTTACGCCGACGCGCTGATGATCAAAGCGGAATGTCTCCTGAGAAAAGGCCAGAAGGACGATGCCGCGCAAATTGTGACGGAAGTCAGACAGCGTGCTTTCAAAAGTGCCCCGGAAAAAGCGGAGGTCACCGGCGCACAATTGGCCGGGGGCAGCACCTACGAATATGGTTACTATGAGAATGGCGCCATCACCGAATACGAAGGCGGAGCCGACATTGTGAACGGACGATTTTTAGATGAACTGGCCTGGGAGTTTGTCGGCGAACACCACCGGAGACAAGACCTGATCCGCTTTGGGGTGTACACCAAGAAGAAGTGGCTCACCCACAAACCCAACGGCGACTACCGCGTCATTTTCCCGATCCCTCAACCCCAGCGGGAAACCAATACCAACCTCGGTCAAAATCCGGGCTACTGATCGCAATGAAAGACAGAAGGGCTCGCTGCGATGCGAGCCCTTCTACTTTTTTTTAAATTCGAGAGTAAACAAATTCCATTTAGCGAAGGTGAGGCGGTAAAAACTGATGCAGGCCTCCCACCTCAAATGAACCGGACACCATTGGTCTCGAGACTTTTGTATTTAATAGAATCGAATACGTAATAGAACGCACCCCGCCGCGAATTTTTCTTTTCCTTCTCATCCAGTTTATTAAGCACTCCAAGCGCCAGAATTCGCTTAGAGAAATTCCGCGTATCCAGCGACGTCTCATAGATCGCTTCATATAACGACTGAAGCTGTGGCAATGTAAATTTGCTGGGCAACAACTCGAACCCGATGGGCTGCCGGGCAACTTTCTCCCGCAAGGACTCCTGGGCTTTTAACACCATGACCGTGTGATCAAAAACAAGCTCGGGCAATTGACTCAACTCAAACCATTTGGCCTCGTGTTCGGCTTGCAATTGTTCGCTGTAGTCGGCGATGTTGATGAGGGCAAAGTAGGCAATGGAGATCACTCTTCCGGCTGAGTCGCGGTCCACCTGCGAAAAGGTGTGCAACTGCTCCATGTAAATATTGTCCATTCCGGTGAGTTTTTTCAAGACGCGCACCGCCGCGCGGTCGGCATCTTCGTCGTCGTGGATAAAGCCTCCCATGAGCGACCACCTTCCTTTGTGGGGCTCGAAGCCACGCTTGATGAGAAGGGCTTTCAGCTGGTTTCCATCAAAACCAAAAATGATGCAATCGACAGCAGCAAGTACTTTTCGATGGCTTTTATAACTGTTGATATCCATAGTCCAACATTTTCTTCAACACCGGAAGATGGTCATTAAGTAAAAAGGGAGATGGTACGTTTTTAATTTATTGTGGTATTATCTTACCTGATCTGCGTATCAGAAGGACGAAGTGCAGAAGAATAAAAAAAATGAAACGCCAAAATTTGATTACGGGAGGATAAAATTTGTTTATTGCACCGGGCGGAATTAAACCTTAGCTTCGTTTTCAACAGCCTCAACGATGAATCCAACTTTTTTCGGACATCCCCGCGGACTTGCCACGCTGTTCTTCACCGAGATGTGGGAACGGTTTAGCTACTACGGCATGCGCGCCCTGCTCATGCTGTTCATGATCACCAGCGCCGAAAAAGGCGGGCTCGGATTTAGCGAAGAAACCGGAGGCGCGATCTATGGGATCTATACCATGATGGTGTATATGCTGGCCTTGCCCGGCGGCTGGATCGCCGATAACGTTTGGGGCCTGCGCAGAAGCGTCTTTTATGGTGCATGCATCATTTGCCTGGGGCACGTGCTCATGGCTTTTCCCTACATGGAAACGTTTTTTGTGGGCTTGTTGCTCATCGCCATCGGCACGGGTTTACTGAAACCCAACATCAGCAGTTTAGTAGGTGAACTTTATGCTAAGGAGGAAAACGCGAAACGGGATTCGGGTTTTTCTGTTTTCTTCATGGGCATCAACATCGGCGCCTTTGTCGCGCCGTTTATTACGGGCTACTTCGGTGAAAAAGTGAACTGGCACTATGGCTTTGCCCTGGCCGGCGCCGGCATGCTCATCGGGCTGGTGCAATATAAATTGTCCGAGAAATACCTGCCTCCCGCACCAATAGAAACAGACAGGGACGTGAGCGAACAACGAAAGAAGAATGCACGCAGGCTTGGTATAGCGACGTTGCTGGTCGGCCTGTTTGTGATCGCATTGGTGACAAGAGTTCTGGTGATCGACCCGATTTGGCTGGCCAAGGCATTTGTGTATATCATCGTGGGATGCACGATCGTCTATTTTTGTTATCTCCTCTTCGGGGCCCGTCTCACAAAACAGGAACGCAACGGTGTTTTGTCAATCCTGAGTTTTTTTGCTACGTCGGTCATTTTCTACATGGGCTATGAGCAACAAGGTTCGTCGCTAAACCTATTTGCCTTGCGCTACACCGACTTGCACATTGGAAACTTCGAGATGCCCGCCTCCTGGCTCCAGGCGGTTCCGGCCGTGGGCGTGCTGATCTTTGCACCCTTTTTTGCATGGCTTTGGTTGTGGCTGTCGAAACGGAATATTGATCCGGCCATCCCCGTAAAACTTTCCTTCGGATTGTTATTTATCTCTGCCAGCTTTTTCGTGATGACGGGCGCAGCATTGGTGGTGGCGCAAGGGCAAAAGGCGCTTCCGGGGTGGCTCATTGTCACCTATGTGCTGAACACGTTTGGAGAGATCTGTTTGTATCCCGTAGGACTGAGCGCCGTAAAAAAATTGGCGCCCCAGAAATTCGCCGCCCAACTCATGGGCGTGTGGTTCCTGTCGCTGGCGCTGGGAAATTTGCTGGCCGGTTTGCTGACCAGCAACATGAGCAACGAAAGAATCCAGCAAGATCCCGGGGTGATGGTCAACCTGTTCCTGTTTCTGGCCATCGGCGTCGGCTTCGCAGGGATCACGGTTTTTGTGCTTAGCAAGAAACTGAGGTTTGCTTCGAGTAGGGTTGTGGCAAAGATCTAAGAGAGCAACTGGAAGCCTATTTGCTCTCCCCCAAGAAACTTAAACCGCAAAGGCGCAAAGAGCGCAAAGTTAACGCAAAGCGCTTCGCGTCTCCTCTGCGCTCTTTGCGCCTTTGCGGTTCAAACTGAATTTTTTGTCACTCCCCTTGACTTCCCTAGGTTCTCAACCCTTCTATTTCATTTATCGTTTTAGCAAGAGGCTTACCAAGCAAGTGGGAACCATCCGCGGTCACCAGGAGATTGTCTTCTATCCGGATGCCGCCAAAAGTTTTGTAAGCTTCCGCCGCGCTATAGTTGATGAAAGACTCAAATTTCTTTTCAGCTCTCCACATGTCGATCAATTCGGGAATGAAATAAAGCCCAGGCTCCACCGTCAGCGTGAAGCCTTCCTGCAACCTTCTCGCTAGTCGCAAACTCTTGATCCCAAAAGCGGGATTTCGACTCACCTCCTGGCCATACCCCACATGATCCTCGCCGAGGTTTTCCATATCGTGCACATCCAACCCGATGAGGTGACCCAGACCGCATTGAAAAAACAACGCGTGAGCACCGGCGTTCACAGATTCGTCCACGTCGCCCCGCATGAGACCAAGTTGTTGAAGTCCTTTGGTCAGTTCCCGGCAGGCGGCGAGGTGAATATCTTTAAAGAACACGCCCGGTTTTAGCAGGCCCTCGGCCACGGTCAAGGCGTTCAGCACGATTTGATAAACCTCTTTTTGTTTCTGTGTGAAATTTTTGCCGATGGGAAACGTACGCGTCAAGTCACCACAGTAGCCCGACGGAAGTTCGGCGCCGCTATCGCAAAGCACCATTTTTCCTTCCTGGAGTTTGTTACCATAAAAATGGTTGTGAAGCGTTTGTCCGTTGGTCGTAACAATGGAAGGATAAGATGTCCGGCAGTTGTTGGCATAGGCAACGGCCTCGATACAGCTCAGCAATTCATATTCGAACATACCGGCCTGAACAGAGCGTATGGCCATCAAATGCATATCGGCACTCACGCTCACGGCTTTCTCCAACTCAACGATCTCGGCTTTACTCTTTTGAATGCGTTGTTCGGTGATGGCATTCACGAGGGATTTTGAAGGCGTACTTTGAATGGTCTGCACAGGCAGTGACAGCCATTCGGAAAGCCTGATCGCGACATCGGCACGATAGGGGGCAAGCCAATGGATCGTTCTTTTATCTGCGGTGGCTTTTGATAGGAGTGTCGCCAGGGAAGTCAGCGGCTTCGAAACCCCTATACCTACTTGTGACGCCAACTCCTGTACCGTAGGTTTCGGCCCGGTCCATACCAGATCGTCCACCGTGGAGTCGTTTCCAAAAAGAATTTCCTGGTCGTTGTCCACATCGATCACACCCACCAACGCGTCCAACTCCAGGCCGAAGTAATACAGGAACGTGCTGTCCTGACGAAAAGCGTAGGCGTTGTCGGTATAGTTAATGGGAGACTGAAGATTGGCCGGCAAAAGAATAATGCCGGACGCGACCTTGTTTTTCAGAAGGGCGCGTCTGCTTTTATAAACATCAGGAGAGAAGGTTGGAGCGTTCATGAGATAAGGCGTTAGAGGTTACTTCCTGCAAAGAATATGCGGCCTAAACCTAAATCTTTCTTGTAAAAATTCAAACGACTACTATCGGGGCGCATCCTGGCGCATTTTACCAAGTGGTGAAAATCGTATCAGGTAAGGTTAATTTTTACATGGGAACTGACGGGTTTGAGCCGTATCTTTAATTCTAACTATTCTAACCCTGGATATGGCCTATGGCAGAAGCGCAGCGTGAGTTCAAACGGAATGTAGGATTGCTGGATGCAACCATGGTCGTGGCTGGGTCGATGATCGGGTCGGGGATCTTTATTGTGAGCGCCGAAATCGCGCGAAACGTGGGCAGTGCGGGTTTGTTACTGGGCATGTGGGTGCTGGCCGGCGTGGTCACCATCATTGCCGCTGTCAGTTATGGCGAGTTGTCGGCCATGTTTCCCAAAGCCGGGGGAATGTACGTGTACCTGCGCGAGGCCTATAGTCCACTGGTTGGCTTTCTATATGGCTGGACATTTTTCACCATCATCCAAACCGGCACGATCGCCGCGGTGGGCGTGGCCTTTGCCAAATTTACGTCCTACCTGGTGCCCGGCGTGGGCGAAGACCATATACTTTTCACCGTGGGCGGGTTTCACTTGGCGGCGTCACAGTTGCTGTCCATCGGTGTCATTCTCTTGCTCACGTTTGTCAACACCCGCGGCGTTCGCAACGGTGTGGTTGTGCAGACATCCCTCACGATCATCAAGATCCTCTCGCTGGTGGGCCTCATTGGTTTTGGATTTTGGTGGGGAGCAGACGCCGCGATTTGGGACGCGAACTGGCAGGACGCCTGGAAGCTGTCGTCGCTGGTAAAAGACGGTGACATGGCAAGCCATCTCCCCCTGGCGGGTCTCGCTGCCTTTGGAGCCGTGGCCATCGCCATGAAAGGCTCGTTGTTTTCCTGCGACTCGTGGCACAACATTTCATTTATCGCCGGCGAAGTGAAAAATCCTCAACGCAACATCGGGTTAAGTCTTGTGCTGGGCACGGTGATCGTGATCGTGGTTTATGTACTGGCCAATATCATGTACCTGGCCGTGGTGCCGCTGCAGGACATTGCTTTTGCCAAGAGCGATCGCATCGGCGTCGTGGCTGCGGAGCGCATATTCGGTGCGTCGGGAACGATCGTCATCGCCGTGATGATCATGATCTCCACGTTTGGCTGCAACAATGGGCTGATCATGTCGGGAGCCCGCGTCTACTACACCATGGCCAAGGACAACCTGTTCTTTGCCCAGGCAAAAGAATTGAACGAACAAGGCGTGCCCGCCAATAGCTTGTGGATGCAGGCCGTCTGGGCCTCGGCCTTGTGTTTGACGGGAAAATACAATGAGCTGCTGGCACTGGTCATCTTCGGTGTGCTGATATTTTACGCACTGACCATTTTCGGGATCTTCCGGCTGCGCAAAAGCCGCCCCGACCTCGAGCGTCCCTACAAAGCCTTTGGCTACCCCATCCTTCCGGCCCTTTATATTGCCATCGCCATCGCCCTGGCGCTGTTGCTCCTGATCTTTGAAACCAACTTCACCCTTCCCGGCCTGGCCATCATCCTGTTGGGCATACCGGTGTATTTCCTGATGCTGCGTCGCAACGATCAGCGGGTGAAAATGACGAGCCAGGCAAAGCCCTGAAAGCAATACCCAATATTCAGTGGGAGGGGCTAAAGCATTCAAAATGTGAATAAATCGTATTAGTAGAAGGTAATTCACGTACACGTGGCACTACCGGCGGGCCATAAATTTGTATCATAACAAAACAGATTCATCATGATTACATGGAAGGGAGTTTTTCCTGCAGTAACCACAAAATTTACGGCAGACGACCAGTTGGACTTCAAAACATTTGAGAAAAACCTGGAGGCACAATTGGCTGCGGGTGTACACGGGATAATCATCGGTGGAACACTGGGAGAATCAAGCGTCTTGTCCCCGGCAGAGAAGGTGGACCTTTTGAATTTCACTATTCAGAAAGTAGAAGGCCGCGTGCCTGTGGTGCTCAACATCGCCGAAGGGGCCACACGCGAGGCCGTCAAGATTGCCGAAGCGGCACAACGCAGTGGGATCAGCGGTCTCATGCTGTTGCCGCCCATGCGCTACAAATCCGATCACAAGGAAACCGTCACCTATTTCAAATCGGTAGCGCAAGCCACCGATCTCCAGATCATGATCTACAACAACCCGGTGGACTATAAAGTGGATGTTACCCTCGACATGTTCGAAGACCTGGTCGACACCAGGAACATCGACGCCGTAAAAGAATCGACCCGCGACATCGTGAACGTGACGCGGATGATCAACAAGTTTGGCGACCGGTTCAGCATTATGAGCGGTGTGGATACCCTGGCATTGGATAGCCTGGTCGTTGGCGCGAAGGGCTGGGTAGCCGGATTGGTTTGTGCGTTCCCCGAAGAAACTGTGGCCATCTACAACCTCGTGATGGAAGGCCGGATCAAAGAGGCCGTGGAGATCAATCGCTGGTTTATGCCGTTGTTGGAGCTCGACACGTTCAGCAAACTGGTGCAATACATCAAACTGGCAGAAGCGGAAGTAGGCTTGGGTACGGAAATCGTTCGCCCGCCCCGCCTGATCCTTTCGGGCGATGAACGCACGGAGGTGCTGGGCATTATCCGCGAGGCCCTCAAAAAACGCCCCGTATTGAATCGCAGCAACGGACAAAGATCAACCGCCAAGGTAAGCGCATGAGGATGAACCCCGGGCAGGTTGATCAAATAATGCTTCACGCCGCACAGGCGTTTGATCAGTATCGGCATATTGACGGAAAAAGAAGAGCCGCCTTCCTGCACGCCATCGCCGACGGTATTCAAACCGACACGGAGACCATCGTGAAGCTTGCACAGGAAGAAAGCAATTTGCCCGGGGCGCGCGTACAGGGCGAGGTTGGTCGCACCACGGGTCAGCTCCGGGCGTTTGCGGAATTGATTTCCGCAGGCCACTGGGTGCAAGCCACCATCGACAACGGGGACGCTTCCCGCAAGCCATTGCCCAAGCCAGACCTGCGCAAAATGTTAGTGCCGGTCGGGCCCATCGTCGTGTTCGGGGCCAGCAATTTTCCGTTGGCGTTTTCCACGGCGGGTGGAGACACGGCTTCGGCGCTCGCGGCGGGATGTTCCGTCATCGTAAAAAGTCACCCGGCTCATCCGCGTACCTCGGCTAAAGTTGCTGAAGTGATAAAAACGGCCATGATCGAAAGTGGCATGCCGCCGTTTGTTTTTCAACACGTTGAAGATTCCAGTATAGAAGTGGGTCAGCAACTGGTGCGCCACCCGCTCACCAAGGGCGTGGCTTTCACCGGTTCACGTCAGGGTGGGATGGCCTTGTTTGAATTGGCTGCCCAGCGCACAGAGCCCATCCCGGTCTTTGCCGAAATGGGTAGCGTGAACCCTATTGTTCTACTGCCCGAAAGCATACGAACCCATAAAGAATTGCCAAAGCTTCTGGCGGCCTCGGTGCTGCAAGGCGTTGGTCAGTTCTGCACCAACCCCGGGTTGATCCTTGCTTTGAAAGGGGAGGGCCTCGATAAATTCCTCGATGAGTTTGCTGCCGAGATCCGGATTAGCGTGCCTGCTAAGATGCTCCACCCCGGAATAGCAAAAAACTATTCGATCCTGAAAAACAATGCCCTCGGGCAGCCCGGCGTTTCTGTTCTTGCCGCCGTGGATGAAGCAGGTGATGCCAGCTTTGGCGCTGCAACGGTGGCGATAGTGAGCGCCAGGGATTTTATAAACAACCCCCACTTGTCGGAGGAAATCTTCGGACCGTTCTCGCTGGTGGTGATGAGCGAAAACGCAAAAGAATTGGATGAAATAGTGAAAGTTTTACCCGGTCAGTTGACCGGTTCTTTTTTTGGAACCCCAAACGAAATACAAGCGTACGATGCCTTGGCCAAAGAACTCCAAAAACGGTGTGGAAGAATGATCTTTAACGGTGTTCCCACGGGAGTGGAAGTGTGTAAAGCGATGCATCACGGAGGACCCTTTCCGGCCACCACCGACGCCCGGTTTACGTCGGTGGGAACGGATGCCATTTACCGGTTCGCACGTCCCTTTAGTTTTCAAAATGCACCCGAATCGTGGTTGCCCCCGGAACTGCAAAATGAAAACCCGCTCCGGATCTTGCGCTGTGTTGACAACGAATGGACCTTCTCGGAGGTCATGGTAGTAAATTGATTTCTATTACGAAATGAAGAAGACTTTTTTTTGCATCGATGCCCACACCTGTGGTAACCCCGTCCGGTTGGTAGCCGGGGGTGGACCTTCATTGGAGGGAAAGAATATGAGTGAAAAACGACAGCACTTCCTCCGCGAATACGACTGGATCCGGAAGGGCCTCATGTTCGAGCCCCGTGGCCACGACATGATGAGCGGAAGCATTTTATACCCCCCGTGCGATCCGCAAAACGATGTAGCCGTGTTGTTCATAGAAACCAGCGGATGTTTACCCATGTGCGGCCACGGCACCATCGGCACGGTGACCATCGCGATCGAAGAAGGACTGGTGGTGCCAAAGCAACCCGGTGTGCTGAATGTGGAAGTGCCGGCCGGGCTCATACGGATCGAGTACACGCAGAAGGACCAGAAAGTAACTTCGGTAAAGATCCGCAACATCAAATCATTCCTCGCGGCTGAGAACCTCGTGGCCACTTGCCCCGATCTTGGAGAGCTGACCGTCGACGTATCGTACGGAGGAAATTTCTATGCCATTGTCGACGTTCAAAAAAACTTTCCCGGCCTGGAACACTTCCGCGCCGAGCAGCTCATTGGCTGGAGTCGTGAGTTGAGAAAAAATATCAATGCAAAATATTCCTTTGTGCACCCCGAAAATCCGACGATCAACGGGTGCAGCCATATTCTTTGGGCCGGCGCGGTGATGGACCCTTCCTCTACGGCGCGCAACGCGGTCTTTTACGGTGACAAGGCCATCGATCGTTCTCCCTGCGGAACGGGGACCTCGGCGCGGCTGGCGCAGTGGCACGCCAAGGGAAAACTTAGAAAGGGTGAGCCCTTTGTGCACGAGAGCATCATCGGTTCGAAGTTTATCGGCCGGGTGGAAGAGGAGACCACGCTCGACAGCAAGCCCGCCATCGTGCCCAGCATCGAGGGGTGGGCGGTGGTGATGGGTTACAACACCATCATCATGGACGACAACGATCCGTATGCGCACGGCTTCCAGGTGATCTGATCTACAAGGATGCTTTCCGGTGATGCAGGAAAAAGTCGCTCGTTTCCGCGTCACGGTTTGCATCCTCTATCTAATTTAACGACATGAAAAATATTGCAATCATTGGTGGTGGCATAATTGGGTTGAGTGCTGCATATTATCTTCAACGCGCGGGACATCGCGTAACGGTTTTTGACAAAGGAAACCTCGACGACACGTGCTCCATCGGCAACGCGGGCATGGTGGTGCCGAGCCATATTGTTCCCCTGGCGGCGCCGGGGATGATCTCCAAAGGTATCCGTTGGATGTTCAATGCCAAGAGTCCTTTCTACGTGCGGCCGCGGTTGAATGGCGACCTCCTGAAATGGGGACTAAAATTTTATGCCCACGCCAACGAGCGCCACGTGCAACGGTCGGTGCCATTGCTCAAGGAGATCAGCACCCTGAGCAAGCAGTTGTTCCGGAACATGGCCATGGCAAAGGATTTTGAATTTGGCTACCAGGAGAAAGGATTGCTCATGCTTTTCCAAACGGCCGAGACCGAACAGGAAGAAATTGAAGCGGCACACATGGCCAACCAAAATGGTGTGGAGGCGCATGTGCTGAGCGCAGGAGAGGTGCAGCAACTGGAATCAGGCCTGAAAGTGACCGCGCGCGGCGGCGTGTATTTTCCAGGCGATGCGCATCTGATCCCTCAACTGCTGGTGTCAAACCTGGTAGCACACCTCAAGAAAAATGGTGTAGTTATTCTGGCGAATCATGCCGTAGAAGATTTTGTGACCGGCTCATCCGGGATAGAGCAGATTTTCGTAAACGACGAGTCGTGGCATTTTGATGAATATGTCGTGGCTACCGGCGCATGGTCCGGTCTTTTCTGCTCGAAGCTGGGCATCGATCTTCCCATGCAATCGGGCAAAGGCTATAGCTTCAATGTGAAGGGAGGCCAGGGGGTCCAGATCCCAACCCTTTTATTAGAAGGCCGCGTAGCCGTCACCCCCATGGGAAATGACCTTCGCTTCGGCGGCACCATGGAGATCAATGGCACAGACCGCAGCGTGAACATGAACCGCGTGAAGGGAATTGTGGAGACCATTCCCAAGTACTACCCCGAAATGAAAGTCCAGGTTCCGGACGTGAAAGAAGTTTGGAACGGTTTGCGGCCATGTTCTCCGGATGGACTACCTTACATCGGTCGCTCCACCCGCTTTAAAAACCTGGTGGTGGCCACCGGGCACTCCATGATGGGAGTAAGCCTGGGTCCCGCCACGGGAAAATTGGTAACGGAACTTGTCGATGAAAAACCGACCAGTATGGACATCGCAGCGTTCCATCCGGAGCGGTTCAACTAAAAGCGTTTATGAAACATTTTGTTATTTGGGCACCCCTCTTCCTCCTTTGCTTTTCACTGCGGGGACAAGGTACATTGCCGGAATACCGGAGAGCCGACTCCTGCAAAATTCTTTATAAAGGGAAAGTCTTCAACGCGCCCGATAAATTTTATTGGATAAAAAACGATCACAGCTTTTGGTATAAAAACGAGATCAAAGGCGCCAAGGAGTTTATGCTGGTCGATGTCGAAAGAAAAGGGCAGCAAAAAGCGTTTGATCACGGCCGTATGGCGAAAGCGCTTTCCGCAAAACTGAAAAAGCCTGTCCCTGCGCAAGACCTTCCGCTTCAAGATCTCGAATTTTCAAAAGACCATAAATCGGTAAAGTTCACAATCGACAGCGCGCGGATAAAATGCATCTTGCCATCGTGTCAATGCTCGGTGGAAGAAGTGATCCGGAATAAAAAAATCGATGAGGGCTACTGGGGGAATGCTTTCAATGAAGGAGCAAGCCATCCGGTAAAATCTTCCGACAGCCTGTGGGTGGCTTTTATAAAAGACTACAATGTTTTTATACAATCCCGGAAAACGAAAGAGATCGCGCAGCTCAGCTATGACGGCAGTGGCGGAAATTTTTATTCTTCCTTTATCACCTGGGCTCCCGACAGCAAAAAACTGGTAGCCTATAAAGTAAAGCCCGGACAAACCCGCATCGTGTATTTGATCGAATCCTCCCCAGCCGATCAATTGCAACCCAAGCTCCAGCAACGCGAGTATCTGAAACCCGGCGACGAACTGCCCCACCGTCAACCCCAACTTTTTTTGATTGATGAGAAGAAGCACATACCGGTTTCCGACAGCTTGTTCGCGCATCAATATGCCTTGGAGGATGTGCGATGGAATAAGGACAGCCGCTTCTTCACGTTTGAATACAACGAAAGAGGACATCAAACCTACAGGGTTTTAAAAGTTGACGCGCCTACCGGTAAGGTGAGCGTAGTGGTTGAAGAGAAAAGCAAGACCTTTATCGATTACAGCGGAAAGCGATATCGCTACGATCTTTCCGATGGGTCACAAATGATCTGGGCTTCCGAACGGAGCGGGTGGAATCACTTGTACCGCTATGATGTGGCTTCCGGCAAGGTGATCAATGCAATCACCACCGGCGAATGGGTGGTGCGCGAAGTGGTCTACGTCGATGAAGCCAAACGCCAGGTGATCTTCAAAGCCTCCGGCCTCGACAAAGACCAGGACCCGTATTTGACCCATTACTGCGTCGTGAATTTTGACGGCAGCGGTTTAAGACGATTGACCACCTCGAACGCCAACCATGTTGGCTTCTTCTCCGATGACTATTCCTATTTTGTCGATCACTATTCGCGCGTCGACTTACCACCGGCAAGCCAGGTCATTGCCACGGCAACCGGCAAGCCGGTGATGGAGATTCAAAAAGCTAACATACAAGAATTGCTCAACGCCGGGTGGCGCATGCCTGAAGTCTTCTCGGCCAAGGCGCGCGATGGCCAGACCGATATTTTTGGGATCATCATCCGCCCTTCAACTTTTGACGAGAGCAAAAAGTATCCCGTCATTGAAATGGTCTATGCGGGACCGCATAGCTTTTTTGTTCCAAAATCTTTCACCGAACGGTACACCGGATTGTATGCCTTGGCAGAACTGGGTTTCATCGTCGTGCAGGTGGACGGCATGGGCACGTCGTGGCGCTCCAAGGCCTTTCACGATGTGTGCTGGAAGAATCTCAAGGACGCGGGGTTCGCTGACCGCATCGGCTGGATAAAGGCAGTAGGGCAGAAGTACCACTATGTGGATACCGATCACGTCGGAACGTTCGGTACATCGGCTGGTGGTCAGAGTGCCGCCGGGGCAGTCATTTTTCACCCGGAGTTCTACAAAGCGGCGGTGGCCTCGTGTGGATGTCACGATAACCGGATGGATAAGATGTGGTGGAACGAGCAGTGGATGGGCTATCCCATCGGTCCGCAGTATGCGGAGTGCTCCAACATTGTGAACGCACCCAAGCTGGGCGGCAAGCTCCTGCTGATCGTAGGGGAGCTGGACGACAATGTGGATCCCGCTTCCACCTATCAATTGGCCAATGCCCTCATCAAAGCAGGGAAGGACTTTGAGTTGATCACGGTGCCAGGCATGGGGCATTCCGCAGGGGGCGAGTTTGGCGAACGCAAGCGTCGCGACTTTTTTGTGCGGACGCTTTTGAATCGCGAGCCACCGGCGTGGGAGATGGCCTATCCTGCACAGTGAGGTTTTCGCACCCTCAGAGAGTTAAAATTCTACCGGTAGTTGTTAATATAAATCAAAACGGAAAGGCATATTAGGCTTAGTTTTGATATCGTGACCGGGTCGTCAACGCGGCACCATTAAACGTATAAAAATAGCCATGAAAATAACGACGAAAAGCGCCGCCTTTTTTTTCTGTTGCTGGACCAGCGTGTTTGCTGTGAAAGCGCAAACCGGAAAATTACAGGCTGGCGATTACCCCATACAACCCGTGCTCTTTAACGCCGTGAACCTGAAAGATAACTTTTGGGCACCGCGGATAAAAACGAATCACGAAGTCACCATTCCGTTTACGCTAGGGAAATGTGAGTCCACCGGAAGGGTAAAGAACTTTGAGATCGCCGCCGGCCTGAAGACGGGAACGTTCTGCACGGAGTTCACCTTCGACGACACCGATGTGTACAAGATCATCGAAGGCGCCAGCTACTCGCTTCAAATTTTTAAAGACCCGGCCTTGGAAGCCAAGGTCGATTCGCTGATCGACATCATCGGCAAAGCCCAGGAACCCGACGGATACATTTATACGAACCGCACCATCATGGGCGCCAATGCCCACGAATGGGCTGGCACCAAGCGGTGGGAAAAAGAAGAGATCCTCAGCCACGAACTCTACAACATCGGCCACCTCATCGAAGCCGGCGTGGCGCACTATCATGCCACGGGCAAGCGCACGCTGCTCAACATCGCCATCAAAGCCGCCGACCGTGTGTGTGCCGATTTTGGCCCCGACAAATTGCACACCTATTCCGGCCACCAGATCATCGAGCTGGCCATGGCCAAATTGTATAAAGTGACCGGCGACAAAAAATACCTGGAGACCGGCAAGTTCATCCTCGACGTGCGCGGTCCCGGCGGAGATGAATACAACCAGGCCCACAAGAAAGTGGTCGACCAGCACGAAGCCGTAGGGCATGCCGTGAGGGCGGCCTACATGTATGCCGGCATGGCGGACATTGCTGCCCTGACTTCGGATGCCCAGTATATAAAGGCCATCGACGACATCTGGGAAAATGCCGTGACCAAGAAAATTTATGTAACGGGAGGCATCGGCTCCACCGGCAACGGCGAAGCTTTTGGCGGAGACTTTGATCTTCCCAACATGTCGGCCTACAACGAGACCTGTGCTTCCATTGCCAATGTGTATTGGAACTACCGGCTGTTCCTGCTCCACGGCGATGCAAAATATTATGACGTGTTGGAGCGGACCTTGTACAACGCCTTCTTGTCGGGTGTGTCCTTGACGGGCGATCGTTTCTTTTATCCCAACCCCTTGGAGTCGCACGGCCAGCATCAGCGGAGCCCGTGGTTTGCCTGCGCGTGTTGCCCGAGCAACGTCACGCGGTTTGTGCCTTCGGTGGGTGGCTATTTCTATGCTCAAAAAGGACCGTCGATCTATGTAAACCTCTATGGCGAGAGCACGGTCAACTTTACAGTAGACAAAAATCCGGTAAAGCTCGAGCAGAAGACGAATTACCCCTGGCAAGGCGACGTGCAAATTTCAGTGACCCCCGCCAAGCCTGCGGCATTCGACGTTCGCGTGCGCATCCCGGGGTGGGCCATCGACAAACCCATCCCCGGCGACTTGTATGCTTTTCACGACAAGGCAAAGGAGCAACCCACCGTCTCCCTCAATGGCAAAGCGGTTGAATTCAAACTGGACAAAGGCTATGTGGTCTTAAACAAGAAGTGGAAAAAGGGTGATGTCATCCGCGTGAACCTGCCGATGCCGGTCCGCAAAATTCAAGGCTATGAAAAAATCGAAGCCGATAAAGACCGCTATGCATACCAACGCGGACCGCTCGTCTATTGCGCAGAGTGGCCAGACAACGCCGACAAGAAAGTGCTGAACCTCGTGATCCCCGACAATGCCACCGTGAGTGCCGTGTACGATTCAAGCTTCTTCAAAGGCATGTATGTGTTGAAAGCAAAAGGCAAATCGGCGGCACGCGTTTCGTCTACCGAAACCAAAGTCAAAGACGTGGATGTGGAGCTCATTCCCTACTTCACCTGGGCCCACCGCGGCGCCGGCGAAATGGTGGTGTGGATCCCCGACCAACCGGGCGCCGCCCAACCTACACCAGCGCCTACCGTAGCGTCGGGCAGTGTGATCTCCGCATCCCACAACTCCAGGATGCTCTCGGCTCTGAACGACCAGATGGAACCGAAGAACTCCAACGATCACAGCATTATCTACTACCACTGGTGGCCGATGAAAGACACCGTGCAGTGGGTGCAATATGATTTTGAAAAATCGTCAACAGTGGCCACCGCCAAAGTGTATTGGTTTGACGACAGCCCCTTTGGCGATTGCCGGATCCCTGCCGGGTGGAAGTTGCTTTATAAAAGTGGCGACCAATGGCTGCCCGTGAAGAATACAAAGAACTACGATGTGCTGAAAGATCAGTACTCCGAAGTGTCCTTCGAACCGGTGACAACAAAAGCGTTGCGATTGGAAGTGACCCTTCCCAAAGAACATTCTTCCGGAATTTTAGAATGGTCGGTGAATTGACGCCGCACTCAAAAGTATTGTTTAAGAATTTGTAAGCTTTTTAACGAATGGCTATGCCTGCATTTATTTTCGATCGTTTCACCCCTCGTAACCCGGTTGCTCTGATCATTCTTTCGTTGCTTTTTTCTACTTTATCTATATACATCGCCCACGGCCAATCTTATTTGCCGGACGAGCAGAATCCTCGTGTCAAAGTAAAACCGCAGGTGGATATGGCTGCATATCCGTTTGCCCTTTCGGAAGTAAGCCTGCTGCCAAGCGAGTTCACGGTGGCGCGGGATGCCGACATCAAATTTCTCTTGATGATCGAGCCCGACCGTTTGCTGTCACAATTCAGAACACACTCCGGCCTGAAACCAAAAGCAGAACGATACGGCGGATGGGAAAGCGAAGGTCTGGCGGGGCACACGCTGGGACATTACTTATCGGCCTGCGCATTGGAGTATGCTGCTTCGGGGAACCCGGAGTTTCTCAAGCGCGTGAATTATATCGTCGACCAATTGCAGGAATGCCAGGTGGCACGCAAGACGGGTTATGTCGGTGCCATACCGCGTGAGGATTCCGTTTTTATGGAGGTGTCGCAAGGGCAGATCCGTTCGCGCGGTTTTGACCTGAATGGCTCGTGGTCGCCCTGGTATACCATTCATAAAGTGATGGCGGGCTTGTTGGATGCGTATTTGTATTGCGACAATCAGAAAGCCCTCGCCATCGAACAAGGCATGGCCGACTGGACGGAGAACACACTGAAAAATCTCAGCGACGAGCAGATCCAGAAAATGTTGCTTTGCGAATACGGCGGCATGAACGAAGTGCTGGTGAACACCTATGCCTTCACCAACAACAAAAAATACCTGGAGCTCTCCTATAAATTTCACGACAAGGTAGTGCTCGACTCGCTGGCCCACCGCGTGGATATCTTACCGGGCCGGCACTCCAACACCCAAATCCCAAAAGTGATCGGCACCGTTCGTCGCTATGAGCTTACCGGCGCGAAAAGCGATTTTGTCATCGGCGATTTCTTTTGGCAAACGGTGGTCAACCACCATTCCTATGCCCCCGGTGGAAACAGCAACTACGAATACCTGAGCGAAGCCGACAAGCTCAACGACAAGCTGACGGACAACACCATGGAAACCTGCAACACCTACAACATGCTCAAGCTGACCCGGCACCTGTTTGCGTTGCAGCCTTCGGCGGCGTTGATGGAATACTACGAGCGCGGTTTGTACAACCACATCCTCGCTTCTCAAAATCACAAGACCGGCATGATGTGCTATTTCGTACCCCTGCGCATGGGAACGCGCAAAGAGTTCAGCGATGAGTTCAACACCTTTACGTGCTGCGTGGGATCGGGCATCGAGAATCATGTGAAATACGGTGAGAGCATTTATTTTAGGGGAAAAGATGGGAGCGTGTACGTGAACCTTTTCATTCCCTCGGTTTTGAATTGGAAGGAAAAAGATTTTCAGTTGACACTAACCAGCAACATTCCCCAGGAGAAAACGATCAAGCTTACCGTGCAGACCCCCCGTGCACAGGCAAGAATCCTGCGCATCCGGAAGCCCCAATGGGCACCCCGGGAAATCGCGGTTCGGGTGAACGGCAAGGCTATACCGGCCACCGTTCAGCCGGATGGATACATCACCGTATCACAAAAATGGAAAAACAACGACGTGATCGAGATCGATCTGGAATCATCGCTGCATGCTGTGGCCATGCCCGACAATGCGGACCGGCGCGCATTCTTCTATGGCCCCGTGCTCTTAGCCGGAAACCTCGGCACGTCGGAACCCGACCCCACCACCGGCATCCCGGTCTTGGTCTCGAACGAAACGGATGTGAGCAAATTCTTTGTAACCCAATCCAAAGACAACCTGACGTTCAAAACCAATAAGATCGGTTCTCCCACCGACGTCACCCTCCAACCTTTTTATAGTGTCGACGACGCCTACTATTCGGTGTACTGGGATGTGTTCTCCCCACAGGCATGGAAAGACGAACAGCATCGCTACGAAGAGAAAAAGCGGTTGGCCTATGAACTGGAAAAAAGTACCGTCGATGAATTACGCGTAGGCGAGATGCAGCCCGAACGCGATCACAACTTCACCGGCCAAAACCTCGAGACCGGCGAATCGCACACCCGTAAATTCCGGGTCGCTAATGACGGAGGATCGTTCAGTTTCAATATGAAAGTGGTTCCGGGTTTCTCTTACAACCTGATCGCTACCTATTGGGGCATGGACAATCGCGGTCGTAATTTTGACATCCTGGTGGACGGCGAGAAGATCGCCAGCGTGGATCTCAACAAATTTAAAGAAAGCAAGTTCTACGATATTTCGTACAAGGTTCCGACAAACCTGGTGGAAGGAAAATCCAATATCAAGATCACGTTCCAGGCCAAAACCAAGAATCAGGCTGGCCCTGTGTTTGGTGTTCGTCTGGTGAAGGAATCCCGTTGAAATGAGGACGGCGCCGTGAATAGGACTTCGCGCCCTTCGTCTTTAAGGAGCGTTAATTTGATGCTACAGGAGGACTACAGTGCTTTCACCTATTCGTTGCATTCAAGCCCTACGGGCTTATTCAGTTTAACGCCTAGAATTTTCTCTTCACGCCTTTGCCGTTTATGCGTGCACCAGGATATCCTTTTTGTTTTCGTGGAGCTTTTTAAATTCTGTGGGCGTGATGGAGCAAACCGATCTGAACTTGCGATTGAAATTCGACAGGTTATTGAACCCCACCTCGATGGAGATCTGGGAGATGCTGAGATCGTTTTGTTGTAAAAGTTTTCGCGCATGTCCGATGCGGATCTCGGTGAGGAAATCGACATACGATTTGCGCGTGCGTTTTTTGAAATAGCGACAGAAAGAATTGGTGGTCATGTGCGCCAGGTCGGCCACTTCATCCAGCGAAATTTTGCGATGGAATTCATTCATGGTGAACCGGTAGATGTCGGCCAGCTTGCGGCCATCCAATTCATCAAATTCGTTGTATACCCCGGAAGAGGCGAGGGGCTCCATGTTCTTGTGCGCCGATAAAATATTCAGAAGCTTGAGCAACACGATGAGGCGGTCCATTCCCGTTTTCCGGAACATGCATTTCATGAGTTGGGCAATGCGGCTTTTGATCGGTTCCTGAATAAACAGGCCCCGTTCGCTTTGCTTGGAGAAATCGCTCAGGTGCGAAAGCTCGGGCATCGACAGAAACGTATCGCCAAAAGATTTCCATTCGAAGAACACCGTGAGGGAGTGCGCTTGTCCTTCTTGTGGGTTGTCGTAATATTTTTGATCGTTCCGGAACACGTGTGGCAGGTTGGGGCCGATCAGGAAAATGTCGCCGGGTTTAAACGCCCCGATGAAATCTCCCACGATCACTTTTCCTTCGCTGTTCAGGATGAGGGTGAGCTGTATTTCCGGGTGTTGATGAAGATTGTCGTAAAAGTGGATTTCCCGATCCTCTTGCAGCCGGAAAGACTCCTGTGAAGTCTTTGGGATCTTAAAGGGTAAAATCTTCATAATGGTGGGGAGGGTTAATTCTGTAGATAAATATTCGTAAAAAATTAATAATTGTCAAATGTACAGTTAATAAAGTATCAGGGTAGGATAATATCAGATCACTCCGGAAAGGACTTTTCTGTTGTACTACCCTATCCTAAGGTATGCCGCAATCATTTGAATACGGGTAAAATCGTATCGATGGCAGACAAAATACGCAAAACGGGCACAACACACGAAGGCTACCTTTAAGCATGAAGCGAAGGTTAAGTTCTTTACTGTTCATCGCGCTCTGGAACTTGTGCCCGGCGCAATCGCCCACCATTGTCGTGGAGGGCAACAAGCCCGGAGCGAGAGTATCTGCAGAGCTGCACGGCATTTTTTTCGAGGAGATCAGCCATGGGGGCGAGGGCGGGTTGTATGCCGAGCTCATCCAAAACCGGGGATTTGAAGAAAGCCGGATCCCCGAAGGCTGCACACTAGATTCGGGTTTTATCATCCCACCCCGAACGCCACACTATGGAGCGGGACGTGTAGTGGATTGGAAGATGCCCTTTGAAGCAAAGACCGACTATCCTGCATGGTCCCTGCAGACGCAAGACTCAGAGGCAACGATTGCACTCGATTTCACCAACCCACTCTACAAAGAAACGCCCCGATCGCTGCGGGTAGACATTGCCCGCATCGGGAAGGCTGGCAAGGTGGCGGTTGTCAACGAAGGTTTTTGGGGTATTAACATCGACGAAGGGGCGACGTATGAACTGACATTTTATAATCGCACACGGAATTACAAAGGGAACATCACGGCCAGGCTAGTGGGCCAAGACGGAAAAATATTAAGCGAAAAGATTTTTGAAAAAATAAATGCGCTCCACTGGACAAAATTTACCACCACGCTGAGCGCAAAAGCCTCTGATGAGAGGGCTACATTTCAGTTGTCCTTCTCCGAGACCGGCACGGTGTGGCTGGAGTTTGTCTCGCTCTTTCCAACAAGGACTTTCAAGAACAGGAAGAACGGCTTGCGACCGGACCTCGCACAATACCTGGCAGATCTCAAACCCGCTTTTGTCCGGTGGCCCGGGGGATGTTTTGTGGAAGGCATCAGCACGCAGAGCGCTCCAAACTGGCGCCGGTCGCTCGGTCCGGTGGAACAGCGCTCCGGAACCTACAGCCCCTGGGGATATTGGTCGAGCGATGGGTTGGGCTATCACGAGTTCCTCCAGTTTTGTGAAGACATAGGCGCCAATGCCATGTATGTCTTCAACTGCGGCATCGCTTGTGAAATGAGGAGCGGTGTGTATGTGGAGGATAAAGATGTCGGCCCCATTTTGGCGGATGTGCTCAACGCGATAGAATATGCGATCGGCCCCAAGGAATCGACCTGGGGAGCGTTGCGCGCCAGGAATGGGCATCCCGAACCTTTTCCCTTGCACTATGTGGAAGTGGGGAATGAGCAAGTAGGAGAGAAGTACGGCAAGCGTTTCAATATTTTTTACGAGGCCATAAACGCCAGGTATCCTGAATTGGAAATCGTAGCGGCCATGGGCATCGCGCATTTGAGCAAACCCACGATTGCGTCGATCCAAAAAATGGACCTGGCCGACGAGCATGCCTACAAAGCGGCCGGCTGGGCCATGACCTACCCTGACTGGTACGACAAATACGAACGGAAAGATTGGAAGCTATACATAGGCGAATATGCCTGCAACGGCGGTGTCGGTTCGGGAAACATGACGGCAGCCCTCAACGACGCCACGTTCATACTCGGCCTGGAACGAAACTCGGACCTGATCACGATGAGCAGCTACGCACCACTCCTGGAGAACATCAACGACACCGACTGGCCCGTAAACCTGATCCGCTTTGACCAGGCAAGAAGCTTTGCCCGCATTTCTTATTACGCCATCCAGATGCTGAACGAGAACAAAGCGTCGATCAACCTCACGACAAAAGTAGATGCGCCCGTTGACAACGACACGCCGGCCTTCCAGGGAAACGTTGGCTTCAGCACGTGGGACACACAAGCTGAATATAAAGACATCGAGGTGATCAAAGACGGCCAGACGATTTACAAGGGTGATCTGGGAACGGGGCAAGAATGGAATTTTGAAGGAGGGCAATGGTCGACACACGACAACGTCCTGGCCCAGACCCAGGATGGCGCCTGGCCACTGGCGACGCTAAAAGATAAATTGTTTGATCGCTATGTCCTGAAAGTGAAAGCAAAGAAAACCGGTGGCACCAACGCCTTCATGATCCCCTTTGCGATGCGCGACAATCAAAATTATCTCCGCGCGCACATTGGCGCCTGGGTGAACAAGATCGCGGCCTTCGAAAGTGTGACGAAAGGCGCCGACGCCATCGTTTCTCAACCCGTTCGTCTTGAAAATGCTATTGAATTGAATCGCTGGTATGCCATCGAGCTTCACGTGAACAACAACACCGTGGAATGCTTCCTGGATGGAAAACTCCTGATGACCTACACCAAACCCAAAGACTTCTTCGGCATTGCGGGCCGCGATGAGAAGACAAACGAAATCGTGATCAAAGTGGTGAACGCAACAGGGGAGAAGCGAAAAGTTCTTTTAACGATCAACAACGCTTCGCTGGAAAATACGGGAAAGGCCATTACACTTTCTTCCGGTTCGCCTGAGGATGAAAACTCTTTTGCTCAACCACGCCAATTCATTCCCCAGGAAACAACTTTCGGAGGTATCGCTTCAAATTTTGAATATCAATTCAAGCCGTGGTCGATTACGGTCCTAAGGCTGAAGGAGAGACGATAGGTTGTCGATACAAACGAGACCGGCCGGACGCCCGTTGGCCCCAATACTTGCTAATATTCTATTGGCTTCAGGTAATTTTTGGAAATGTTACCGGGTAAAAACGCACTATTTTTGAATTGCCGAAGTTTTAGTTTGGGTATATTTCTTACTTTTGGTAAAGGGCGATCGTAAAGCACGGTTGCCTTTTTTTATGACAGATCGTCCCGCGACTGCTGCTGACATTTTAACATCTTTTGAATGACGTTATACGAGAGATATCTGACCGGCGAAACAGAAGCTGTTTATGCTGACATCGAAAAATTAGGCGACGATGCACTCCGGTCGCGTCACTATCCCGAAGTCGAAAAGGTGCTTATAGAAACTTTTGAAAGGGTTGCCTTTAATCTTGACGTCATTTACAAGGAACTTTTGGCGATCAACTACCTTTTCAAAACGAAGTTCGACTATAATTCTGAAAGACCTTTGGTAAAGCCACTGGCAAATACGGACGAACTGTTGACAAAATTAGACAAAGCCATGATCCCGTTTGGGTTTGTGCCTCAATCGTTGAAGACTTTTTATAAGATTGTCGGAGCCTGCAATTTTGCATGGGACTATGATACAAATGAGAATTTTATTTGGAATTGCGCCGACCCGATACAAATAATGAGTCTGGACGACCTTGTTTCCTATGTGGCCGGCGAAGACGGCATTTTTGAATTAACGGAAGGGTTTGAGAACGATGGTGTTGCTGCCCTGCAGCTTTCAGCCGACTATTTGCATAAGGATAATATTAGTGGTGGAATGGCTTATTCTTTGAAACTCACAGACAAACCGAGCGTTGATGGACAATTTTTAAATGAAGAACACAATACAACGTTCATAAATTACTTAAGAATTTGTTTTGACAATTGTGGGTTCTCTAGAATTACTGATCCGGAGAATGGTAATGACTATCAAGCCTTTTTTGATAAAGTTGAACCTCAACTGAAGAGGATATGACTGCGACCGGGTATGTACTTTCGATACTTCTGCTGCTGGTATGTTTTACCGGTGTTTTGGGACAAACCAGCATCAAGCAAATTGAAGTTGAACTAAAGGATGTTGCAGTAAAATTTGATGGTTGTGAAATAGGAAGAGAGCATGCCGACAGACTGATTTCCAGCCGGACAATTAGTTTTCCCATGAACATTGAATCGACGTTGACCTTGAGGAAATTATTGGAAATTGAATGCGGCGTAATGGACGATATCTATGACAGCGGGACCTGTCTTCAATACGAGGGCGAGGCTGAATGTTTCTACAAGGCCATGCAGGCGGAAATAGAGAAAAGATGGGGGAAAGATTTTCTAACGAGCCAACAACGTATTGCGAATAGACTGGACAAGGAAGGCAAAGGATACATTGAACCACAGGGGAATGGCCTTCAAGCATTACTTAGCGCCTATTTGAGTCAGTACGCCCCCGGTCGAGATCCTCAGAGAGCCTATTCGATCGTTCTAAAAATATCTCCTGATAAAAGGGTATTGGATTTCGAAGTTTTTCACGGTGGGTTATTCGTTGCTCAGCCCATCGAGCGGAACTCCAAGGACTATACGTTCATTAAGGGAGTTCTGAATAGCATTCAGATCGATTGCGAGCCGGCGCGGTTGAGGGGGAAACCCGTGGAATCCTTGATTAATCTTCGTGCATGTTTTTAAGAGAATGAGAGCTAAACCTGGCAGTAATGGAATCAATGCAACACGAAAATAAATGAAGACGGTACTACTATTGATCGTTGGAGTTTTTTTGACCCTGGACAATTTCGGGCAGTCGACTAACGACGACAGGCATAGACCCCAATTCTATGACTCGACCATCAACGGCTTGCAGCTGAGAGATCCGGCGTCAATCGAAAGGATTATGGGGATAACCGACAACATCGTCGACAATGAAAGCGAGAGAGCCGAAGTTATAAATGAAACGGGAAATCAACTGTTGACCATGATATTTCATCCCGGCGATGTTGTCAATCAATTTTCGGAATACAAGGTCGAGTACAATAAGGAGCGGAAACTTCCCAAACTTCGGATCAACGAAAAGGAATTTATTACCGGCAAAGGCATCCGGCTGGGGATAACCAAAGAACAGCTATCCGAAACTTTAGGCCAGCCCAAGGATAAGAAGCAAGAAGACACTTGGATGTATTATTACAAACAGGAAAACGGACTCTTATACTTTGGCAGTTACTATTTTCAAGATGGAATGCTGGCAGAGTTTTGGTTTGGAGAAGAATATCCTTGACGTTGCGGCCCGGAGAAAGAGCCTGATGAACTCTCCCGGGCCGTTACTATTCATTTTTCAATCGAACCGCCGGACTTTCCCGCGCCGTCTTCCAGCCGTGATAAAGAACAATAACGATAGCGATCACAAGTATCATCACCCCACCTGAGGCAAACATCCACCAACTTAAAGGTACAGCATAACTGATGTTGGAAAGCGCCCATTGCGCGATGAAGAACGACAACGGGATGACCATGAGCAGTGCAATCAACACCGGCCTGAGGAAGTCCTGCGACAGCGAAACGAAAACACGAAGCATGCTCGCGCCAAATACCTTCCGGATGCTCATCTCTTTGCTTCTTCGTTCCGCCACAAAGCCCGACAAGCCGAACAGCCCCAGGCACGAAATAAAGATGGTCATGCCGCCAAAGATGGAGATCATCAAGCTCGTATCTGAAATTTCATTGAACCGGTGCTGATATTCATCTTTCGTAAAAGAAAAACGGAAAGGAAACTCCGGGCTGACACTTTTTGCGATCTTCTCAATACGATCGACGGTTTGACGCCACTGCGGGTCGTTTTGCACACGGAGGTAGAGATGATTCATTCGCGACGGATTTAAGTAAAGCGCCATCGGTGCAATTTTCCCAAAGGGATTATTGAAAACATAGTTTCGAAACACGCCGATCACCTCGTGACCACCGACCATGGCTCCAACGGGATTTTGTAAACCCATTTGTGCTACGGCTGTTTCATTGAGAATGCAACGGCTCAGGTCACCGGCATAAGCGGGGTCGAAATCCCTGCCCTGTACCATCGAAACACCGATTGTTTTGCTCCAGTCATACTCCACATCACCGACCACTACCGAAAGATCTTCCCCTGGGCGTTTTCCTGGCCAGTCCATTCCCGTGACCGCGCCGCCGGAATACAATATGTTGCCCGACACACCCGTTGCCGAGCGTACATTGGGGATTTTCAAGGCTTCTGTTTTGAGGTATGCAAATTTTGCAGACAGGGCTGAGTCCAGTTGAATATCGATGAGGTTGGCCTGCTCGTAGCCGATGGGGCGGTTTCTGACATGCTCAAATTGAGCATACATGATGATGGTGCCGATGAGAAAGAACACGGAAATGACAAACTGAAAAGTCACCAACGCCCTGCGCAGCCCGCCCCCCTTGCCACTGACCATCCTGCCTTTCAAAACCCGGGCGGGCACAAAGCGGCTCAGGAACAGCGAGGGATAGCTTCCGGCCAGCAGCGCGGTGACGACCCCAATGCCAAGCGTCCACAATCCGATGGGCAAGCTGGTGAAATCAAAATGAATCTTCGAATGCGTCAGCGTGTTGAATGAAGGAATGATCAGCACCGTCAGTGCCAATGCCGTGAACAACGACAGGAAGGTCATCACAAAAGATTCGTTCAGAAACTGGTAAATGATCCACCGCCGCGAAGCGCCTAGCACTTTTCTGACACCCACTTCTCTTGCCCGGTGTTCGGATTGTGCGGTGGCCATGTTCATAAAATTGATGCACGCAACCAGCAGCATAAATACACCAAACCCGATCAGCATGCGGACCGCCGTGATTCTACCACCGTCGGGATGGCCATTGGAGAAACTGCCATACAAGTACAATTTTTTGAGAGGATAAGCGAACTGCGAAACCATTTTGTCGTTTGATCGCTGTTGAATCAATTCAGTTATCTTCTGATTGAACGATGGAATATCGGCCGCGGGCTGAAGTTGCATCCAGGTCATGATCCGGTTGTCGTCCCATTTTTTGAGCCAGTCGTTTTCGTTTTCAAAGAGCGCGAAGGGAATCACCATTCCGAATTTCAGGGTACTATGGTCAGGGATGTTCTCTATCACGGCGCCCACCGTGAGGGAATGATGCCGGTTGAACAAGATCGGTTTTCCGATGGGGTTCTCATCGGCGAAAAGTTTCTTCGCCATGTCTTTGGTGATCGCGATAGCAGAATTGCTTTCCAAGACGCTGACCACGTCCCCGGTGAGCGATGGGAACGTCATGATCTTGAAGAGATCGGGATCGGCGTAAATGCCCGACTCGTACGAGATCTTGTTGTTGACCACGATTTGCTGTTCATCGAACGGGGCCACTCTCGCGGCATATTTTACCTCCGGAAATTCCGTTCGCAACGCTTCCGCCATGGGCCCTGCGGTGGACCATCCCGTGGAAATACCTTCGTTCGTTTTTTGATTTTTCATCAACAAGTAGGTGTCCGCAAGATTCGTATGAAACTGGTCATACTTGAATTCATTTATGACCACCAACAAAATGAGGATGCTGGTAGTAAGCCCCAGGGTAAGCCCCGAAATATTGATGAGCGAGGAGACTTTATTTTTTAGCAAAGTTCTCCAGCTCATTTTAAAGTAACTTCTCAACATAAAATAGGCGGCTGATTTTGAACGATCATGATGT
Source organism: Chryseolinea soli (assembly GCF_003589925.1). NCBI lineage: Bacteria > Pseudomonadati > Bacteroidota > Cytophagia > Cytophagales > Fulvivirgaceae > Chryseolinea > Chryseolinea soli. Next base: position 7,313,501 of record NZ_CP032382.1, on the reverse strand, counting down.
TTTCTTTTTCCAAAGGGACGAAGTAAAGTGAATACCGTCCACACATATCTCCGACGAGCCTTTTGGATGCCGTATGCTTCTTTCCATTGAATAAAGAATTCCAGTAAGTCACCCTCAACTTCCTCGAGGCTGTCGGTGGATGCGAATTTCCGAAGAAGCATTTGTGCCCAACGTGGGGGCCTGTTGTGTTCTGGTGCCATGCGTTTGATTTAATTTCCGGATAGGCCTATTACTTTTGGGGGCAAAACTTTCCAGAGTTTCTCCCGCAGCTCTTTCAGTTCGCGCAGGGTTCGGCTGCCCAGTGCCGTTATTCTAAAATATCTTTTTCGCCGGCCACCCCGTTCGGCGGTGGCGCCAGCCATCTTTGAAGTGATCAGTCCTTTTTCTTCCAGGCGTTGCAGCGTGGTGTGCACGGTATTGAAACCGACCTTTCGCCCGGTTTGCTTTTCAATTTCCTGGGTGATCGTCACACCATAGGCATCCTCTTCCAGGAGGGCCGTTATAAGAAGAACGATCTCTTCAAATTCGCCTATCGATGTTCTTTTCATATAGCGTCTTCGATTATATCTGATTTTGTCGATCAAATATAATGCCATCGCGTCAAACCGCCTTCATGAATTGATAAATCGACGAGGCGCATCACACCGACGTTCAACAACGAACAGTTTGTCGTTTAATTCGGACAATGCGTTTGAGGGACAACGTCGGATACGTGATGCTCTTTGTGTGTCTTGCGTGTGTCTTCTTAGTGTATTCTCCACACTTGACCACTCATGTATCTAAATCGCCGGCCTGCGCGTGTGCTTTGTCGCACACGCTAAAATTTCGAGGTGATCGTATGATAATTAAAGCAATGTTGCTATCATTATCGCTCAATTTAAATCCCCTATGACCAGGTTCTTCTCTATCTCCCAAACACTGTTCTTTATTTTGGTTGTCGCCGTGACGGCGTCTTGTAAACGAGCAAAAGATGCATCACCCGAAGCCATCGCCCAATTTCAAAATGTCATCCCCAAACCCGACTCCACCGTACTTGAAGGAAAAGCATTTGAGTTGACAAAGGAATCGGCCATCACGATCTCCGGCGCTGACATCCAACCCATCGGACAATACCTGGCCGATATGTTGAACAAAGGCACGGGATTCAGCCTGTCGTTGAAAACAAGCGAGAAAGCTCCTGAATCTGGAATATTCTTGACCACGGCATCCGCCGACACCACGTTGGGCAACGAAGGATACACGCTCACCATCACGAGCGACCTGGTGACCATTGCCGGAAAACCGGCCGGTCTTTTTTATGGACTCCAAACCCTCCGCCAGTTGCTTCCCGCAGCCATCGAAAAAGCACCCGCGGCTTCTGCGCAACCGGCATGGGAAATTGCCACCGGCACCATTCGCGACGTGCCGTTGTATAGCTGGAGAGGATCGATGCTGGATGTGGCGCGCCACTTCTTTGGCATGGACGATGTGAAGCGTTACATCGACCTGATCAGCTACTATAAAATGAACATCCTTCACCTGCACCTCAGCGACGACCAGGGATGGCGCATCGAGATCAAATCGTGGCCCAACCTGACCAAACACGGCGGCAGCACACAAGTGGGTGGCGGCAAGGGCGGCTTCTTCACGCAAGAGCAATACGGCGAGTTGGTGGCTTATGCCAAGAGCCGCTTCATCACCATCGTTCCCGAGATCGACATGCCGGGCCACATCAACTCGGCGCTGGCGTCGTATGGAGAACTCAACGGGGGCATACAAGTTCCCAAGGAAGGAAGAATTGAATTAGACTTGTCTTCGCCCGACATCCTGGGTACCAAGACCAAACCGACCCAGTTGTATACCGGCCGGGAGGTAGGCTTCAGTACGCTTCGCTACAACAAGGAAGAGACCTTCAAATTTATCAATGATGTAGTGCGCGAGCTTAGCGCCATCACACCCGGTCCCTATTTCCACGTCGGCGGCGATGAAGCGCACGTCACCAAGAAAGAAGAGTATATCCAGTTTGTGAACCGCTTCACGGAGATCGTAAAATCCAACGGCAAGAAGATGGTGGGCTGGGAAGAAGTGTCCCAGGGCAACGTCGATAGTAACGTGATCGTTCAACACTGGAGCAAAGAAAAATATGCCCTGGAAGCGGTTCAAAAAGGAAGCCTGCTCATTATGTCGCCGGCCAATAAAGCGTACCTCGACATGCAATACGACTCCACTTCCCGCATCGGCCTGCATTGGGCAGCGTACATCGAAGTGGACTCTGCCTACAACTGGGATCCGCTCACCTACTCGCACGGCATCAACCGCGAAAACGTCTTGGGCGTGGAGGCCCCGCTGTGGACGGAGACCGTCGAGAACATGAACGACATCGAGTATCTCGTGTTCCCCCGACTCCCCGGTTATGCTGAACTGGGATGGTCTACGGGCGAAAAAAGCTGGGACGAGTATAAAGTGCGCCTGGGCAAACACGCGCCGCGCTTTAAGGCTTGGGACATTGACTACTACAAGTCCGCCAAAGTGCCCTGGGTGGAGTAGTGGGTTGGGATTATCCGCAATGAATTGATTAAAAAAATGAATATCTTCACCAACGCCTGCCGCCCACCGCGGCGGGCGTTGAAACTTTAAAACATTCACGGATATGAAAACCTTTCTTTTTGGTTCATTCGTCCTCGCCAGCCTGATGGCGGCGGCACAAATTCCCTCACCCGAAGTCCAAATCAAGCTTGCCACCCTGGCGGCACCGGCAGAACTGCGCGACAAAGCGCAGGTGTATGGTTACAATGAAAAAGGCGAACTGGTGGTATTGCGGAAAGGTGAAAATGGAATGATCTGCCTCGGCGACGATCCGAACCAGGCAGGGCTCAGCGTGTCGTGCTATCACAAAGACCTGGAACCCTTTATGGCCCGCGGACGCGAACTAAAAAAGGAAGGAAAAAAGAACGACGAGGTATTTACCATCCGCGAGCAGGAAGTGAAGTCCGGCAAATTGGTAATGCCCAAATCGCCGTCGACCTTGTATGTTTACTCTGCCAAGGACGATCAATACGACAAAACCACAGGCGAAGTAAAAGATGGCTACCTGCGCTATGTGATCTACATTCCCTATGCCACCGCCGAATCGACCGGACTGCCCCTGCAGCCCTCAACACCCGGCATGCCGTGGATCATGGACCCCGGCACTCACCGCGCGCACATCATGATCAACCCCGCCCAGAAAAATTAGCAAAAGAACACGAGCGTAGGAGAGATGCGGTCGTCACTAAATCATCCCAGGATCAACTGCGGTTCAATATGATTGCCGGCGAGTGACTCAATTCAATCCCTGCACCCAGACCGAAATAGCAACCCCAATCTCATCAGGCGAATCTTCCTGCAGATTATGAGAACCGGCAACTACGACATGGGTTTGGTTGGGCCACGCTTTACAAAAGGTCTTATCAACCTCCGATAGCGTTCCAGGAGTTGCTTCGATGAACAATTTGGGGATGTTGCTGTGCGCCATAAATTCATCATACTGGTTAACAACATCGACCATGTGCGGAGGCTCGTTCTCCATGGGCAATTGTCGCGCCCAATTCAGCATGACCCTTCGTCCTTCACCAGGCTCCAGAAAGGGACGACGATAGTTGTCCATCTCTTCCTGCGACAAAGGACGGAGAACCGTTCTCGGAAGATTGAACTCGATAAAAGAATTGTTTTGCAAGACCATTTCTTCTCCCTGTTCGGATCGCATCTTCTGAAATATTTCCTGCGCGAAGGGTGGCACTTCCTTCCAGAGGCGCGGCCTGAGGATGGCTTCCATATAGACAATACCTTTCACCGCGTCGGGATGGGAGCGCGTCCAATTAAAAGCGAGCGCCGATCCCCAGTCGTGAACAACGAAGATGATGTTCTTTTTTATGTTCAGCGCCTTCAAAAGGCCATCCAGATATTTTTCATTGTTGTCGAACGTGTTGGCGGTGGGGTCGGAGAGTTTTTGGGAATCGCCCATCCCGACAAGATCCGGGGCAATGCAGCGGCCAAGGTCTTGCACATGGGGAATGATGTTGCGCCAGATGTAGGATGAAGTAGGATTTCCGTGCAAGAAAACAATGGGATCTCCCGTGCCGGTCTCGACATAGGCCATCCGCACACCATCGACCATTTGAAATTTCTTCTCATAGGGAAAAGCAGCCCTCCCGGGCGCTTCTTGTTTTTTTGTCGTTTCCATTTTTACTGCATTTTGAGGTTGATCTGATTTTTGACTGGGTTTTGTCTGCGCCCACAAAGGCACCGTTATAGACAGGAATCCACACAGGACCCATGCCGGTTTGATTTTTGATTTCATTTGATTTTTTTTCTACAAAAATCCACAACCTCGCATTTCAGCCATTGTAAAAAATCATTGATTTTCAGTACGGCAGGATTTAGTATCTTTAGATAAAGCTATCCCGCGTGCCCCCCTTAGGGATAGGTTCACCACCTCAAATTTTTTCCCCATGTCAAAATTTATTGTCCGGTTTTTTAATGTAGTTCTTGCCGGGATAATGGCAGGGATTGTCTTCGGGATATGGTTGGGCTGCGATCCGAAAAAAATGTCTTTTTCGGGATATGTGGAATATCAGCAAGGCCTCATCAACGCCTTTAATGTCTTGATGCCGCTATTGGGCCTGGTGGTTATTTTGCTCACACTGCTCTCGGCGATTCTACAACGGGAAGACAAGGGCACATTCATAGCCCTTCTCCTGGCGATGGCCCTGTTGGTATTGAGCGGTCTGATCACCCGGTTTGGAAACCAACCGATCAATGCCATCGTCATGACCTGGCACCCCGACAGCCCACCCAGCGATTGGATGACATTAAGAGACAAATGGTGGTCACTTCACATCGTCAGGACCCTGGCCATAGGCACGTCCTTCTGTTTGGTCACCGGATCGGGTCTTCGGCGATGAGCGCCGCATCGGGAAAGCGGATTTTGAAATTTTGAATTATTTCGATAAACTACGTACAGCAATCTCCCGCAAGAAGTTTTGAAAAGATCCTTTTCCATTCTCCTGCTCTCGGTATTCCTCTTCGATGTCGTGGGATACTACCCCGTTTTTTGGGGGCTGAAATACCGCGCCCGGATGGAAATGAATCAACGGCTTGACGATGAGAACTACAACACAGACGAAACCGTAACCATCAAGATCCCCCTCACCGTTCCCTACAACACCTTCGGCCAGGACTACGAACGCATGACCGGCTCCTTTGAACACCACGGTGAATTCTTCAACCTCGTAAAACAAAAACTGGAAAAAGACACCCTCTACATCGTCTGCATCAAAGACCACAAGGAAAAACAACTGCACGCAGTGATGACAGATTTCATAAAACTGTCCACCGACCTCCCCACGTCCTCCCAACAAACCCTGAAATTACTGAGCGGCCTCATCAAAGACTACATCCCCGCCACCCCACAGACACTTACCCCAAATCGCGAAGGCCACTCCCTCACCTTTGGCCCAACACCCCACTTTAACCTGTTGGCAAACAATCTCCCCGTACCAACACCACCCCCGGACTTTCTCGCCTAAAAAACACGGCGCACCACTGACTTCAACAAACCGTTGATCTCACTACGCACTTGGCAACGAACAATCGAAAGATTTTCACACGCATCATTGCCCCGAGCCTATCTCGAGTGTCCCCGTGTCTCCACACCCAACACCCACAACTAATTCCAATCACAGCCTACTGGCTACTAAATACTGGCTACTGGATACTGGCTACTGAATTCCGCCTCCCGAATTCTGGCTCCTGGCTTCTGGCTCCTGGCTCCTGAATACTCAATACTAAATACTATTCCCATGCCCCACATCCAACTCCTCAACGACCAACTCCCCGGCATCGTCGGCCTGCTCGACTACCGCAGAGAAACCGCCCAACCCCTCAGCGCTCTCGCCGAGATCCTTCTGCGCGGCGACTCCACCCTCAGCAGCGGCGAACGCGAAATGATCGCTTCGTATGTCTCCTTTAAAAACGAATGCCACTTCTGCCATTCCTCGCACGGCGCAGCAGCCGCGGCGCACCTGAACAAAGACGCTAACTTTCTCGACGACATCAAACTGGGATTCGTCAAGACCCCCGTCTCCGCCAAGCTGCGCGCACTGTTGAACATTGCCGCCCACGTGCAACAGGGAGGTAAAAAAGTAACGGAAGCCGATGTAGCGGCCGCGCGAAAAGAAGGTGCTACCGACCGCGAGATCCACGACACGGTTTTGATTGCCGCTGCCTTCTGCATGTATAACCGGTATGTAGATGGACTCGGCACATGGGCACCTCCTGGAAACGATGCGTATATGCCCATGGGCGAGAGACTTGCCAAGGAAGGCTACATGGGGTATTGAGATTTTCTTTATTAAAATAACAAACAATCTAAAAAACGACATTCATGAAAATACCAACCGAACCCATTGGAAGCGTACCACGGCCCGCCTATCTGGTGCAGGCCCTGGGCGCTTTTTCAAAAGGAGAGATCAAAGCAGACGAATTAACCAGACTCACAGAAAAAGCATTAGCGGAAACCATTCAATTATTCGAGCAAACCGGTTCACCGGTCATCAGCGATGGCGAGCAATCGAAGCCGAGCTTTGCTACCTATCCCATCGCCGGCATGAAACAGCTTGCACCGGATGGCGTGGTCATCCCCTTCGCCGATGGTCACACGCGCCAACTTCCCAAACTGACGGGCGGCGCATTTCGCTATCAGACGTATGCCAACAGCTATCTGGACAAAGCAAAGAAGCTCACAAAGCTGCCGGTGAAGCAGGCGGTGATCTCGGCCTCTGCGATCAGCCTGCTCTATCCTCAGGAGGGCATCGCCGGCTATTCGCGCGATCAGTTTATCCAGGACCTTATCCGCGAAGCCGAAGCCGACATCCGGAAGTGCCTCGACAATGGGGCGTACAATGTGCAGATCGATTTCACGGAAGCAAGGCTGGCGATCAAGCTCGATCCATCAAAAGGATTGCTGAAGATGTTCATTGACCTGAACAACCAGGTGCTCGACCGGTTCACCGAAGCCGAACGCAAACGGATCGGTGTCCATACCTGCCCAGGCGGCGATCACGATTCGACCCATAGCGCAGACGTGCCTTACGAAGAATTGCTTCCTTACTTGTTCGACCTGCACGCTACCAATTTCTATCTCGAATATGCCGGCGAAAAAAATAAACGCGCCGTGCTGGAGGCCATCAAGAAATCGCTCAAGCCCGGTCAACGTGTTTTTCTCGGTGTCACGAACGTGCTCGACCCGCGTGTTGAAACTCCTGAAGAAGTCTGCGACCTGATCGTGGAAGCCGCCAAGGTCATCCCGGCCGATCAGCTTGGCACGTGCGACGACTGCGGATTTTCTCCGTTTGCCGACGATGTGTCGACGGCGCGCGAAACCGCTTTCGCAAAGATCAAAGCGCGTATCCAGGGTACCGCACTAGCAGAAAAGAAACTCGGGAAATAGGAATAACTTAAAACGAAGAGCAATGCCTCATATACCCTTGGATGTGAATTTGCCGGGCATCACCGGCATCCTCAACTACCGGACGGAGACGGCCTTACCCATCCGCCAACTCACCCAGATCTTGCTGCGCGGAGATTCGACGCTGACAGAAGGTGAACGCGAATTGATCGCCACCGTCGTGTCCTACGGCAATGAATGCCAATTCTGCACCGCGGCCCACACGGCGGCCGCCGACATATTGTTGGGCGAAAAGGAGACGGCCGAGAAAGTAAAAAAAGATCCGTTGCACGCGCCGGTCAGCGAAAAAATGAAAGGCCTGCTCGACATTGCCCGGGCCGTTCAGGTGAGTGGAAAAAATGTAACCACCTCCATGATCGACAAAGCCAAAGCCGCTGGTGCCACCGACCTGGAAATCCACGACACGGTTTTGATCGCCGCCTTGTTCTCGTTGTACAATCGTTTGGTGGATGGATTTGCAAGCGTTACACCCGCAGAGCCTGCTTTCTATGAACGATTGGCAGTCATTCTTAAAGACAAGGGCTATCTGCCATCGGAAAACCGGTATGCCGGACTGAAGGCGTAACGTGATCTTTGTATTGAACTAAAAAAAGACATCGTCATAAATTTATGACGATGTCTTTTTTATGGGTATAACGGGAGATTGTATTTTCAACGAGGAGGACAAAAGTCGCCTTATCAGGTTGCTGAAATTTACTGTGGCCTTACGGGAACAACGAATTTAACATCTGAAAATTCAAACACCACGTTAACGCCGCCGTCGGCTTCAACCATGGAGATGGTGTATTGCTCAACCGGAGTGCTCAGGTGTTCAACCGGGACTTTCGTGTGTAAAATGTCCAAACTGTAGTCGGGCTCCATGGCGCCCCACTTGCCGAGCTCTGAATTCAAAGCAATGTCAAATGTATCTGGTCCGGGAATGGCATACATTCTATAGGTACCCGCCTTAACAGCCTGCCCGTTGAAATCTATGTCTTTATTAACCGTGATTTCGGTCGACTCATTTGCACCCAAGCGCCAGTATTTTCCATAGGGCTGAAGTGCATTTTGTCCTTCAGTCCCAAAAATCAACCGCCCACGAACGGAAGGCCGGGCATACGGAATGGAAACGGTGAGGCCGTTGACTGTCAATTCTGTCTTTCCGGAAGGACTTAACGTGCGGTTCCGGTAATTGAGATAGGCAAAGCCAATGGCAAGCAACACAACGAGAGACACCACTCCAATAAGTATTTTCTTTTTCATGTTTATGAATTTTAGATTGATTTCCTGCAATAAAGATAACATCTTTAGGTTGACTGTCTTTGTCGCTTTTTTTATTTCATGGAGACCCTGTCGATTGAATTTTACTTGGCCCGTTGGAGACGCCATTTCATTTCGAAGATGGCGACTAGCTTTCGGAAACAAATTGCTGAACTATTTATAATTCTCTATATTCGAAAGTAAATTATTCGTATTCATCAAATATCTCCCCTCATGAGTAAACACGATAAAATGAAAAGCGACTCTTCGCGAAGAAAATTCATCAAACAAAGTCTGGTTGCGTCGTCCATTTTTATTGTCCCCAGGCACGTGCTGGGAGGCGTTGGATTCACCGCGCCCAGCGATCAACTTGTTCTTGCCGCCATCGGGGCGGGAGGAAAGGGCACCAGCGATATCAAGAATGCTTCGGTAAACGGACGCGAAAGAGTCGCTGCGTTGTGTGACGTTGACTTTTCAGGCTCTGCGAAACGCTCTGTGGAAAACTTCCCGAAAGCCAAGTTGTACAATGACTACCGCGTCATGCTCGAACAGGAAAAGGATATCGATGCCGTGACCATTTCCACTCCCGATCACGTACACGGACCGGCAGCAGCATTTGCCATGCAGCGCGGGAAGCACGTATATGTTCAGAAACCAATGACCCACAACATCCGGGAGGCGCGCATGCTCACCAAGATGGCCCGCGATAAAAAAGTGGTGACACAGATGGGAAATCAAGGTGGGTCGAATCCCTTGCACAGCATGGTTCAGCGTTGGATAGATTCCGGAAACCTGGGCAAGATCTCGAAAGTACACATTTGGACGAATCGCCCCGTGTGGCCTCAGGGTTTCGCGATGCCTGCGCCGGATGAAAGTAAAAAACCAAAAGATCTGTATTGGGATCTTTGGCTCGGTCCGGCAGAGATGAAGCCCTACACACCGAACCTTCATCCCTTTAACTGGCGCGGCTGGTGGGACTACGGCACGGGAGCGCTAGGCGACGTCGGTTGTCACCTGATCGATATTCCGTTCCGGGCACTCGGACTGAAATACCCCACGGATGCGGAATGCAGCGTGAGCTCTATCTATTCGCAAATGTGGACACCCGATTATCATCCTGAAGGATGTCCTCCTTCATCGTTCATCACACTACACTTTGCGGCAACCGAAAAAAGCAAAGCTCCCATTGAAATGACCTGGAGCGATGGTGGCCTCAGGCCATCACGGCCGGAGATCATTCCGGCAGACAAGGACTTTGGTGGCACCAATAGTGCGAATGGCGTTCTCATTATCGGTGAGAAAGGTCTGATCACAACAAACATCAACGACAGTTCGCCGATGATGCCGAAACTTTACCTGAACGACGGCACAACGGAGTTTGGCCCGGAGACCGCTTCTACGGATGAGCCGGAATACGGTCACCAGCGAAAGTGGGTTGAAGCGTGTAAAGCAGGCTTCGGCAGCAAAGAACATAAGGGCCTCACGTCATCGTTCGACTATGCCGGACCGATGACGGAAACGGTGTTGATGGGTAATCTTGCCATCCGCAGCTACATGTTGAGAAAACAAACCGGCGACCAAATGGAGTTCTACGGCCGCAAAAAGTTGTTGTGGGATGGAGACAACATGAAAATCACCAACATGGAAGAGGCCAATCAGTTTGTAGGAAGAACCTATCGCAAGGGTTGGGAAGTATAGCCTGATAGTCTCCGATGGCATAAATGGCTGCCCATTTCTGAATGAAATGAGCAGCCATTTTTTATTATTTTGATCTTACATCTTCTCACGCTTTGTTGGGTTCTTTCACCGCGGTATTCTCGTGAAAAAATCCCTCCGTACACAAACACCTCAAGATTCTCCCGTATTTTTTATTTAACCAGCGCATGCTATTAATTCCTTTGCTCTTGGCTGGGAGCGTTTGCATGATCGCCGTGCAGCGCATAATGCT